>CAZSHH010000026.1:0-29565 GCA_964606525.1 uncultured Dehalococcoidales bacterium
CCGGAAGTGTAAGCGATTACGGCGAGATCATCGGAAGATGGTTCGTAATCGACTGCGGTGTCTGGCATGTCCGTGAGGATATCATTGAAGTACAGATATCCCGGATGTTTCTTTTCATTTAGATCGATTATCTTCTCGATATAGGGAAAAAGGCCCGGCACCGAGCCGATCATTTCCAGGCAAGGACTCTCGGTCAACAGTATCCGGGGTTGGCAATCTGCAAAAAGGGCCTTTATTTCAGTAATTTTGTATTTTGGATCAAGCGGAACGATGACTGCCCCGGTTTTTACCAGGCCGAAAAAGGCAATTATGAATTCCAGGCTGTTGCCAAGAAGAAAAGCTACCCTATCGCCGCTGCTGATACCCATGCGTAAAAAGGCATGTGCTGCGCGGTTCGAAGCTTTATCCAGTTCGGTATATGATAGGCGCTTTTCTCCGGACTTTAACGCCGTTTTGTCTTGATATTTTTCAGCAGTGGTCCGGAGAAAGGACTTCAAATTCACGCCGGGTCATTCTCCAGGATTATGCGGGCATCTACCGCAGTTGCCCCATCTTTATAAGCAAATACCGGATTCAGGTCAAGTTCTTTGATCTCGGGATGTTGTTCCACGAAATTCGAAACTTTTAAGATCAATTTTTCCAGGTTGGCTTTATCTACCGCCTCTTGCCCGCGGTACCCTTCGAGTAAAGGCCGGCCTTTGATTTCCTGTATCATTTCCCGGGCATCCCTGGGTTCCAGCGGTACGATCCGGAAGGAGACGTCTTTAAGAACCTCAACCCACACCCCGCCCAGGCCGAACATGATGACCGGGCCGAATTGGGCGTCTTTCGACATGCCGATGATTACTTCAACTCCCGGCCGCGCCATTTTTTGCACGGAAACACCTTGTATCTTCGCCTCGGGATATTGTGCCTTGATCGACTTCATGATGTCTTCGAAGGCCTTGGCTACCTGTGCCGATGTCTTTAAATTGAGTTTGACCCCCCCCGCATCGGTTTTATGTACGACGTCCGGAGATGCGATCTTCAAGACCACCGGGAATCCCATCTCACGGCTGATGGCGACTGCTTCATCTTCATTAGCTGCCAGCCGGGTGTCTACTACACTGATACCTGCTTGTTTCAACATTTTTTTCGCTTCGATTTCTGTAAGCAGTGTTCTGCCTTCTTTCTTTACTGCGTTTACGATTTGTTGACCGGTACTCAAATCAGCCCTCCTGGGTAGCAAATACGGTTTCAAAGTTTACCAGATTTCACCGGGCTTTGCCAATTATCAGTACATCGGTACTCTAAATCATGGTAGCGCTTGATATAACAGGTCTATATTATGGCGCTGTTTTACTTTTATGTATCAGTTGTACCATCAGCATTGCTCCTAAGATACATACCGCTCCAATTACTACTCTGATAGTTAACAGATCGCTCCCGAAAACGACACCGAATATTCCGGCGAACACCGGTTCCATGGTCAAAACGATCGCCGCGCTTGTCGGGGCGACGATGGATTGTGTCCAGGTCTGGATGATGAAGGCAAAAGCAGTCGCAAATACAGCAGTAATACCCAGGGCCAGCCAGACTTCGGCGTTCCAGGTTATCACTATTCCCTGTGGAGCTGCGGCAGCCAGAGATATTACTGCTACCGTAGTTATCTGTATAAAAGCTAATCCGTAGGCATCATGATAAGGCGCCCACGCGCCCAGTCCGACGATATGTATGGCGATGCAAACCGCACATAATAGAGTTAATAGTTCGCCCGGCCCTAGCGACCATCCTTTCAGCCCTAATAAAGCCAGCCCTGCACTTGCCAGGACGACCGCCGCCCAGGTCGGCCACTGCGGTTTTTGGCGCAGCACGATCCACGATACGAATGGGGTAAAAATCACAAACGTCCCGGTGATGAAACCTGATACCGTTGCCGAAGCCCATATCAGGCCGAATGTCTGGGCGATATATGCCCCGCCCAGGAACAGGCCGAGGATGATGCCGCGGTATATTCCCCGGCGTTCTAGACGCCTTATACACAAGGGCTGTAAAGCGATCATGACCATGGCTGCCAGGAGGAAACGAATGGCCAGGAAATCCATCACCGGGATATGGGCAATCGCATTCTTGACCAGGGTGAAGGTTGAACCCCAGACTGCGGTTACTGCCAGTAACGCGGTCAACGCTAAGACAGGTGATTTCTTCAGGTTGGACAGTTTTGGTATCTGCATCTAGAGGACTTTGCTGAGAAACGCTCTGGTCCTTTCTTGCGCAGGAGAAGAAAATAAACGTTCGGGAGGCCCTTCTTCGACTATCTGGCCCTCATCCATGAAAATACAGCGGCTGGCAGCCGCCCGGGCAAAACCCATTTCATGTGACACTACTACCATGGTCATGCCTTCTTTTGCCATGGCCATCATCACGTCCAGTACTTCCTTTATCATTTCCGGATCGAGGGCACTCGTGGGTTCATCAAATAACATGATATGGGGATTCATCGCCAATGCCCGGGCGATAGCCACCCGCTGCTGTTGTCCGCCGGAGAGCTGCCCGGGGTAATAACTCGCTTTATCGGCGATCCCGACTTTTACCAACAGGCTGGAGGCGATTTCTCTTGCCTGGGTACGGTGGCGCCGGCGAACGACCTTCTGGGCTAGAATAAGGTTATCCAGGACGGTTAAATGGGGAAACAGGTTGAATGACTGGAATACCATGCCTACTTCCCGCCGTACCGCATTGATGTTCTGGGCGCTTTTTAAAAGTATCCCATCGACTGTAATTTTCCCGGCATCATATACTTCCAGGTGATTGATGCAGCGGAGTAAAGTTGATTTTCCCGAACCGGAGGGCCCGAGTATCACGACTACCTCGCCCTTCTCTACGTTAAGGCTGACTCCCCGCAGTGCATGGACGCGCCCGTAGTATTTATGGATATTTTCGATGCGGATGATTGACTCACTCATACTTGCCTCATCGAACGCCGTTTTTCCAGCCAGGCGATCAACCGGGCGGATAATAAGGTCATGATCAGATAAAGCAGGGCGATCAGTGTCCATACCTCGATGGGGTTGAAATGCACGGCCATGTACTCCCGGCCCCGCCGTGTCAAGTCGGTTACCGCGACGACACTTACCAGCGAGGTGTCTTTCATTAACATTATAAATTCATTCCCTACCGGGGGGAGCACCACCTTGATCGCCTGGGGAATGATGATGTACCGCATCGACTGAATATAACTCATGCCCAGGCTGCGCGCCGCTTCCATTTGCCCTTTGGGGATGCTCTGGATACCGGCCCGGAATATCTCGCTCATGTAAGCTCCGTAGCAGACTACCAGGCCGAGGATGGCCAGGAATATGGCATTTGAACGGTAATTGGCTAATGCCGGTACATGGATCAATTGGCCGATCGTCTTGATAACTACTGGCGCTGCAAAATACCACCAGATGAGTTGTACCAGTAACGGGATGCCTCTGATTATTTCAACATATAAAGTAGATATCAGGTAAATGACAGGATTTTTTGAGATCCGCCCGAGGCCGCCGATTAATCCGACCAGGATGATGAAGACGATCGAGACGATGGTAATGATTACTGTAATCAGGAGGCCGTCACTGACAAAAACCAGGATATCCAGGTACGGATCAGATAGGAATATCAGGAGGAGTGCGATTACCGCTGCTACCACAACCACAAGCCACCACCAGGGGTCGAGCCTTGCACTGAGCTCGGCCCCCGGTACTTTGTTGATTTCCACCTGGGTTGAGGTTAGCTTCTCGGTGGTGTCCGCTGGCTTGCGCCAGAATCCCCTGCCCCAGCCTTTAAACACACTCCCCAACGGTTAGTCCCCCCCTATTTTTCGATCCATTTCTTGGACAGGGTTTCGATTAGTCCTTCATTCTTTACCTTGGCTAAGCCTGAGTTTATTTTCGCCAGCAGATCGGTCTTGCCTTTTGCCACGGCGATACCATAACTCTCACTGGTAAACATTTCCCCCGCCGTCTTGAGAGTATTTTCATTTTTAGCCACGTAACCCAGGGCTAACCAGTTGTCACTCACAACGGCATCTATCTGTCCGTTAACCAGGTCCTGGAAAGCCAGTCCGACGTCATCATAGGTTTTTAGTTTGGCGGCAGCTACTTTTTCCACTTCCATGGCGCCGGTGGTTCCGATTTGAGCCCCTACATTACCGCTCAGCGTATCGATCCCTTTGATCGTGTCATTGTCTTTGCGGACGACAACGATCTGGCCGGCTGCATAATACGGATCTGAGAAAAGCATATCTTGTTGGCGCTCGGAAGTAATGGTGATGGAAGAGATCGCGGCATCATAAGTCCCTTGAGCCATGCCAGCTAACAGCGGGTCAAAACCGACATTAACAAACTCTATCTCCAGCCCTTCTTTTTCAGCGACGGCTTTGAACAGGTCAATATCAAAACCCACGATTTCTTTTTGGTCGTTCACGTATTCGAATGGAGGCCATGTGGCATCGGTAGCAACACGTATCTTGTTAGTTTCGCTGCTGCCGCATGAGGTGAGTAACATGCTGGCCATTACCAGGCCGAGAGTGATTAGTAATAGTACTTTCTTCATTGTCTCTCCTGACCGATGAATTTTATACCGAAACATCATACCAGAGTACCGGTAATTTGAAAAATTACAGCCTTAATCGCATGAATATGTTATACCTGAGGTTTTCTCCGCCTGCGTAGATTTACTGCAGCCGGAAATGTAATTTCAGTATTTTTCTCGTCTTCTCAGTTACCTTGAACCGGTCGTCGATACGGTATCCCGTCACCCAGGCTACTTTGCCCGAGGAAACCACGATGGGGATCCGTTGCCGCCAGCCGTGGGGGATATGGGCATCGATCATAAACCGGCTTACTTTCTTTTCCTCGGCCATACCGAAAGGTTGGAAGCGGTCGCCTGGTTTGGTCTTACGTACCTTCAGGTTATCTTCGCTCAGGTCAAAATCGAGATAGGCAGAAAAACCAGCCCGGGGTATTCCCCTTCTCTTGCTTTTTGTAGTTTTTGTCCTTTCAAGAAATTGTAAGGCCTCCGCTGCTCTTACACTGGTTACCCTGGCGGTGATATGCCATCCGGAAAAAAACGTTGTGCCAGGAATGTGAAGCGCTGTTTCCTCCTCTAAAACGGGGAAAGGACATAATGTGTCAGTGTCCGGTCCCAGTAAATAGCGTCCGTATTCGGTGGAGAACAACAGGCCATATGGTAGGCTGATTTTTCTTCCCGCAGGTTTTTCCAGGAGTTTTATCATGTCGTCGATATGTCTGGTCTCAATATCTTTTAGCTCTCCCAGCAGTTCTTCCAGTGCCCTACGCAGCAAATGCCGCTGTATTGCTCTCGGTTGAGATAATAGTTGCTTTTTGTCCAGCAGTATCGTGTCTCGCTGTTTCTTTACCGTTGAATCCCATCGTTGCTGTACTTGATCATCAAGAAAAGCCAGTTCGTCTCCGGCGATTGTTGCCAGTTTCAACAGGGCTTCGTTGATCTGTGGATTATAACTCTCCAATAACGGCCGGAGTTCCCAGCGGACACGGTTTCTTAGATATTCCATTGAGGCGTTGCTTTTATCATTCCTGGTCTCGTAATTGTGCTCCTGGCAGTATTGTTCAATTTCCCTTCGGCTGACTTCAAGCAGAGGCCGGATGATAATCAGCTTTTCTCTGGTGGGGTGCCATCTGGTGATGGGAGATAGACCCCGTAAACCGCGCGTTCCGGTTCCCCGGATAAGGTGCATCAGGATGGTCTCGATATTGTCATCAGCGTTATGGCCTACCGCCACGGCTGCCGCTTTTAGCGAACGGGCAGTTTCGGAGAAAAAACGATAACGTACTTCCCTGGCTGCTTCTTCGAGTGACAGGTGGTGCTGGGACCGGTATTCCTGCACCTCGCGGGCTTCGATAGTTGCCGGGATGCGATAACGGCGTGCTAATTCACCTACAAAACGGGCATCTTCGGCGGATTCTTGGCCGCGCAGCCGGTGGTCCAGGTGTACCACGTGAAGCTTGACCCCCAGTTTATCCTGGAGTTCCCTGAGTAATTGAAAAAGACATACCGAATCTGCTCCTCCGGAGACCGCCACCAGTAATGGCCCGGCACCGGTTACGAGTCTGTATTGTTGAAAAAAAATTAGGAGCCTGTTTTTCAGATCGACGGATTGGGAGGTATTTGGGCTGGCCATATTGCCGTTTTTTCCTTGGCCTTAGATTTGAAAAAAGACTTGACGGTCTTTATGCCGATAATACCAGTTTCGTACGGTGTATGGTCAGTGGTGGTTCCGGTTGGCCCAGGGCAAGGGTAACTTGTTCAGGCCGGCCTGACCCGCCGCTGTCACACCGTAAACTCATCCCCAGGGTAGCGGCAAAGCTGTTCCAATCGATTACCCATATATCTTCGATCAAAGCCCTGAGGTCGTATTTCCTCTCTCCGGTATCACGCTGGTGATGCCATGGCAGTTCTTCCCGGGAAAGCAGATCGTCGATCGTCTTCTCCATGGTATCCCGGCCTCCTTGCGCTGGGATTTCTACCCGGTATTCGGCCAGGCGGACTGAAGCTTGCAGTGAAGGCAGTGTCAGGGCTACCGGAAATACCCCTGATATCCCGATGCCGGTGGGTAATTGACGGCTGACACCCGAGGTAAACCAGTGCGGGGAGACCCACCGGCTGACCATGATATCCATCAATTCAGTTTCACTGGTGACTCCCAATGCAAGCGGTGCCGCCAGGGATATCCGGGGATGGGGGGTGAAACCTTCGGAGTACATCAGGGGAATCTCTGCCCGTTTTAAGGCTCTTTCCCAGCAGCGCATCAGGTCCAGATGGGAGATATATTTGATGTCTTCTCCCCGGCTGAACTTTATCCTAAGTCGCTGCACGTTGTTCTCCGGCTTCTTTGGGTATTTTATCTTTCTCCTTGGTTACCAGGATTTCCTCTATTTTCGGTCCCTTCATATGGGTAATGACCAGTTTCAGATGGTGATACTTCAGATTTTCCCCCTGCCTGGGGATTCGTCCCAGGAGATGGAGAATGAAACCGGCGATGGTCTCATAGTCTCCCTCGGGTAGCCCTAGGCCCATCTCCTCGTTAGCTTCTTCGATTCGCATCCCCCCATCGATTTGAAACGTTCGCTCATCGATCATTTCAAAGTCTTTATCATCATTTGTCAGTTCGTCACCAACCGGCCCGACGACTTCTTCCACCAGCTGCGTAAGGCTGACCACCCCGGCGGTTCCACCAAATTCATCAACCACCACGGCCATGCGGTAATTACTGTCTTTCATTTCAACAAATAGTTGGCTAATAGGCTTGGTTTCCGGGGTAAAATAGGCCGGGCGGATCAACGCATCGATCAGGCTGTCTTGACTCACGGCATTCTTGGCCTGCGCCATCAGGACGTCTTTAATCGCCAGGATGCCTATCACGAAATCCATATTCCCTTCATACACCGGGTAACGGTTAAGTGGATTTTCCGCATATTTCTCAAGAAAGCCGGCCAGCGTGGTACCGCGTTCAATGCCGATCACTTCCGGACGTGGTATCATCACTTCCCGTACCGGCCGGTTCCCAAATTCGAAAACATTATGTAGCATTTCCGCCGCATCTTCCTCGACCACTCCTTCTTTCTCCCCGATCTCGATGGCGGTATGGAATTCTTCTTCACTCATTGTCGGCCGATCGGGGTTGGTTTCACCGGCGATGCGGGTTAACCTGATTCCGATGTGCTGCAGGAAGAAGACAAAGGGATAGAAAATAACGCCTATGATTTCAATAGGGCGGGCGTAAGCTAAAGCTAGTCTTTCTCCGAAACGGGTGGCCAGGCTTTTCGGTACCAGTTCGGCAAAGACGAGGGTCAGCAGGGTGATAATGATAGTGGCCACTACCGTCGCGGCATTTTCATTCTGCTGCCATAATGAAATGGCAATCACCGTTCCCACCGTGGCTACCGCAGTTTCAAAAAAGTTGATGCCCAGGAGTACTGTCGAAAGGAATTTCTCCGGATGCTCCATTATTTTTGCCACGGTTTTGGCCCCCGGTTTCCCCATGCGGATCAGGTGCTGCAGGCGGAGTTTCTGCATACCGATGAAGGCGGTTTCGGCACTGCAAAAAAAAGCCGCTAGAATCAGGCTTAACACAAAAATTGTTATAAGCCAAATATTAATCATTTTATCCTATAAAGATTCTTGTCCCATTATCATATAATCTGGCTTGCCCCGCGTCTCGAATCAGTATTGATACTGTTTCAAAAAAAGTCTTCTGCCGGCCGTGAGGCCGGCCGGAATGAGTGTAGCGCAACGCCTTAAAGGCATTGTCAGGCGTTGTAGATGTCCCGGTTATGTTCTGGAATAGATTACTATTCTTCCTCGGACTCCTCGTCCTCGTGCTTCCGTTTCTTCTTTATTACTTCTACCTGCGGGGTTATTGCCGGCGGCGCCGTAGTAACCATGGATTTCTTTACGTCTTTTTTCGGTTTCTTCGTTTCACGTTTACCAATATCACGTTTCCCCATATTCTTACCTCACTCCTTTACCGAATGAAGCACCCATTTGAAGTTTAGCAAAGTCTCTTATACGTGTAAAGAGTGAAAATATTTTCATTCTTTACACATGTTAGTCATAGCGTGACATTTATGGGTTGAGGCGTGTAAGGGCGTCCCGGGCGGCCTCGGCTTCGGCGGCTTTCTTACTCTTGCCGGTGCCGCGGCCCAGCACATCGTTCCCCATTTTTACTTCAACGGTGAACCAGCGGGCATGGTCGGGACCGGTAGCACTAACCAGTCCGTATGCCGGGATCTGCTGATATTTCCCTTGAAGATAGTGCTGCAGCTGCGTTTTGTAATCAGGTGTTATCCCGGTTTCCTGCACCTGATCATATTCAGCTTTCATTAACCGCATGGTACAGGCAGTTGCCTCGCGCATCCCCCGGTCGAGATAGACTGCTCCGATGACAGCTTCCAGTGCTCCCCCGAGATTGGGGATTTTTTTCCGGCCGCCGCTGGCTTCTTCGCCTTTCCCCAGATATAGAAAGTCCCCCAATCCGATGGCTTCGGCTACATGAGCCAGGGTTTCCCGTTTCACCAGGGCGGCGCGCAGATGGGTTAACTTACCCTCCGGTATATCGGGGAAATCCTGATAAAGGCTGCGGGCAATGATCAGCCCGATGACAGCATCGCCCAGGAACTCCAGCCTTTCGTTGGAACCAGGGGCTAGTTCGGGATTCTCATTGACATAAGAATCATGTATCAGTGCCCGTTCCAGTAAGGATGGTTCTTTAAAAGTGACACCCAGGATTTTCTGCAAACGGTCGAGTCTCAATGCCTGGCCTCGATAATGTTTCCTGTCTAGGATAACCGGGTCTTCGTATCGGTGTCAATCAATTTAGTATTAACAGGAGAATGGGGATAGTGAACAGGCTGGCTATTGTGGTTAGAAAAACTACGCTGGAAACCAGTTCCGGTTCGTTATTGTACTTCGCCGCCAGTATGGAGGTGTTGACGGCGGAAGGCATAGCGGAATCGAGAATGACCACCGACCGCGGTACCCCGGTCAGCCCAAGGAGTGCCGCTGCGGCAAAGCCCATCCCCAGCCCTACCCCGATGCGGATCAGGGAAGCGGCTGCGGTCAACTTCAGGTCGGTGATATGTACTGCGGCAAGCTGATAACCCAGGACGAGCAGTGTCAGGGGAATCACCATCTGGCCGATAAGGTCAAGGGGGCTGAAGATCAGTTCGGGAATCGAAACGTGGCACAGATTGAAGACCAGTCCCAGGACGGCTCCATAGATGGCTGGGACCTTCAGTGTTTCCTTCAGGCCGTCCTTCCAGCTTCGCCGGGAGAATATCATCACCCCTACGGTAAGAGAAATGATAGTGACCGGGATGTAAAAGAGTGTCGCTATCAGGAGCCCTTCCTGGCCGTAAGCCAGGGTCATCACCGGGAAGGGGATATTGACCGCGTTCATGATGATGATGGGGACATATAGCCCGGAATGCCGGAGGCGGGCTAATTTGAAAATGATGAATGCCGCTGCGCCGGTGCCAGCAACGATCAGTAAAGCGCTGGCCCAGATTCGTGAGGCGTCCAGCAGGATGATCTGCTTGCTCAACATGGCCGTGAACGCCAGGGCCGGCATGCCGATATAGAAAAGGATGTCGACCACCACCGACAGATCCAATTTTTTTATTTTGCCTAAGAAGAAACCAACCAGGATAACCAGGAAGGTAGGCAGCACGATATTTAGGACTTGGAACATAATCATTTATTCTAGCAAAAGCAGTAGTCGGGAGGAAAACCGGAGAATACTAATGGCGAAATGAGGCAGCATGCCTGGTGTGATTACATTGACAGTTAAAATAGTAATAAATATGATGGTAATAAATATTATTGTTTGGCCTGGAGCAGGACATGCTTTTTGAAGACGAACCATATTGCAGGATGATCCAGTTGATATCGGGCATCTATCTGAAAACCCGCCACTGGACCGAACGCCAGATTAAGGCCCTGGATATAACTTTCCCTCAACTGGGTGCGTTGATTGTCCTTTCACAGCATGACGGTATTACCCAGCGGGATATGGCCAGTCGGTTGAAGACTGATGCCACTACTGTGATGGTACTATGCGATTCCCTGGAGAAAAAAAATTGGCTGCGACGGGTTCCGGACAAGTCCGACCGCCGTGTCAACCGGCTGGTATTGACCGATCACGGCAACCATATCTACCAGGAAGCTTTGTCCCGTATCCAATCGGGGTATGGCTACATGGTCAAGTCGGCCCAGTTCGGTGATTTACGCACCACGATTGCCCTTTTGGAAAACCTCGAGCGGAATATCAATGAGTTGATGCCGCCGTTAAAACCATAGTAAAAAAAAGTGACTGGAACTCTTATTTAGTGCCCCTGGTATCTGTATCTGGCAGGTATTTCTTGTCAGCCTTCTTTTTAAAAAAATTTCCTATCAGGCCGCCAACTACTGCCCCGCCCACTGCCATGATGCCCAGCCAGAAGATCGGTGTCAGCCAGCCGGTTTCTAAACCCAGCCACAAACCCAGCCCGCCTCCCACCACCAGCCCCACCGCAATGCCGATAAACACATATTTCTCATTCCTTGGTGGTGCAGAACCGGGGCCACCGGGCCCTGGTTTACTTTTCTGGTCCAGTTTCATCTTAAGTTCCAGCTCTTTCAGTTTACGGTCACCTTCCTGGCTGATCCACCCTAATCCTGCTCCTCCCATGAAAATATTGGGACTATCGAGGCTTGTTGAATTCACTGCTTTCATCTGTTTATCTCCCTTTATGCGGACATTTGAAATCTTCGTTTGATGATATTCAGCCGGAAGATGTCCAGCTATACTACATCGGTCAAAGATTAAGTAAATGTTCGTCCCGGGTAAATAGATCTCTTATATCTGTTAACGAATGAGATTAGCATCAGTCAGGGCGGCGAGCAATGGCCGCCCTGACTTTGCTTCTTTCGTATTAGTCAGGTAAGTGGGATATTTCCCAGGTTGGTATCGGCACTATTATCGATCATGCGAATGAGTGCAGTTTTACCGCCTTTTTTTATTTCCAGTGAGTACTCCCTTTCAGCCAGGTTTTCGAACCAGAAATCACCGAAGGAGTCAGTTCTGGTTTGATGTTTTTGCCCATCGGTCCCGGTGAGTGTACAGTCGGCTCCGGCAATTACCTCTTCGACCTTTGCGTCGTAAACCGTTCCGGCAATGAATTTCCCGGGGACACTAAGATAGCGCAGGCGGGGTTTCGCCTTCGCTTCTGGATGGATATCTTTCGCTTTCTTTGTGAAGGCCTTCAGTTCAGGCTCTTCTCCGAATTTGATGCATTCCGTGGGACAGGCGTCTGCACAGCGGGGCACTTTCCAGCCGCGGTCCAGCAGGTGGGCGCACCCCGTGCATTTCTGGGCGATATTCAGTCCTTCGTTGAAGTAGATCACGTGGTAAGGACAGGCTTCCAGGCAGTTCCGGCAGCCGGTGCATTTTTCAGGGTCGATGATTACCAGTCCGTCTTCTCTCTGGTATATCGCCGCCTTGACCGGGCAGACTTCCCGGCATGGGGCGTTGTCACAGTGGGCGCACAGCACTGGTTGATAGGTGACCCGGACTTTGGGTACGGTGCCCCTGACCGTTTCTTTTATCTGTAACCAGAATTGGCCGGTGTCCGGCTGCGGCCGGGCGTACGGCATCCAATCGTTACCGGCATGCTCGTCTTTACAGGCCACCTGGCAGGCATAACAACCGTTGCATCTGGCGAGGTCTATTACCCATGCTTTCATCTGCTGCCCTCCTTTTTTACCCAGGCGGTAAAACGTAAACCAGCCGCCGCATCGTATTCTCTTTGAAATGCTTCGGGGTATTTCTTCCGCAGTTCTTCCAGGTTTGTCTTTTTTACTTCAACCAGGAAACTGCTGACCACCATCCCGGTCGCATTTTTCGAGGTCAGGTTGTGCGGCGTGATGGTGTTGATTGCCCCACCCCGGTCGATTTCCCCGGGAACGATGGGGTCATACCGGGCACCGTGGTCCATATACGCCACTCCGGGCATGATGCGCTCGGTGACATAGGCTCCGCCTAAGACTGTGCCGCGTTCGTTGTAGATAGCTACCACATCTCCGTTTTGTATCTGCCGGGCTGCAGCATCACTGGGATGTATCCATAATGGTTCGTAATTATACCCGTCCGGTCCCCGGACTTTACACGTGGGGGCTTCCCGGACCCAGGTCAACTCGTCACACTGGGCATGTACCCGCCAGCGGGGATGGTTCGACATCAACAGCAGGGGATATTTCTTCGCTCTTGTTGAAGACATCCGTTCATCGTGGCTTTCCCCTTTTTCGATCCAGTGAGGTACTGGCGGCCTCTCCGTATCGCCGGGGAAATGTTCCGTCAGGTTTTGTGAAGCGAACTCGATCTTTCCGGAAGGTGTTTTCACGGGATTATTTTGCGGGTCCAAGTAAAAGCCCTGCATACCGGGCGGTGTTTCCTTCCATTTCGGGTCGACCGGGACGGCATAATATCCTTTCTTCTTGAAATCTTTGTAGGTGATCCAGTCCTTGATTCCCGACTTTTCAAAGTTCATCCGGTTTAATTCTTCCACGGTCTTACCGTCAGTGTATTCCTTGAATAAGCCGAGTTTTTTCGCTACCAGGCAGGCGATTTCGTAAGTGCTTTTCGACTCACCTACCGGGTCGGCACATCTCTCTCCGCTCATCACGGTGTGTATCTGCCCGCTTTCCCCATCGGCCGTAATGTCCTCCTCTTCGATTTTCGTGCTGCTGGGCAGGATCAGATCGGCGAACAGGCAGTCATTTTCCAGCCAGGGATTCTGGGCTACGATGCATTCTATCTTCGAGCTGCGTAGTGCCCGGATATAGGAATTGCTGTCGTTCCAACAGGTGATCCAGCAGGGGGTATCCGTCCAGATCATATGGATTTCACTGCACCCGGGGGCAGGGTAGGTATATTTTGTAAAATGGTCCTCTAGCGGCGACATGAAACGGCCGTTGCCGTACCAGGAGATGGGGGGATTCAAGATTGCTTCATGTATCAGGTTCTTGGGGATGATCTGTTTAGCGATGGTTCCTGGTGGCGGCGCCGGCATCGGCGGTGGTGGTGCCGCTCCTTTAGGAATGATCATGCCGGAGACCTGGATGGATGGAACACCCGGAGCGCTGATACGGTCGTGGGGCGTTGCTAACTCATTTGACTGCGGGGTCATCAGGCCGCGCGGCATCGGCCCCTGGCCGAAGATGCCCCATTCCATCATCTTGACCTGGTGCACCCCGGGTTTACCCAGTCCTTGCATCGCCAGCAGCAGTACCTCCAGGCGGGCAGGTTCAGTGGCATATGGACCCCGGACCGTCGGCCCTCCGTTGCCGTGGGCGATCGAGGTCCTTTTCGCCGCCCATTCCCGGGCCAGTGCTTTGATTGTCATGGCCGGTATCCCGGTGATATCGGCTGCCCAGTCCGGCGTTTTTGGTATACCGTCCTCTTTCCCGGTGACATATGCTTCGAACTTATCGAACCCGTAAGTATGGCTGGCTACGTATGGTTTATCATAAGTACCTTCCGTTATCCAGGTATAGGCGATGGCCAGCTGCAGTGCAGCATCGGTACCCGGCCGGATGGGTATCCATTTATCGGCATGGACGGCTGCCCCGTAATTAAGATCGGGACAGATGTAGATGCACTTGATACCGAGTTCTGTAAACCAGTAGCAGACCCGGCTAGCCATCTGTCCGTTGAAGCCCCAGGATGTAGTCTCCGGGTCGCAGCCCCAGAACAACAGCATCTGGGTGTTTTCGGCAATATCCGGGATAAGGTTGGCGGCAGGCAGCATCTGCCCCACCGGTTCCATGCCCCAGGCATGTTTGGCTCCCCACGCCCAGCCCTCCCAACTGTCGGTGTTCCGCACCTGCAGGGTAAAGCCGCCCATCAGAGTAAAAATTTTGTTGGCACTGCCGTGGGTAGAATGGATGGACTTGCCTTCACCGTGGCCGTCAGATTGCGACAATACTGCTTCCGGCCCGTATTTTTTGTTTATCCTCTTTAACTCGGCGGCGGCCAGAGACACTGCCTCGTCCCAGGAGATGCGGACATATTTGCTTTTACCCCGGTTCTGCGGGTTCCGTTCGCCGTTGGGATGCCAATCCTCTCTTTTCAATGGATACAATATCCGGTTCGGCGAGAAAACCCGTTTCTTGTAAGCCAGGGCGAAGGGCGGCAGCAGGGTCTTGGTCAGCGGTTCCAGTACCTTGCCGCGCACTTCCATTTTCCAGGGATTCAGGGATGTCCAGTCGTACTGCCAGTCGTAATGCAGCGGGCGGATACGGATGATTTTCCCGCTCTGGGTGTCGATGACGGACGAATTCCCGTCCCGCCCGAAGCCCATCAGGCTGAGTCCCTTGACGATCGCTTGTTCCTTCTTTCGTGCCATTACACCTACCTCTCTTTTTCCAAATCAGGCAAGCCTTGTTTACGGTATGCGGAAGCGGGGTGGTTTATTTTTCCAGAAAGGTGTTTCCCATCCCAGGTCTTCAAAACGTACCAGTCGCCGAAACCGTCCCCGGTCTTCGAAGAATTCTACGGACTTCCGCAGCCAGCCCCGGACTAATTCATAATGCGCTTTCTCCAACGGTCGCCAGTCGATCTCGATGGCTGCTCTGGGGCAGGTCTGCTCGCACAGGTAACAGTAAGCACAGTTTTGATAGAAAACAGGCCCGTTTGTTGAACGGCCGATGTTGTGGGCGGGGCAATTATCGATGCAGTGGGTGCACTTGGGATACACGCACTGTTCACTATTTATATGGAAGGATGAACGGTGCATCAGTTCGCCGTATGCCATGACCTCCGGAAAGGCCTGGGGTGCCGTCTGCGGCGGTTCATAAATTTCGTCATACGCTTTGCCTTTCGGGAATTCCGGGATCAGCCCGGCTTTGCCTTGATATATTGCCCCGCTGCTTTCTACCATTTCCCGGCCAAAAGCTTCCGCCTCGGCCAGGTCGGCCTCATCCGGATGCCCGTCGGTGAGGTATGGTTTGGGAATTACCGGATAATAGGCGCTGCCGAACCAATCCCTCCAGCCGATGACGGTTAATCCCCGCTGAACCAGTGCCGGTACCACGTTTGCCAGGAAGCGGCAGGGTGTGGCGCCGTGCGTACAGAAAGCGAAGCAGTGTTTACCCTCGGCCGCCGCCATGGCATAACGGATAAAACCGGTGATATTCGGCGGCTCCTGCTGGTTGATCACCGGACTGCCCAGTCCGATTAAGTCATAGTTGCTTAACTCCCGGGGATCAACTTCTTTCAGCCGGGCCAGGTCACAACTTATGCCCTTCTGGATGGTTCCTGTATGGATTGCCCGGGCTATTTTCTGTGTGTTCCCCGTCATTGAATAGTAAATGACGATCCCTTTCACCGTATTACCGTCCTTATTTACATAATAATGGATGGCGTTATGGAGACGGTCTATTTTTTATACCGGGGGGCAATCGTGGCATGGATGAACAGGATAGGCTTGCTGACTTTTTTAAAGTTCAGTGGACAGTGGGTCATCCCCTTGGGGATAAAGATCGTAGTTGGTTTAGTAATTAAGTGCTTTTCTCTCTCCTCGCCGTAATAGAATTCGATCTCCGCTCCGAGGTCATCCATCTTATTGGGGTCCATCCCGCAGAAGACCAGGTACATATCGAAGTCATGGGCGTGGGGAGTTTCCTCCATGAGGGCAGGGTGGTCGACGGCGATGACGAACATGGAAAAGCTGGATTTGAAATCATCCTCTCCGGAGAAGGTGAATACCGGGCCGAACGGGCTCATTCCCACCGGATATTCTTTGATATACCGGTCATACTTGTTTTTCTCAGTATTCTTGATTGACATATCAACCGCCTCCTTTTTCGTTCTTAAAAACCGGTAGAGATTACTTCTCTTATTTGCCTAGCCAGGTCGTCAGGTGTTCGTTGTTTAAGCAAATAGCACTGAAGCAGTAAGGCTTGTCCACCCTGAGAGTATTCAGAGGACAATGTACCAGTCCTTTTGGAGCGGCTACCAGGGTTGGTTTATTGAAGATATGTTTTTCCTGTTCTTCTCCCATACCGATTTCTATCTCCGCCCCCAGGTATTCCGGGTGAGATGGGTCGGTCCCCACAAAGAGCAGGACTTCATCATAAGGGTGGACGTGGGGGTCTTTCTCATGCCAGTAGCCGGTGCCCTTGTGGAAAGCCCAGGTGAAATTCAGGTTGATTCCCTTTGTATCCTTGCCGTTCCATCCGGCAATGATATCGGCATTTCCGCCCGAGGTCCGGTGAATATCTTTCATCTCCAGGCTTTTTACCAGGTGATTATACTTGTTACCGGTTGATTCTTGATGGGGTCGTACGGGTACATCTTCCGTTTTGCTGTCGCTATCCAGTGCGATCACCAATACCCCGTAAGGGCGGTCGGTTTTTATGGTTGTGGTGGGATTATGCGGCAGTCCGGGTGGTAAGGCAACCGTCGTGCCGGTATCGAAGCTGTGTTTCTCGCCTTCTTCACCTAAAGAGATCTCTATTTTCGCTCCCAGGTCGTTGGGGCGGTCGTAATCAAAACCGATAAAAACCAGGCACTCTCCGTAAGGATGGACGTGTCCTTTTTTCTCTTGCGACCATTCACCGGCATGACTGCTGTATTCCCAGATCAGGTTCAATTTGAGTCCGGCCATGTCTTTGCCTGTCAAATGGACCCATTTTCTCTCCGGGGAACTCTGGAAATTCAGTGTGTTTACTAAATAGCTGTATTTAGCCGTCTTCATGATCCCTCCCGCCTTTTTTTGTATCTTGTACTTACGGCGAGGTGGTCCCGTCATCCTCTCCGTACCTATTTGTTCTGGAGTTATTTACCTGTCAACCATGTGAGACTGTCCTGCCACCATAATTCCCGGCCTACAAAGTCCATATGTCCCTTACCCTGTAACAGTATGATCCGTACTCTCGCCCCGGCCTCCGGATATTTCTTTTTAAGGGCTTCCTGGAAGCGGAGAGCGCCGTCGGCGGGCACATGGTTGTCCGCCGCCCCGCATATAAAGCTGATAGCCGGGCCGTGGGCATAAGCGTCTATATGGATGAGCGGATTGCAGTGGTCATAGAAGTACTGGGCATAGGCATCCGCTTCACCTTGCGGTATTGTACCTCCTTGCCCCTGCATTCCGGGCCGGAGCCAATCCGCCGTGGAGACGACTGTTGCCACTCGTTTGATGCGGTGGTCCAGGCCGGCGGCGGCTACCGCGATGTCTCCCCCCATAGAAGTCCCCACCATATAAATATACGGTTCCACGTCCAGGTTGGCGATTGCCCAATCGATTACCCTCAGTGTATCGAGTGCCGTATTACCCAGGATCGGCCAGAAATGCCGCCTGAAGCTGGAGAAAACCCGTTTGCTTATTTGCTCTTGATTTTCCGTGCCCCGTTCCCCGTGCTGCCAGGGATCGAAACTGAGGGCAAAGTAGCCGGCTGCTGCCAGATCTTGCAGGATCGGCTGCATACTCTCCTTGGTCCCGCTTAAGCCGGGCAGGGTAATAACAAGACGGTGTGTCGTCTGTTTACTGGAAGGTTCTAGATATAGTGCTGGTATGTGGTCGATCCAGGTCGTAAATCCGGGTTCCTTGATCTTGCTGCTCGTCATCGAGGCTCCTTTTTATAGCGTAAAACGTCTCCTGCTTATATAAAAAGGTTCCGTGTTTTCGCTGATTATGTTGTTAAAAAAGCCCTTAAGTATGCCTATCTCGCGTCTGAGGGTCTTTTTCAGGACTGTTTAGTTTTTACTATGAAGAATTATACTCCGTTATATCGTTTGGTCAAGGTTGATATATCAACCTTGGGCGGGGGCTTGAAAGAGGAGTTTACGGCCGCTAAAATGGCATCGGTAAAGGGAGGGCAGGACAATGAAGACATCACTGGTATCAACCTCCAAGCTTTATTCCCGGTACCCGTTATCCAGTGTACTACTGTACAACGGGACGACCATTGTTCATTTCATCTTGGGAGGCCTGGGTATAATTCTCGGCTACGGCTCCTGGTTGGGGATTACCCTGGGTGCACTGTATATAGTGTTCGCTTTCATCCAGATGTACGTCCTGATGCCGGTGGAAGTCTGTCCGGACTGTGTCTATTACCGGTTGGAAAATGCGTTGTGTATTTCCGGGCTTAATGTAATTTCACATAAAGTCGCCCGTAATGGGGATCCGAAGAATTTTGCCAGGCGGGCGCAGGGTACCTTCTGTCCCAATAACCTGTATATCGCTGCCCTGGTCGTTCCCGTCATTGCGATGATACCTTCGTTTTTCATCAATTTTTCCTGGGTTGTGCTGGTAATTTTCCTGGCCGTCATCGGACTGTTATTGTTCCGCTTTTTCTACCTCTTCGGTTACGTTGCTTGTGTTCATTGTCGGGCAAAAGCCGTCTGTCCTAACGCCCGGCAGATGAAAATGGCGAACGATTGAATTAAAAAAATGACACTGATCCTGTAGGGGTGAGGCATGCCTCGCCCAATATAAACAAGGGGAAATAATAGCCTTTGACAGACAAAAAAGATAACTGTTATGGACCTATCTGATCTTTTAAAGGACCAGCCTCCTGTAAGACAAATCCCTGATGCCCGGCGTCAGATTCGGGAAGCCCTGGTAAAATCAGGCCGGCGTCTCGTGGTTATCGACGATGATCCCACCGGGATGCAGGCTGTCCAGGATGTCCCTGTGTATATGGATTGGTCGGTAGCAACCTTGGGTAGAGTCCTGGCTTTGGACTCACCGGTATCCTTCGTTTCTGTGAATACCCGTAGCCTGAATCCTGCGGATGCCGGGAAACTGGCCTGGGAGGTGGGGCGAAATCTGCGGCAGGCCGTTGATCTGGGGCAGGGCCGGATACTTCTCGCTTCACGCAGTGACAGTACTCTACGCGGCCATTTCCCTTATGAGGTGGACGCCCTGGTTGATGGTTATGGTTTGAAACCGGATGGCGTGATTTTTACTCCGGCTTTGCTTGAGGCGGGGCGGTTCACCATCGGTGATATCCATTGGGCGGAACAGGGAGGTCAGGTGGTTCCCGTCGGTGAAACTGAATTCGCCCGTGATCCCATGTTCAGTTTTAAGAACAGCAACTTAAAATTATGGGTGGAAGAAAAAACGAAAGGAGCAGTTAAAGCTGCTGAAGTGGTTTCCGTCTCTCTCCGGAACCTTCGGGAAGGAGGTCCGGATGTGGTTGCGGACATTTTGATGTCTGCTGCCCATGGGCGTCCTGTGATCGCGAATGCTGCTGCTTATGCTGACCTTGATATACTGGCTTTGGCAGTTCAAGCGGCTGAAGAGCGGGGCAAGATATTTGTCTACCGTTGTTCTGCCTCCTTCATTAAAGCGCGCGGTGGTTTCCCGGACCGGGCGTTATTAACTCATCACGAAACGGTATCCGGTAGAGGCCCCGGGTTGATTCTGGCGGGTTCGTATGTGGAAAAGACGACCCGGCAATTACAGCATTTAGCCGGGACTGGCCTGGCGGCGTCCGTTGAACTGCCGGTCAACGCAGTTTTACAGCCGGAAACAAGGCCTCAGCAAATCGCCCAGGTTGCTGACGTTGTAGATCGGCAGTTGGCTGCCGGGGAAACCGTGATGCTCTACACTTCCCGTCAGCTTCTAACACAGCCGGGCGAAGACTTTGCCGTGACGGGAAAAGCGATCATCTCCGCTTTATGTGAGATAATAGCGCTCCTTACTGTCCAGCCGGCCTACATGGTGGCCAAGGGCGGTATTACCAGTATCGAAATAGCCAGGGTAGGGCTGCAGGTTAAGGAAGCTTATGCCCTGGGGCAAATTTTACCCGGCGTTCCGGTATGGCGGTTGGGGCTGGGTTCCCGGTGGCCTGGCCTGACCTATGTGGTGTTTCCGGGGAATGTGGGAGATGAAGCGGCTTTATCAAGGGCTGTAAAGACTTTGCGGGGGGATTGAAATGGCAGACAAGATCGGCTTTATTGGCCTGGGTATTATGGGGGCACCCATGGCCCGGCTCTTGGCGGCAAAATATGAGTTAACTGTTTTCGATATTGATCCGCAAAAAATCAGGGCTGTATCCCCTGCCAAACCAGCTGTTGATATTGCCGAAGCAGCCCGGGATAAGGACCTGGTTTTTCTTTCCCTGCCTGGTTCCGAGACTGTCAAGGGAGTTGTGACTGGAAACGGCGGACTGAAGGCGAATATGAAACCGGGCAGTGTGGTCATCGACATGAGCACAACCTCACCTGCGGTGAGTCAGGAAATCGCCCACTCTATAATTGAAGCCGGAATCTCCTTCCTGGATGCTCCGGTCAGCGGCGGGGAAAAAGCGGCCGTCGCCGGTACCCTGTCAGTGATGGTTGGCGGTAATAAAGAAGTATTTGACCGGTGCCTGGAGGTTCTCCATGTTATCGGGTCTAGTGTCGTCCTGATGGGTGACACGGGCATGGGTGGCGCGGCCAAACTGGTTAACAACCTGATTGTCGGTATTACTTTTATCGCCGTGGCGGAAGGCTTTGCCCTGGGTACGAAAAGTGGTCTTGAGCCCAATGTATTGTATCAGGCGATTCGTGGCGGTTGGGCTGGCTCAAAGGTTCTTGAGGTTAGCGCCGAGGCGATGTTGACACGTAATTTCCAACCCGGCGGTACCGTCGATATCCACTGGAAAGACCTGGGTTATGCTTTGGCTTTAGCCAGGGACCTGGATGTTCCTGTCCCGGCTACTGCCCTGGCACATGAGATCTTTAAGGCTGCCCGGGCTTCCGGCCGCGGTAAGCTGGCCCAGCCGGCTGTCGTTCAATTATGGGAAGACTTGCTACATATCGAGGTAGAATAGCGTCAGATAGTCTCGTTTATTTTGTTTTCAGATGGTTGATGAACCAGTTTTTAGCAAGTTCTCCCACCTTTTCGATTGCCCCTGGTTCTTCAAATAGATGCGTCGCTCCCGGGATGAATACTAATTCTTTTTCACCTTTCAGGGCAGCCAGGGCGCGGCGGTTCAGGTCGATGACCGCAGAGTCATCTCCACCTACGATCAGAAGTGTCGGCGCTGATACTTGTTCCAGATACCGGGCAGCCATGTCCGGACGGCCGCCGCGGGAGACTACGGCTTCCACCAGTTCCGGACGTTCGGCGGCACAGATTAAAGCCCCGGCCGCCCCGGTGCTTGCGCCGAAGATACCGTACTTGAACCCGGCTGTCTCCTGGTTATCATGCAGCCAATCGGTAATGCTGGTCAGGCGGCTGCTTAATAAGGCGATATTAAACCGGAGATTCCCTTTGATCAGGTCTTCGGCTTCCTCTTCGACCGAGAGCATACTTACCAGCAGCGTGGCCAGTCCGGCATCTTGCATTACCTGCGCTGTTTGCCGGTTGCGCGGGCTGTGGCGGTTGCTGCCGCTGCCGTGGGCAAAAATGATGAGCGATTCAGCTTTCGCCGGTATACAGATGTCGGCATCCAGGACCACATCCCCGGAAGTGATTTGGATATAACGTTCTTCTGCCCGGTCTTTAAGTTTCATGCGGTTCTTTCACTGATGATTTTCAGTCATGAGGCAGGTTGATATTCGCCCTCGATACTTCAAAAAATGAATAGATCAGAGATTTGTAACACCCTCTGGAGAAATTTCCCGGGTAAGTTATTGACGCTTATGGAATTTTGTTACTTTTATTGATTACTTAAGCCAACTGCTTCGTGTGGTCGATCAGCCGCGCCGTGGTGAACTCTGGCTGGTCTCCGCTGTGTCACACACTTCGGTTTGGCCCTGGACTAACTTGATGATTTCAGTTTCACCGCATTCCGGGCAGAATATGCCGAATTCCGGCATATTATCGGGGTCTATCTCGAAATGGGCTCCGCAGGCATCACAGTCATATAAAAGCATATTTTCTCCTCTATCCCCGGAGGTCTTTGATACTTTATCAATAGCATGATTCGTTCATCAAAGTCAATGCACTTTTAATAAAAGAAAGGCCGGGAGAAATGACCGGAGTCCGGTTAGTTCTCCCGGCCTTTATCCCAGCTCCCCACCGCAGCCACCCCCTGATGTTAGCTGCTCTGTATTTCCCATTACATACATGAACCATCTTTGTGGAATTACCGGGCAGCCTTCAGCTATTCTTGCTTAATAATAGACTGTATTTCGCTTTCTGGTATTTTCATGAATGCTTCGACTACCTGAGGGTCGAACTGTGTCCCGGAACATCTTAATATCTCGGTGACGGCTTTCTCCATCGGGAACGCGTCCCGGTAAGGCCGCTTGGAAGTCATGGCATCGAATGAATCAGCCAGGGTAATGATTCTCACTGCCAGCGGCAGTTGCGCTCCGCTCATTGTCTGGCCTTTAGCTTGCCCGTCAAAGCGGGTGTGATGATACCTGATCATATCCAGGATATTATTGTTGGCGATCGGCTTTACGATCGACGGCCCAACCTGGGTATGGATCATGATATGGGCGTATTCTTCTTCTGTAAGTTTACCCGGTTTATTCTGTATGTCCGGGTCGACTGCTATTTTACCGACATCATGTAACAGTGCTCCGGACCTGATGTCAGCCAGTTCCTCATCCGGGATGCCCATGTGCCGGGCAATCGTTAATGTGAACTCACTTACCCGGCGCGAGTGGCCGGCAGTATACTTATCTTTAGACTCGAGCGCAAAAATCAACGACTCGATGGCTCCAATATACATACGGCGTATTTCCGTAGCCTGCTCTTCGACCTTGCCTTTTAAGCTTTCCTGAAACCGCTTTACGGTTAACTCTAATTGCCTTTTTTGCAGTATCAGTCCTACCCGCTGGGTGACCTTTTCCAGGTCGTATGGTTTGGTAATATAGTCTCGGGCGCCTTCCCTCATACATTCAATGATGGTCTCTGGCTCGATCACTGCGGTTGCCATTACTATTGCCATGTCAGGATGTTGGACTTTGATCTCGGGAAGCAGTTCTAACCCTGATTTATGCGGCATCATTACATCGAGGATCGCCAGGTCGACACTATTATTGCTTAAAGTTTCGATAGCTTTGTCCGCACAGTCTGCTTCCAGGCAAGCGTAACCTTTACGGACCAGTACTTTCCGCAAAGGCCGGCGTACAGGTTCTTCATCGTCTACAATTAATATGGTTTCATTTCTTGTTTCTACAGTCATCGTTGTCATCCTGGTTGATATTTACTCTCGGTAGTGCAATTTAACCATTTTCTACGTATCGCTGACTTCAGTACCGTTTCAACTCGGTTTGATTCCAGTCGCCTCCTGAACTATCATCTGTAAAGGTATTTCTATAATAAACGTAGCCCCTTTTCCCGTCTCGCTGTGGACTTCTATCTGGCCGTTGTGGGCAGATACGATCCCATAACAGATACTCAATCCAAGCCCGGTACCGCGGCCTACATCCTTAGTAGTAAAAAATGGGTCGAATATCCGTTTCAGGTTCTCTTCGGCAATTCCTGATCCGTTGTCACTTATGGTTATCCTGACGTTATTTTCTTTTTTCTCAGTTTTAACCTTCAGATTACCCTTTCCCTGGGCATCGATCATGGACTGTTCGGCATTAAGGATGATGTTTAGAAATACCTGCTGCATCTGGAAATAATCAGCCATGATTGCCGGTAATCCCTGGTCCATATTGCATTCTACGGTGATGTTGTTGATCTTCCAGTGATAGGCACGTAGTCTTAATATGTCTTCGATTACCTGGTTCACGAGTACAGGCTGTCGGTTGGAGGCATGCCGGCGGGCAAAACTGAGCATATTCTTTACCACCCCCGCCGCCCGCTGCGCTTCATTATTGATTGTGTATATATCTTCGCGGATGCTTTCCGGCAGGTCTTCTTCTTTCAATAACTCCGATAAGCCGACAATGCTTGAAAGTGGATTATTCAGTTCATGTGCAATACCTGATGCCATTTCCCCCACCGAAGCTAACCGGTCGGTCAGGTATAACCGGTCTTGCCTTTCTATATCGGCTGTTACATCGGCTATGGTCACCAGCAGGAGATTATTTCCTTTTATACGGGTAAAAGTTATGGTCAATTTTTTTTGGAAATCATTATCTTTACAATGTAATTCCGTCCGGTAACCCGGATTTTGGCTGTCAAGGAAAGCCGCCGCTTTATTCGTGATTTCTGCGATGTGCGGGATGTCACTGATTTGCTTTCCGATCATACTTTTGCTGCTGGTACCCAACAGCTTATCGAAAGTACTATTCGTTAATATCACTCGTTGCCGTATATCTGCTACCAGTACTGCATTTGGCGTATTGTCCAGGATTTGATCGATAAATTCTTTCTGTGAACGTATCTCAGATTCTGATTGTTCCAGCGAATCTAGCATTTTGTTGATGTTTGAAGCTAACCCTGAAATTTCATCAGTACCTGGCATGGATACCCGCTTGGCCAGGTTGTTTTCATTACCGATATCATTCACATCCTGGCTGAGGGTAGTCATCCGTTTGATCACGGTGACATTGATTAAATAAGAGAAAACCAGGAAAAAAGTGATACTGACTAAGAATAGTGAGATGTGCAGGTAGGCAAGGGACTTTTCGCCCTCGTTGTAGATTTGCCTCTGCATATCTACTCTGAGAATAAATGCCGGCTGTCCGTAAATGTTGTTGTAAATCATGTACCCTTCCAGGATGTTCCGTTTTTTCATGATGATAAAGTCTGCGCTGTTATTAACCTGGTTTACCAGGGTATCTTTGACTTCCCGCGGCAGCCCGCCATTATTGATGTCCATCACGAAGATCGATAAGTTGGTACTCTTCGTAAAATCGGCGATTATTTCCGGGTCGATAAAACGGCCCATGATGAGGGTCCCGGTACTTGGTCCTTCTCCCAGGCTTGTCAATATTGGCTCGGATACCACGAGGAAAGGTTTGCCCGATAGTATCGTGATTCCTGAGGAAATTTTTTGAGTACTGGATTGAGTGACTAATGGACTGTCGGCAAGGGATTGTATTTCTGTTTCCGGGAATACGATTTCGGTCCAGTGTGTATGGTCAAAACCTTTATGATAGACTACTTCTCCTTCGGTGTTCAGCACCATAAACAGGCTGACGCCGACATTGGCATAACTTTCTGTTGCGCTCAGGTTCCTTTCGATGAAGCCGGTATTACCGTCTTGGGCGAACTCATATGTTTCGTCCCATACTGCCCAATCTTTACATAGTCTGGTTATGGTCTCTAACCGGCCTGATAATGCCGTTGCCACGCGGTCCATGTTCTCAGACGTATTTTCTTTTTCCAGCTCTTCATAACCTTTAAGAAAGGTTAGATCAAATGCCAGGTAAAGTATGGAAAATAGTATCAGCGTTGTGCACAGTACTACCACGAAAATACGTTGTCGGATAGAGATGTTATACATTTTACCTTTTCAGGAGATCGTTATTCCTATATTTCTCATATAACTAATTACGTAATATTAGCTGCTTTAAAGAAGCTGAGAAAGTAATTACAGTTCAATTATGGAGACCCCGAAGTTCACTTAATATGAATCTAAAACCGGGTCACCATTGGACGATTGGCTCATCAGGACGGGCCGTTGGTCTCAATTTTTCCTGTTCCCGTCTTGATTCAGGTCAGGACGGTACTATCGGTGTATTCGGAACCGCCTGCATTAGTACTAACGGTTGATTGTAAACAGGTGTGAATATACGTGACAATAGTCAAGTGTTGTTTAACAAGGTTATCTGTACCTTTTATATGTCGTAACTACTTGATAGGAGTTGAGCATAATATGATCGAGAGTAAGAAATACTACAGGACAGCCGAAGTATGCCGGGAAGCCGGTATTAGTAAACCAACCTTTTTCCGGTGGCTGCGGCAGGGTACATTCAGCGATGCCAAACGCCGGGATCTGCGGGGATGGCGCCTCTTTACCCGCAAAGAAGTTGATACTATTGTCATGCGGGCTAACCATATTAATGAGGGTGAATAAGATACTCACGGAAACAGCAGTTGATCATGTTTATAAGATGGCTATATTACCGGAGAGGACTACTTTAAAGATTTATTATCTGGTGAATTATGTTGCTTTTACCATAACCAGATTTGAGGTGTCGAAATGATTGAATTAACTAAAATTAAGGTGCTGTTGGTCGATGATCATGGTGTTGTACTGGAAGGGCTGCGGCGTATCCTGGAACTGGACCAGGAAATTGAAGTAGTCGGCATGGCGAAGAATGGTAGTGATGCAGTGGCGATGGCTCCCAATCTTCGTCCGGATGTTGTTGTCATGGATTTGAAGATGCCGGTCATGGATGGTATCGATGCTACCCGGGAACTTAAACAGCGATTGCCTGATACCAGGATATTGATGTTGACCATGTGTGGTGAAGAACTGGTAGAAAAGGCGATGGAAGCTGGTGCTTCCGGTTTTCTGCAAAAGGACTCGGCACCAAGAGAGATCGGCAATGCTGTACACCAGGTGCACGACGGCTTGTGTCCGATATCCCCGTCGCTAACCAGGGGATTGATGAAAGAACTTACCGGGCTTCGGCAGCGGGGCCAGGCTTTGATCTTGACTGAACGCGAGACTCATGTCTTGAAATTGATCGCTGATGGTAAAAATACCGCCGAAATCGGTGAAAAACTATACCTGAGTTTATCTACTGTGAAACGTGAAGTAGGTCAGATCTTTGATAAACTAGGCGTGAATGATCGTCCTCATGCTGTGTCTGAGGCTATCAGGCAGAAATTGATTTAGATTGGTTATTAGTAAAATGATGTTTAGCGGGCGTTACTCACTGACATCACGATGTTTATCAATTCCTGTGTGGAAAAAGGTTTTTCCAGTAAAAGGCAGCCAACCTTGAGGGTAAATTCCCGGATGTTTTTGGAGAGAGAATCGCCGGTCATGAAGATAGTCTTTGATGATAAGCCGGGGAAATTGTGTGAGATATGATCATAAAGCTCCAGGCCGTCCATACCCGGTGTCCTGATATCCAGTAAACATAGATCGATCTTATTTTCCGCTAGTAGCTTGATTGCTTTATTTCCATCATCGGTCAGTACTATATTGAATCCTTCTTTATTCAGTACCCTCTTGCAGATCGCCCCGATCACCGGTTCATCTTCTACCACCAGTATGCTTTTCATCGTATTTTCCGGCATACCATTATTCATCCTTTATGCCTGGGTCATCGCTATCCGGTTCATCTATTGGTAATTCAACGGTGAAAGTAGCCCAGCTGCCATATTTACTGCTGGCATATATTGCCCCGCCGTGCCGGTGTATTATCCCGTAACAAAGGCTTAATCCCAACCCCGTACCAACACCTACCTCCTTGGTCGTAAAGAACGGCTGGAATAACTTCTTTAAGTTTTCCTCTTTTATTCCTTCGCCATCATCTGTGAAAGACACGATTATCATTCCCCCGGAAATATTGCTCTCTACCTGCAGCTTGCCTTTTTTATGGGCATGGATCATGGAATATTCTGCATTCAGGACCAGATTGAGAAAGGCCTGTTGTATTTGTACATTATCAACAAAGACTTCCGGTAGGTCTGGGTGTAGTTTGGTTACTACTTCGATGTTATTTACTGACTGTTCATAGTGTCTTAGTTTTAATACATCGGATATGATTTTATTGATTTGCGTTAATCTTCTTGCCGGAGGTTGTTTACGGGCAAATGCGAGCAGGTTGCGGACTACGTCTGTGGCCCGGATGGCTTCACTGTTAATGTCTTTGATATCATTTTTTACATCGTCGGAGAAATCACCCTGCATGAGTAATTGAGATAACATCACGATACCGGTAAGCGGGTTGTTCAACTCGTGGGCGATTCCGGCGGCCATTTCCCCGATCGAAGCTAACCTGTCGTTTAGGAATAACCTTTCCTGTTCTTCCCGTTCCCGGGTGATGTCCCTTCCGATCAGCAGGTATTCCCCTGGACTCAACGTGATGATGGTTAATGCAAATCTCTTATCTTCATTGCCGATTTTCATGCTGGTTTCTGTCATTGATACCGAACCTTCGGTGGGGCTGACTAATGGTTCAATAACGGCGATCTCTTCCGCCGGGATAAACGATGATAGGTTTTTCCCAATGGCATTCCCTTCCGATATATTGAAAAGGCTGCAGAATGCCTTGTTTACTAGGATAAGGTTGTTTTGATCGTCGACGACGATGATGGCATTTGGAGAATAGGTAAGTAAGCGGTCGAAACGTTTCTCCTGGGCAATGAGCTGGGTTTCCGTCTCCCCGATTTTATCCAGCATGTTATTGAAGTTTTCGGCCAGGTAGGTTATTTCATCACTTCCCCCGACTGAGATGCGGTGTGAGACATCACCCGTAGTACCGATCGCGTTTATACTGCTGGATATCACGGCAAAACGTGAAAATACTGCTTTACGTATTAGATAGATGAATAATGAGCCCCCCAGGAGTCCGATACAAGCGATGGCGATGGCGGCGAACAATAATGTAACCTGTCCCTGGTTATAGACGTCCCGTGACATGGTTACTCTTAAGATGAATTCCGGGTTGCCATCGATATCGTTCATCGTCATGTATCCTGCGATCAAGTTCCGGTTGATCGGGCGTATGATCGTCGTATCCCTGCCGGTGACGGTATCCCTGATTTTTACCAGGTCATCGGGTATCCCGGGATCATTTCCTGGCCATATCGAAAAAGATGTATTCGTAACCTCGGCAATTTCACTCATGTAGCTGGTATCGATAGATTTTCCGAAAACCAGTGTGCCACTGGCCGGGCCTTCGAGTAAACCAGTGAATATCTGGTGTAATGAGACGATGCACGGGCTGTCCGGTAACAGTATCAAACCCGTTGTCCCATTAAAGTTGCCAGTACTTGCATTCGACTGACCCTTGTTTACCAGGACTTCGAAATTCGATGGTACAGGTATTTCACTACCATCGACAAGGTTATAACCCTTCTTAAAGATCGTTCGATATTCGTTATCCAAGACAACCAGGTAATTGATATTGTTGTTGATGAAAGACTGCCTGGTAATATTCTTGTCCGGAAAATCAGCGTTATTCCCGAGGGCATATTGATAGAGCTCATCCCAGGCCGCCCA
>CAZSHH010000027.1:0-29215 GCA_964606525.1 uncultured Dehalococcoidales bacterium
GGACCGCATATATATATATATGGACGGGTATGTCCTTTTTGTCGAGGATAGAGGTTACACCGAGTCAGGCAACTTTACCCGGACATGGAAGACCGGCCAGTTGACGGATGGCGAGATGGCAGAGTTGATCGATCTTGTAAAAAAACCTGAATTTGAAGCACTGGCCAACCAATATCGTTTCGTTGGTGATAATACTTCATCCGGGATATCACGTATTGGAGACATGGACTACGTGGTGTCCGTAAATTATCAAAACCTGCGGAAAATCGTCAGTTTAGTAGACTATTATAGTCCTGACCATGTAAATGTCTATCCGGATATGCCGTATCCACTGGGTGAAATATATCAGAGAATGAAAGAGATCGCCGGAAATCGGACTGTATATTTTCACAATACCCCTTGACAACGACCGAACACGCGTGCTATGATATCCGAACTTCTGTTTTTACCGATTGATTTGTGAGACATAAGTAAGATTAGCGAGGTGTTGGTATGATTAGTGATACTTTAGTTCATAAATCCTCCTTTTTTCCTGTTTTAATCGTCCTGAACCAGATTAGCTTCGAATTGTTTCACACATTTAGCCTTGTGATACCCCGAATTAGATACGAATTATTTTTATCCCCCTTACAGTGTCATGTAGGGGCAGGGTCCCCGGTGGAGCTATTTTCCTCGCCCTTTGCGGGAGAGGATTAAGGTGAGGGGTCCCAGCTTCAAATCGTGCCTGAGGTTGTTTCTTCAAAATCTGCAATTTAGCTTCAGGTTGTTTCAGTAGTAAAGATGCCTGGAACACCTGGATTTTTCTTATTTCACAGAGGATAGATTGTTTATTCTCCTCCTTTACAATTCCGCGAATCAAGGTACAATCTAGGAAATGGATGATATATCACGGGAGGGGTTTCTTTGGCGCAAACAATCAGGTCCGTAGAAACACTCTGGGATGAATTGGTAAAAGCCTCACAAAAATGGGCGGGCGGCGGTACCGATCTAAACCGTGTCGGAGAGTTGCGCCATGAAATACTACTGTCAAACCATGTTTATTACCTCAAGAATATACCCGCTTATCAAAAACTGGCATATGGAGCGGGTATTGGTCAAGATGCCGATATAGAGGCTATCAAGACACACTTGACTTTCTCCGATGGTATTTTTAAGAGTTACCGGCAGGAATGGCTCGATAACCATGATTTTAGTTCTATGAACCGGTGGCTGTCAGAGATACATCACCAACGTCTAGAGACGCAGGTTCCCGGAATAAGTACGATTGACACGTGGGCGGACTCTTTAGCCGATGCCAGTATTAAACTCGTGTTCAGTTCCGGGACCTCCGGTACTTTCTCCTTTGTTCCCCGAAGTACGGCTGACTGGATAAAGGCGAGAGATGTCAATATGTTATATCTGGCACAGATGCTGGCGGCCCGCTTATCTCTATCATCCTTACGGTTTCTAGCAAAGTCGATGCCCGCGGCAGCATTAGTCCAATTTGTTGGCAAAAGCGGGCTGCCTGATTTCGATGGGGTATTCCTGGGCTTCCGTCAGGGCAGGATGGGCAACCAGGTACTGATCCCGGAATTGGCTTCATTATTCAAAAGACAAAGTTACCTCTATGAGATAGAGATGCCGGCGGAAGTGTTGCGTCTATTGTTCCGGGGGACCGGTGATGAAAAAGAGCGGGCAGTAATACAAGAGTTGCAAAATACGATTTCCGGGGCCGGTAAAGAAGAAAACTACTCAAGAATAATCCAAAGCATGATGGTATCTACGAAGTCTGGGCAAAAGGTCTTTATCTTCGGAGCTCCATACCAGTTGATGGAATTATGTGAGATAGCGACTAATAAATGGCCTCGCCTGAGTTTGAAAAAGGGCAGCCTGGTATTATTCGGAGGCGGGTGGAAATCATTCAATGGGGAAGCTGTGGAACGGGAGAATCTTATAAATATGATGTCACGGACCTTCGGTCTGCCGCCGGAGATGGTACTGGAAGGCTATTCGATGACCGAAATCAGTGTCTTGATGCTGAGGTGCGCCTCCGGACGCTTTCATATTCCTCCTGTGATCGAACCGGTAATATATGACGAGGAACTAAATCCGGTCGCAGGACGTGATATCAGCGGCCGTTTTGGTTTTCTTGACCCCCTGGCAGTATCTTACCCGGGTTTCATCATCAGTAGTGATTTTGTGCATATGGTGGATTCGGAATGCGCATGTGGACTCCACGGTCCGGCTATTATCAACATCAGCCGGGCACACGGCCAGGAGGTCAAAGGATGCGGCGGTATCATGAGTTCGATCAGGGCTTGAGGATCGGTTCAGTGAAGGCAATCCAAACGTTATGTGAGGAAGAAGATCTTTTAAATAACCGGGACGGAGTGGTCCGCTTACCTTTCCTGGTGAAAGGTAGACTGGTAACTCCCCCCGGTATCACACGGCAGCAAGCTGAAGATGCATTTCGGAACATTGATAGAGACACAGTATATGTCAGGTTGCCAGCAGGCCAAATATTACGCCAGCCTTTATATGATAAGGAACGCAGGGAGTTGGCGGGCGATTATATCTACTATATAATGCCGATGATTGCCGCTGCTGAGTTAATTGAAACCAATATCGATAAACTGGTACGGGAGCTTTATGCCTTAAATGTCAATGAAATTCTCAGCTATCTGGAATCGATAGTTGCTGAACTAACCAGTAATCCGGGTTTCGTCATTAAAGTAATGGAGCTGTACCGTTTGACTACGGGATTCCCTGAGATCATTCTAGACAACATGCTAATTTCGATATCCAGTTATTTTAGCCGGGAAGCGGCACGCCAGATGATCGACAATGAGTTGAGTTCATGGGGAAAACCCGGGAGTGAATTCCTTAATGGCTGGGTAGAGATTCCAGTACAACCTTTTTCGGGATCGGCGGTCGGCATATTATCCTCAGGAATTACTCCTGTAATAAAGTCTTCCATCCGGGCAATGCCTACAAGGCAATTACATATTACTGCAGGAAATGTTCCGGAAGTGCCCCTGGCTTCGATTATGCGGACGGTCCTGACAAAATCGGCGGCTACCATTAAATTGCCTGCCGGCGCAATGATACCGGGAGCTCTATATTCCCTGGCTGCTGCCGCAGTTGCCCCGGATCATCCACTTACCAGGAGTTTATCGGTAGTTTACTGGCCGGGGGGTGATACCAGCATCGAAAGCCAGTTGTTTAAAGCCGGATCATATGACCGAATCGTTGTTTGGGGCGCTCCGGAAACAGTTGCCGCAGTACAAGCCCAGGCTAAATTTACCCGGACTGTTTTCTTTAATCCTCGTTATGGAATCAGTTTGATTGGCCGCGAAGCATTTTCAGCTAATCTGGATGATATTGCCGGGAGGGCAGTAGCCGATGTGATGATTCAAAACCAGCAATCGTGTACCGCCTCGTTGGTGCAGTATATCGAAGCGAATGATGAGCAGGTAAAACAATTTGCCCGTCATCTGCAAAACAGACTAGCGGAATGGGATAATCTGGCTAATGGTTTTGTCATGCCGCCGGCCATCGGACAGATAAAAGACCTGAAGCGGGGCAGGTATTCCCAGGCCGACTGGTATCTTAATGAAAAGGATGGCCGCTATACTTCCGGAGTGGTAGTGATGCGGGATGAATTTGATTTATTAGATCATCCGCTGTCACGGTTAGTGATAATAAGGCCAGTGGCGGATTTACACGACGTTTTTCGCTATCTCAGTCAGAATGTCTCGACGGTAGGTGTATTTCCCGAATCACGACGTATGGAGTTAAGGGACGATATCGCTGCCCGGGGGGTGTCTGATATTTTCCCCTTGGGAGAATGCGAAAAGATGTATGCCGGTATGCCTCATGATGGGATGCTGGTGTTAAGTGACCTGGTAGATTGGAAAAACGCTTAAGTATCCCATAATTCAGAATCATCCGGAGACTGTCCATAAACAGCAGCGGAGTTGGTAACCTTACCTAGTACCCAATCGATAGCAGTAATCCAAACCTCGGCTGTAACCCACATTTTAGCTGTCTTCTCGGAGACTTGCCGCCTTTCAGGGTCCAGAGCAAAGTACACCCCAGACCAGTAAGCACGTTTCAGCTCTAGTTCGGCTTCACTTTTCATACCTAAAAACATTCTTTTATTTCGAGTCAGGCTTGTTTAGAGTGCCTGCCGCATCTTCTATCTGACCTAAAATCCAGTCGAGAACATTCAACCAGACTTCTGCAGTAAGCTTATCCTTTTCCGTTCTCTCTGACCGGGAACGGTCACTATTCTTCAAGGCATCGTAAACACCCTGCCAGTAAGCTTTCTTGAGTCTGACCTCATTTTCGTCGCGCAAGGTAAGTTACTCCTGTGATTTCCGGATTATTACAACTCGTTCAGGTTACCTTATTGTGATAATGGCTGTCAATACTAATTAGCATCACCATTTTAGACCCTGGTAAAAGGAAAAAGACGTAGTAATACGTCTTTTTCCTTTTTTTTCGTTTTTTTAACGCCATTTATCGATGCTGAAAGTAGCCCCGCGTCCCCCGGCCAGCTGAACACTTGCTTCTTCCTCACCGCCGTTTACGAGGATAACATTTTCAAAAGGATCATCACCCTGGGCTGGAACCAGGTAATCATCAGGTAATTCTTTCCAAGGCTTGCCGGATGTTTTTTCGATACCCATCCAACCATTTCGGAAAAAGTCCGGCCAGGAGCGGTTGCGGTACCGCTTGACTGGTTCAAAACTGCGTTTCCATAACCACTCATAAACGTCATCCTTGGTCTTGAAACCAAAATCGACCAGGTGTTGTGCCATTTCCGGGACCATCATGACCGTCCACCCGCCTTCTCTTGTTGACCACAGGTCAGGGAAAATGTATTCCATCCAGTTATGGGGGCCAGGTTTCCCCTTGACGCCGAAACGCCGTGCCAGGCCGCCGTGCCCGGATTTCTGGAAAGCACGATAGCCACCCGGGGAAAATTGCGACCCAATGATGCCGCCCATCCCCTGGATAATCATCACGATGCTTTCATCCGGCGCATATCCAGATTCAACATTCAAAGGATCCCAGCCTTTTGGCAATTTGTCCGCATTTTCAGCGAAGCACATACCGCCGTTATTCATAGGATTACCGTGACAGCCCATACGGTTGACTCCCGGCATTGCTCCGCCCAGGTTGATCGCCATTAACTGATAAGATCGTCCGATAGGTCCGTTGGCTGTACTGCCAGGACCCAGGTGCCCGCAGCCGGTATTGATTTGGAGTTCCTTAACAATCGGACCGCTGAGGCAAACGGCCTGGCTGGGGAAGTTGGTCGTGCTGATGCCGCAGCCCGATTCAGCGATGGCCAGTACTACCGGTAAATGTTCGGGTTTGCATCCGGCCATGACCGCATTTACGGCAACCTGTTCGACGGTTGCAGTATTTTTATTTGGTTGGAAGAGTACCTTTTCCCCTTTCTTACGCATAGGAGAACCTAATCCCTCCATAACTTCGGCCTCTTCCTGGAGGCAGATGATCTCCTCTGGTTTATGGGAGGTTCCCTTGAGCATTGCTTGGACACGTCCTTCTGTGGGAACAACAATGGGCAAACCATCGGTGTATACGGCCAGGGGAGCTTCCACGGGGAGGGTAATATAACGGGTCTGTTGATAAAATTCTTCAGCTTCAAACAACGTCCCCGTAAAAAGGACCCGGGGGGCATCCGGTTTCCATAGATAGGACTCTTTTTCCTTATCGTTCAAAGGGCGGATAAGAGCATCGAGTAATTTGGTTATCCAGTTATCAACATCAGCCGGTCCGGGTAAAGTGCGTGAAGCATGCACATAACGGATCTGCGGCATCCCTTGTACCAGGGCTTCCCGTTTTACCATCTGCTCCTGGTCGGCGAAATCAACAACTACTGTGGGAATACCTCTTTTTTCCAGTTTGGCTAAATAAGGCAACTGCCTCCATACTGCCCCGCTTCACCAGCACACGGCTTGGATGACGGCATCAGCGGTATTCAGTTCTTCCTCGGACAATTCTACCGGGCTGATGGTATAGGTCTTTTTTTGTTTCCAATTTACATGTGGGTAGTCGCTGCGCAGTCTTTTTTCCAGGGCAATCGTGATATCCGGTTCCCCGGTGATGCTGATCCAGATTTCCTTGCCATCGAGTTTATCGAGACGCGGAGCCAAAGGGTGTATTTGTACCGGCTCAGCGATCCCAACGGGATTTAGACATTTATATGTCCGGTCTCTTACTGCCATAATCTCCCTCCACAACAAATGTATATGTTTGTGCCTCATGATATCACTGATTACCAAAAACCCGCAAAATAATTAATGTACGGTTGTTAATAAAATGCCATCCCGTCCCGGTGCCTATGTGGTGGGAAAGGCTGCCGGGAGGGGATGGCGGGGAAAAGGTAAGTAATAAAAACCGGTTCTATTCGGACCTTAATGCCTGGATTGGGTCGAGACGTGCAGCTTGCCAGGCTGGGTAAAAACCAAAGAATAAGCCAATGCCGACTGAAACTGCTACGGCAAGAATAACGATATCAGCCGTGACCTGAGTGGTCATGAGACCAGCGTAGTTAACCAAGAATGATCCACCCCAACCTATTAAAACTCCAATCACGCCACCGGCGAAGGTTAACAGGGCAGAATCGACCAGGAACTGTCCCCAGATGTCACGTTCTCTGGCACCGAGGGCTTTGCGAATACCTATTTCCCGGCGGCGTTCCAGGACAGAGACCAGCATAATGTTCATAACTCCAATACCGCCGACGAGCAACGAAATCCCGGCAATAGCCCCAAGCAGAATGGTCATGGTCTGCGTAGATTCAGTGATTGTGCTTAGTAGTTCATCCATTGTCGAGATGCTGAAATCGTTATCCTCATCCCACTCAATATTATGTCGGTCCTCGAGGAGGAGGGTGACGTCTTCTTTAACCTGGTCGAGGTATTTTTTATCAGTTGCTTCAAGGACTATCTGGCTGACGATATGATCACCGGATGTAGTTAGTGACCGGGACATCATACCGTGTAGGGTGGTTAAAGGAATTAGAATGATTTGATCAGTTGAATTCTGGGTGGACGAACCGGTACTTGTCAGAACACCGACCACCGTGAAAATATTGTTGTTCATACGTATTTTCTGACCGACCGGATCGTCCTCACCAAATAAGGTGGCGGCGACTTCAGACCCTAACAGGGCAACCTTAGACTTTCGGGTATATTGGTATTCGGTGATGAAATCGCCATTGATCACTTCGATGTTGAAAACCGTCTGGTAGTCAGGAGTTACCCCGGTAATACGCACCATCATATTTTCCGTACCATAAATTACCTGGGACATTGAGGTGGAATATGGTGCTACTCCGGAGAGATTAGCGATTGATTCAGAGATAGCCTCCGAATCTTCCAGAGTAAGGGTAGTAGCGGAACCAAACCCGCCGCGGATGTTGCCATCACTACTGGAGCCAGGTTGTATATAGATAAGATTAGTCCCCAGGCTGGTAAAACTATTAACGATCCGAGCGGTGGCTCCTTTCCCTACGGACATCAGGATGATTACCGCGGCTACCCCGATAACAACTCCCAGGACGGTTAAAAAACTACGCAGTTTATGGGTTGATACCGAGGTCCAGGCGGTTGATAGCAGTTCCATGATTCTCATAAGGTTTCCTCTTTGATAATCTGGCCATCTTGGATATGAATGATGCGCTGGCAATAATGGGCCACATTACTATCATGGGTTACCATCACCAGTGTCATTTCCTGTTCTACACTCAAAACACTCAGGATTTCCATGATTTCCCGGCTGGAATGGCTGTCCAGGTTACCGGTCGGTTCATCTGCCAGGATTATCGGGGGAGATTTAGCAACTGCCCTGGCTACCGCGACCCTTTGCTGTTCGCCGCCGGACATTTCACTTGGCCGGTGTTTAATACGTTCTTCAAGCCCTACTCTAACCAGGGCTTCTCTGGCTGCAACAGAATTTCTTATGCCGGCATACCGCTGTCCGAGTTCCACATTTTTGATTGCGGAAAGGAAGGGCAGCAAGTTAAAAGTCTGAAAAATGAAACCGATCTTTTGGGCCCGGATTAAGGAAAGCTCCTTGGAGTTCAATCCGGAGACTTCCTTGCCATCAAGCAAATAGCTTCCCTTTGTCGGCTTGTCCAGGAGCCCGATAACATTTAGTAATGTACTTTTCCCGGAACCTGATACTCCCATTATTGCCAGCATCTCTCCTTTTTCCACATTCAGATCAATACCCTGCAGCACTCGAAGTTCTCTTTTCCCCATATCGTAGCTTTTGGTAATACCATGTAATTCGATTATGTTCACTAGAAACCTCCAGGAGGCCCGCCGCCCCCGGAAAATCCACCCATATTGCCCATTCCTCCAAACCCCTGCTGCGAATTTGAACTACTGGAAGAACTACTCACGGTATAGGTAATGTTTTCGCCCTCGGTTAAGCCACTGGTGATTTCGGTATTCGAATCGTCGCTTTCACCGATGGTTACTGTACGGGTTTCAGTATTGTCACCGTTTATTACCTGAACGGTATATGTCTGTCCGGACCGGGTTAATGCTCTGGTCGGAATGATTAGGACGTTATCTGCCTGGGTGACAGTAATGGCCACTGTCACTGTAAGTCCGTCTTTGAGAGATATATCAGTTGATGAAGATGGATCATTTACTTGTTGATTCCCGGAGCCAGGGAAAAATCCTGATGGAGGCGTCATATTATCTGAGAATCCCGCGGGTGGTATCATTCCTTGCGGCATTGTCATATTGCCGGAAAAACTGTCAGGACGCCCCATCCCCAGTCGGTCATCGGGAAAACCTTCCGGACGGGTCATTCCGGATGGGAAATTACCGCTATTGGAAACTGTCCGGGTTGTATCCAGTTCGACGGTAACTTTATAAGAAACAACACCCGATGATATTGTCGCTGTGGGCGCAATCGCGGTAATCGTTGCCGGATAAGTAGATTCTAGTGCATCTAGGGTGACTGAAGCCTTACCGCCTAAAATAATTGAGAAAATGTCTTCTTCGGTGACCTGGATGGTAGCCTTAAATTTTTCCGGGTCAGCTAATTGCATAGCCAAAGTCCCTTTTTGGACGTCATCACCGCCATTAACGTTAACCTTGGTAATAAAACCATCAAAGGGCGCCGTGATGATGGGACTGAGGTTTCGTGCTTCTTCAAGGTTATTTTCTGTTTCTACTAGCATATCTTCAGCTTCATCTACAGCCGCCACTGCTTCCTGAACTGCAGCTTGGGCACTTTCCATTTGTAGTTTAGCCTGGTCTACCGCTAAAACTCTCTTCTCTATCTGGAGAGCTACATCACTGGAAACAGTCAAGTTGACTCCACTGAGTACCTCTTTTAAGAAAGCTTTGGCTTGTATCAGTTGGGCATCAATAGTTTCTATGCGTGTAGTCCAAAAAGCCGGATCGGAGTTGTAATTTTCCTGAGCAGTTTTTAATGCGCTTTCGGCGTTCTCTGCTGCTTCCTGGGCGTACTTTACAATAGCGATATCTTTAAGGTCATCTTCTGCGGACCGCAGTTCTAATTCGGTTTGCCTTAATGCTAATTCTTTAGAACTTACAGTTCTCTTTGCACTTACCAGTGAACGTTGAGCGCTGATTAAGGCTTTTTCTAACGATTTGATTTCATCTTCCCATACTGAGGTATCCAGTTTAGCCAGTTCCTGGCCTGCGGTTACCGTTTCGCCGGGAGTAATCATGACCTCTTCGACGGTACCAGCGATATCGAATGTGAGGTCTTCGGTTTCAGAAAAGGCGAGGTTGCCGGTTCCGGTTATCTCCAATGAAATATCCCCCTGTTGTACTGTAGCGGTTAGAGTTCTAGTTGTGGTTGCATTTTCTTCTTTCGAGGAGCAGCTGCAAACCATGATTAAAAGGCTGGTACTAATCAGGATAGGTATTACTGTTTTACATATTTTCACTTAATTACACCTGCTTTCAACTTAAATTTTTTGTATTTGTGTCATTTGCAGCGTCAGGTGGAGTAAAAGGAGGAATATCAGTCGGTGAGGTCCCGTTTGGCATCGGTCCCTTCCCCGGTCCACCTGGCCCACCTTCAGGAAAGCCAAGTACCTCCCTTAATTCGTCTACAGTGACACCGATTGCAGCAGCTGCTTGTGCCAGGTCTACCATGCCCTGTCCGTTGTTATCTAAAGCCTGACGCAATTTTTCTTCCGTTATTCCTAATTTAGCGGCTGCGGTTGCCCAATCCATGGATGGGGGAGTCCGGTTATCAGAAAATATTCCTCCAGGAGGCTGGAATGACATCGCTGGTGTGGTTGCGGTAGTGGGGGTATCAGTAGAAATGGTTGTTTCGATTACTCCACCACAGGAGGTTAATCCCGCCAATAATACTATAAATATAATGAACATTCCTAAGAGTAAATAGCCTTTAATCCATTTCATATGCTGCTCCTTAATATGGAGAACTGAACTTATTTACCAGTCTAGACTTCCGGGAATAATCTACATAGTGTTGCCTGTCATCGTTTCGTTTTTACACATAGTATCTGAGTCACTTGAGGGGATGACACCTGTCATGGGTTGAATATCGTTAATAGTTACCGGTATCACGTGAAATTAGAAAATTAAGTAGCATATAATAAAGTCGTGAAAGTAAGAATTGCGTTTGCCGACCCGGTTAAAGTGATCCGGTTTGCTTCAGCGCTATGGCTGGTATATGTCCTTGTTTTATCAATAATCAGTCAGTCATTCAGTGATCCCAGGCGTGCAAATAACGAGATCATCTTTTACCTGATGTTGGGGGGCGTCGCCCTGTTATGCGTGGGGTTATCTTTTTGGCCCTGGATACAACGGAAATCAGGACGCTTCTTTATTCCCCTGATGATAACAATCATCACGGCCTTACCAATATTTGCAGCCTGGATAACCATGGTACTCCCGGAAACGAACCTGATGATGCTGGATTCCGAGGGACTTGTTCTACGGATCCTGCCCTTCTTGCTGGTCGGATTTTTACTGGTCGCCTGGCAATATCGTTGGCCTTATATGCTGTTGATCGTCCTGGCGATCACTACTTTAAATGCCGGGATCATCTGGTCTTTTACTCCTCCTTCACTGCCATACCCACAAGGTGGAGTATTTTCCAATAGACCGGTATTTCGCGGGGCTTTATTAGTTCCTATTATTCAAAGCGTGGTCTTCCTGGCTGTAGGTTTTACCATCAGCTTCCTTATGACGCGCTTAAAAAAGCAGCAGGATTCACTGGAAGCAGCTAATATCCGTCTGACTCACTATTCCAGTACGCTGGAACAATTAGCGACGACACGGGAACGCAGCCGTTTAGCCAGGGAATTACACGATACTCTGGCTCATACTTTAAGTGGACTGGCAGTCCAACTGGAGACAGTTAAAGCATATTGGGATGTTGATCACGAAATGGCCCGTACTTCCCTGGAGAAATCAATATATACCGCCCATTCTGGTCTGGAGGAAACCCGGCGTGCTCTTAAAGCCTTGCGCGCCAGTCCGCTTGATGATATGGGATTAGCAGGTGCCGTAGAAGCGATGGCAGCTGCGTCGGCAGCACAGGGCAATCTTACCCTTGATCTCTCGATTGCAGACAATCTCCCTGCTCTATCTCCGGATGTTGAGCAGGCGGTTTACCGTATCGTCCAGGAAGCTGTTACTAACGTCATCAACCATGCCGGTGCTCACAACATTAAGGTGCAGATGCAACTTATTGACGGAAAGTTAAAGTTGACGGTACAAGATGACGGACAAGGCTTTGAACTTGATAGAGTTCAAAAATCCAGTCAATTCGGCGTAACCGGAATGAAAGAAAGAGCTCAATTGATCGGTGCGGATTTGAAATTAAGAAGTGAACCGGGTCAGGGTACGACTGTGGAGTTGATTATTTAGTAGAGGGGATGGTGAGATGAAAGTGGTGATATGCGATGATCAGGCCATCGTTCGTGATGGATTAATGATGCTATTGAAATTGGAAAAAGATATTGAAGTCGTAGGGACAGCAACCGATGGCAGCGAAGCAGTGGAATTAGTAGATAAGAGTCAACCTGATCTGGTATTAATGGACCTGAAAATGCCGGTGATGAATGGGGTTGAGGCAACCCGCCGCATTAAAACGAATCATGCCACTACTAAAGTATTGGTACTGACTACATACGATGATGACCAATGGGTTTTTGAGGCGATTCGAGCCGGTGCCTCTGGATACTTACTGAAAGATACGCCACGTGATGAACTGGTGACTGCCATAAGAGGTACCATCACGGGTAAGTCGTATGTTGATCCATCAGTGGCAGGTAAATTGCTGGGCATGGCCTCCAGTCACCAAACTCAACCCACGAATATTATCACTGAGAAATTGACGGAAAGAGAGATCCAAATACTCCAATTAGTTGCTAAAGGGTTTAGCAATACGACGATTGCGGAACGGCTTTTTCTTTCCGAAGGTACTGTTCGCAACCATGTAAGCTCGATACTGGCCAAGTTAGGCGTGTCCGATCGCACCCAGGCGGCGGTAATGGCAATTCAACATGGATTCGGTGAAACCTGAATAGCCTGAATATTCCGGGGAAAAAAGAGCAGGGTATATTTGCCCTGCTCTTTTTTTGCAAAGGTATTGTTTAGCCGCGGGCCAGGTAAGGCTGTTCCCGGGGCAGGATTACTAATGAAAGAACATTGACATGCGGCGGTTGACTGGCCATGAAAACAACTGCTGCCGCGCATTCGGCGGTCGTCATGGCTGGCATCTTGGGCATATTGGCCATGTTCGGCGGTGGGCCTTGCATCGGCATATTCGGATTGGGTTCATGCTCGACTTCGCCCGGATAAATACAAGAGCAGTTGATACCCAGTGAACGGCCTTCCAGCGCCGTAGTTTCAGTCAATCCGATAAGGCCAGATTTCGCCGCTGAATAAGGAGCATTATTCGGGCGGACCCGGAATGCTGAAATGCTCGCAACATTGATGATCCTGCCACCGCCCTGTTTTTTCATGATTTTAAAGGCTTCCCTGGTACAAATAAAAGGTGCCCGGAGATCAGTGGCAATTACCTTGTCCCAGGCATCGGTTGTCATTGACTCAATAGGACTGCCGCCAAAAACCCCGGCATTGTTAACCAGGACATCGACGCGGCCTAATTTTGCCACGGCCTGTTCAAACAAATTAATGATTTGAGATTCCTGGGTGACATCGGTCGGAACTGCGGCAACTTTGACACCGAGGGAGGATATTTTTTGAGAAAGTGCATCAAGAGCTTTGGCGTCTCGGGCTGCGACTACAACATCGGCTCCTGCTTCGGCGAGGGCGAGGGCGATTGCTTTACCGATACCACGTGATGCTCCGGTAACTACGGCAACTTTACCGGTTAATTGTTTCATTATAACCTCCTAAAAAATAGAGTGTGATTCCTTATTCAGAGTACAGGTTGGGAGTCTAACATACAAGATGGATAGTGTCAAAGAAAGTTAAATATAGAAGCATCATTTTTAAGTATTTGTTTTTTCCTCTTTTGATTCTGGTTCCATTTTCTCCTCGATGTCGATATCATTCCGATCCTGCCGTTCTTGCAGCCAGCGGCGGATATCGTTCAGGGCTGGTGGTGATACGGTAAAAACCTCTATATCGGGAGGGAATTGTATTCCGTGGCCTTCCCGGATGATAAGCATCGCCACCTCATTATTCTCGAGGGTATCTTTTATTCTCTGTATGATATGGTCGTACCGCTTTTTTGAAGCCTCACTATAAAACTGGGAAACTACGGCGGCAACTTTTTTACTGAGAAAACCGATCATCATGTGTCTTTCCCAGTCCATCGATTCCTCGATGGTTTCGCGGTCCTCGACTATTTCCAAACGGGCTCCCATCAGGTATTTCTCTCTTACGAGTTGATGGCTGGAGGGATTTAGTTTTTGTAGTATCTCGATTCCGTTATCTCCCGCCTCGGTTACCGATTCGTGATATATGATCTTGATCGCACCAATTTTTGATTCCAGGCTGGCAATGTGTTCTCTCACCTGCTGCCAGTAAAGGTTATATTTTTCAATGTAGTCCGGCGGAGAGTCTTTCCACGAGAAAAGAAGGGGGACAAGGTAAAGCTTCTTTTTCCCCTGGAACCGTTCTGCGGCCGGTTTTTCTATTTTACCCAGTTCTTCAGCCATGTGCCCTTTTCCTTTCCTGAGATAATTAGTATTCTAGACTTTACTAAATACTTTCCTGATATTCCGGTGTAAATTGCCGTCTATTTTTGCCACCGCGTCGTACCTTGCGTGGTTGAGTTGCCTTTGCTTCTCTTCAAACTCCACTTGTGAATATAATTTTTCCGGATGAACATAAATATCATCAACCACGCGGATCGCCCGGGGTATCAGGAAACCGGTTGGTGAATCAGTCCAGTCTTCCAATCCACCTCTGAATAAAGAGTCGAGGATGCCCATAGTAAATTCCAGGCGAATATCCATATAGTGTTCCCCTTCTCCAACCCAGCCAGTGTTTAGCAGGTAATAGTTCAAATGAGGCAGACCGCGGACTATTTCATAGAAGCTGTTGGCATGTTCGGCCAGGTCTCCGGCCACAAATGGATCATAGAAAAATTCGCTGCGGATCGTACCTGCTTTCGTGGGATCTCCAGCCGATGATTCCATTGCCTGGCCCAGGATCATCATAGCCGTGGCCTGCTCCCGGGTCAATTTGGAGATCGCCGGGATTAAAGGACCACGCGTGATCAGGACGAGATTATCCACTTGGTCTATATCGATATACTGGCTGGCATGCAAGAAATCACGCCGGCAAACTACCGCACGGCCATTGGAGGTCCTCTGGAAATTATAAAAATCGTAATCCCCGTCATCTTTGACATGGACATTCTCACAAACGGTGCTGGGTTTAAGCAGGCCGTAATAGATCTCTTGCTGCTGCCCGGGATTGACCCCTTCGGTTTTGACGAAAACGCCGCCAGCTTCGAAACCATAAAATGCTCCGTCGGGGGTTAATGTACCTCCATCGTCCTGGATCAACCATGATTGTTCATTACCTTTCCTTGCCAATATCTTACAGGATGTACTGGTTTTCCCGTTGGCACTAAGAGCAACCAGAAGGGTACGGCTCAACCGGTAATCACCGTGCACAGATTGTAAGTAATCTTCGCGGCACCCAGCATGAAGGAAGATACCTTTTCCGGTTTTTTTAGCAAACCAGTCTTCAGCGGCAAAAACACCCTTTTTATATTCCCCGATATAGTTGCCGTTACGGATTATTTTTACATAACGTCCATCTTCAAGCATGGCAAGGCGGATAGTAATATCTTTTTGCGGAAGTGGTTTGTCTTTATTCTTCTCAAAATTAGCATCAGCAAAGAACAAAATATAATATGTAGGTTTTTCCACCTTGCCGAGAGGTGGAATAAAGAGATTCCCTCCTCCACTGGCAATATGGGCGAATCGTTCCGGGATGATAAGACGAACGGTCGTACCGCTGTTGATACGGCCGACAACCCGGTCGATCATGATCAAATTTTCTTTAGCCAGTGCTTCCTCGCATTGTTTCAGTAATTTCCCTTCTTCTTCACCAAAGCTGGAATCCACACTGTTTTTGGTGAACATGGCCGACCGGGAACTAGGTTCACTTTCTGCGGCAAAATTACCCCATTTTGTTTTTTTGATGCCAGGTTCTTTCTGAAGCAGTATACGGAGTTCGTGTTCATCCGGATTATCGTATAGCCGGTGTTCCTGGGCAGCTTTTTTCCTGATTCTTTCAGCGGTTTGCACGAAATGGATCAAATCGAACTTAGCCAATTCTATGTTTCTCCTTTAGCCATACCTGCGCCAGGCCGTGGATGGACAATCATTATATCACTTATATCGCTGGCAACCGGCGGTATTTAGAATGAGATTCGCTAATATTGATGTACTCGCCTGTTAATCAATGGTAACTGATTGAACCTGGTTTGCTAAACCCGTTCCTTTTATCTTAACCGGGATGTAGTTGTCTGTCCACCCGTTCCAGAACCCTTTGCTATCTTGATTTTCCCACAGTACCTGTCTTTTACGCCCGATAAAGGTAGCTCTAAAAGAATCTTCACATTGAGCTGCTAGTTCCAACATCTTTTGTACCCGCTCCTTTTTCACGGATTCACTGACAGCACCGGGAAATGAGGTCGCGGCTGTCGCCGGCCTGGGCGAATAGGGAAAGACGTGGATACGGGCGAATCCTATATTGGCACAGGTATGGTAGCTTTCTGTAAACATGCTGGCATTCTCTCCAGGAAAGCCAACGATAATATCAGTGGTGATAGCGGCATCCGGCACGACGTCCCGGATCATTTTAACAGCTTCCCTGAAACTTTGAAGCGAATACCGGCGCTTCATCATGTGGAGAATCTGGTCGCAGCCGCTTTGTAAAGCCATATGAAAATGAGGCATCAGGCGGCCGTTTTTCCATAAATCCAGCAGAGATGGAGATATTTCTTGCGGTTGCAGTGAGGAAAGCCTGATCCGGGGCAATTTGGTTTCGTCAAGGATCAGTTCAAGTAATCCTTTGATGCTTGTTGTATTATCGGCATATCCGCCCACCCTGGTTCCGGTCAGTACGATTTCTTTATAACCAAGGGCTTCTCTATGCCTTAGCTGTACCATGACCTCCCTGGCGGGAATGCTGGTTTCTCCCTGACGGACCTTTGGTACAATGCAGTAGGCACAAGCCCCGTTACACCCCTCCTGGACTTTAATAAAAGCACGTGTACGCAGAGCTGTTGGCATCTCAACCACGTGGGAATCCGCCGTATCCTTTAATGGAATACGATCTTGAAGCAGTGGCACGAGTTGAACCTTGTTTTTATTATCAATAACCAGCCCGACTCCCGGTATGTTACGGAGTGTTTCCGGGTCACGTTCAGCATAACAGCCTGTCACAACCTTAAACGCCGAAGGGTTTATTTTGTGTATAAAACGTAACCGTTGCCTTGATTTGGCATCGGCTGTACTAGTAACTGTACAGGTGTTGAGGACTAAAATATCCGCCAGATTAATGTCGGAAGTCACTTCGTAGCCGGATGCAATCAGGTCCCAGGTGAATTTTTCAGTTTCAGCCTGGTTCAGTTTACATCCCAGTGTCTCAAGGAAGATTTTCATAAAGCTAATTTCCCTGCCATTTGAGCTCATAATACATCGCGGTCATAGGTGACTTAAATGTCATGAATTACGAAGTATTAAAATTGACTCTAAAACTCTAAATCCATTATACTAACAGCTAAACTCAAGGGGCAAATCTGGTATACTTTGTATTCATTTCCACCGTAAGATTTTAGGAGGCATCGTGAATAACGGACATCTCAATAGAGTAGTGGTTACAGGGATCGGGGCAGTAACGCCGCTTGGCCTTGATATGAAGACTACCTGGGAAGGGCTGATTGCCGGACGTTCAGGTATTGCGAATATTACACTTTTTGACGCCATAAAAATGGGAACCAAGTTTGCCGGTGAAGTAAAAGGATTTGACCCTACGAAATATCTGGGACGAAAAGAAGCCCGCCGGATGGACCGTTTTGCCCAGCTAAGTGTAGCGGCGGCAAAACAGGCGATCGAAGATGGTGCCCTGAAAGTCGATGCCGGAAATCAAGGAGATATTGCTGTCGTGGTAGGCAGCGGTATCGGTGGTCTGACGACTCTTTATGAAGAAGCTAAAGTCCTGGTAGAGCAAGGCCCGGACCGGGTTAGCCCGTTCCTGGCGCCAATGATGATATCCGATATGGCCGCAGCCCAGGTTTCAATTACTCTGGGGATCAAAGGTTTGAACCTGTGCACCACCTCTGCCTGTTCCAGTAGTGCCGATGCCATCGGCGTTGCTTTTGAATTGATCCGGCGCGGTGATGCGGTGGCCGCTCTTGCTGGTGGTGCTGAAGCAATTATTAACCCATTAGGTATTACGGCTTTCAGTTCGATGAAGGCAATATCAGCGCGAAATGATGCTCCGGAAAAAGCATCACGCCCTTTTGATGCAGAGCGTGACGGTTTTGTTATCAGCGAAGGTGCCTGTATCCTGATCCTGGAAAGCCTGGCACAAGCGGAAGCCCGGGGTGCCCGGATCCTGGCAGAGTTGATCTCATATGGAGCCACGGCAGATGCTTTCCACATGACTCAGCCTGAAGACACCGGTGACGGTATGGCACGGGCGATGCAGTTGGCATTAACAAAAGCAGGCCTTAACCCAAAGGATATCGATTATATCAATGCTCACGGTACTTCAACGCATTTGAACGACCGTACGGAAACGATGGCGATCAAAAAGGTTTTCGGTGAACAAGCCTATAAAGTGCCTATCAGTTCCACAAAATCGATGTTAGGGCACCTGATTGGTGGGGCTGGCGCAATCGAGGCTGCAATCTGTATAATGACCATCCTGAATGGTATTATTCCCCCCACTATTAACCTGGAACACCCTGATCCGGAATGTGATCTGGATTATGTACCTAATGTTGCACGCCGGGTCAGTGTAAATACCACTCTTTCCAATTCCTTTGGTTTCGGCGGGCATAACTCGGTCCTTATTTTCCGGAGATATCCCTGGATTTAACTACCCGGATAATCCATGTTATTGTTTATATAACTAACCTTTTATGGCCGGTTGTATAGATATCGCTGATAAGTATAGATTTATTATGGGGAGGCATCATTTTGAGTCACCAACGCTGGCATGTCCTCCCCCCACCTCCTGGTAACATTAATTTCAATAAAACAGGAATTTCTCCATTACTTTCCCGCATCCTTTTTCACCGGGGGATAACCGAAGCTTCACAAATCCAGGCTTTCCTGGCTGGTGATATTACCCTTTGCAACGATCCGTTCCTACTGCCCGGGATGCATCAGGCAGTCGTTCGGATAAACCGTGCTTTACTCGGGGGTGAGAAGATAGCGATTTTCGGCGATTTCGATACCGATGGCGTAACGGCAACAGCTGTGATGGTCGAAGGTTTATCCTTGTTGGGCACACAGGCAGTCCCCTACATTCCGCACCGGGTTACTGAAGGATACGGCTTGAAATCGGCTGCCCTGGAAAATTTACATAAACAAGGCATAACCCTGGTAATCTCGGTTGACTGCGGTGTGACGGCAGTCTTGCCGGTGAAAAGAGCCAAGCGGCTTGGTATGGATATCGTAATTACCGACCATCATGTTCCCACGAATGAAATACCTGACGCAGCGGCAGTGATCGATCCGAAACTGCCGGGCTCTATGTACCCCTTCCATGAATTATCCGGCGTCGGCGTTGCCTTCAAACTACTTCAGGCTTTATTCCGTAGTATGGGCAAAGAATTAGGCAATGACCTGGTGACCGACCTGGTTGCTTTGGGCACAGTGGCGGATATGGTGCCTTTATTGGGTGAAAACCGTTACCTGGTAAAACAGGGACTGATGGTTTTAAATGATACACCGCGCCCGGGTATTCGCGAGTTAATGAAATACGCAGGTAATGGAGACAACAATATCGATTCGGAAACGATTTCCTGGCTGCTGGCACCGCGCTTGAATGCCGCCGGCCGCCTTGATCATGCGAATACTAGTTATCATCTTCTGACCACAACTATCCTTGAAGAAGCCAGGCTACTGGCAGAACAACTTCAAAAAAAGAACCTGGAAAGGCAGTCGTTAACGGCTAAGGCTACCAACCAAGCTAAAGAACAGGTAACAGCACAGGGGATAAATCCGGTATTACTAGCTCAGGATATTGATTTCCCGGTTGGCATCTGCGGCCTGGTCGCTGGCCGACTAGTGGATGAGTATTACCATCCGGCGGTGGTCGTGCGAACCGGTGAAATGTATTGTACCGGGAGTTGCCGAAGCATACCCGAGTTCAATATCATCGGGGCGCTTAATGCATACCAGTCTGCAGTCGGGGGATTGATCCATTTCGGCGGCCATGCTCAAGCGGCCGGGTTTACCTTACCGGTCAGGAAGCTGACCCGTTTTAGTGATTTTCTAAACAAGATGGCGGAAACACAGCTGAAAGGGCTGGACTTGCGGCCCAGCCTTGATATCGATGCCGAGGCCAGGTTTTCCGAACTGGGTGGTGATGTTTATCCGACTATCCAGAAATTATCGCCGTTTGGCCAGGGCAACCCGGTACCAGCTTTTCTCAGCCGGGGGGTGGAAGTAGTAGAGTGCCGGACAATGGGTAGTAGTAACGAACACCTGAAAATGAAGTTCAAACAGGGCGGCGTGGTGTGGAACGCCGTTGGCTTCGGCCTGGGCGGATCTCAAAGCGAAATGAAGTCTCCGGTTGACCTCGTATATAATGTCGAATTGGACCATTGGAATGGTTCGCGGAACTTAAGACTTAACATTCTCGATTTTCAAAGCAGTAAGGCGTCAATCAACGGTAACGAGAATATTTCTGGTGTTGTTAAATAAGGTATGCCTGATATCATCATCGGCCGGAATTCTGTACTCGAAGCATTACGGGCTAACCGTAATATCACCAGATTGTTGCTGGAAAAGGGTATTAAAAACGATAACCGGATCACCGAGATAATCCAGATTGCGGAAATATCCGGTATTGCGGTGGAAAATGTACCAGGACAGATACTCAACCGGTTGAGCAATCATGGGGTGCATCAGGGTATTTTGGCATACGCTGAAGTAGTACCTACCCTTACTCTTGAGGACCTGGCAGCTATCTCTGCACAAAAAGACGAACCCCCCTTTTATATTGTCCTGGATGGTATTGAGGACCCCCATAACCTTGGGGCGATTCTCCGTACTGGGGAGGCTACCGGCGTCCACGGGGTAATCACCCGCTTCCGCCGTGCCGTCGGCCTAACGCCTGCGGTGATGAAGGCTGCGGCCGGGGCTGCCGAGTATGTTCCTCTGATACAGGTAACGAATATCACCCAGGTAATCGACACTTTAAAAAAACAGGATGTCTGGATCGTTGGGATTGATAGCACAGCACGGGAAAATTACCTATCCCTTGATTTTCGTCCGGCGACCGCTGTCGTCGTCGGTGCAGAGGGTTCAGGCATCACTCCTTTAGTCAGAAAGAAATGTGATTTTCTGGCTGCCATCCCGATGAAGGGGAAAATCACCTCTCTGAATGCCTCGGTTGCCGCAGCAGTAGTAATGTACGAAGTATTCCGGCAGCGGGAATATCAGTAGGCTTCTCTTTCGATGTCTATTTCAATACTTTTTCCATAAAGCATACTGTAAACGGCAAGTGTGCAAATTCACGCAGCCCGGTCTCGACAAATCCAAGTGCTTTATACCAGTCTTTAAGTACTTGATGTTCATGAATCGTACCTATAAACAACTTCAGAGCGCCTTGACTATGGGCAAACTCAACAGCAAAATGTACCAGTATCTTACCATACCCATGATGCCGAGCTTCCGGCAGCACCGCTAGTTTTTCCATGAAAAATATATCCGGATTAGACTTTTCGACGGCGACAAACCCGGTTTGGTGGCCGTTAACGAATATACCGAAGAACCATTGTCCTTTTTCATATAGATCGTGAAGTTGTTTATTTGTGATCAATGATGCGTGAGTGGGACAATTTTCTTTTGTCAGGTTGAAATCACGTGCTACCGTCTCGAATGATTTCCTGATCAATTCAGCACTGAAGTCAATCACAGCCTCGTCTTTTAGTTCGCGAACAATAATTGCCATGTGTTATCTCCTTTAAAACTTTAAAAAAAAAGAAAGCCCGGGAAACATAAATCCCGGGCTTTCGTGATGATCTTCCAAGGAGAAATTATGCTAAGGTATTTTCCCCTTCATACCGAAGACATACCGTGCCCACCGGCACGTAGTAGTGTTAATGACAGTATTTAACATGTGAGATGAAATATAAGATATTCTCAAATTTCACTTTACTCGATGAGATTACAAAGAGAATAGCTCTGGTTCTTTATATTGTCAATATCGAACAATAAATACCACCACCATGAGTTGGTTCTATTCTATAATGACGATTTTTCATTATTTAGTGCTTCATTGACATAAGCGAACATATTTTGCAGGCCAGTCTGTAGGGATACCCAGGGATGCCAGCCATCTAGCAAATGCCGGGCTAATGAACAGTCGGCAGCTTGTCCCCAGATCGGGGTCGCTGCGGGTAGATGCTGTACTTCGATCTTTTTACCGGAAAGATTGATGATCATATTCACCAGGTCATTGATGCGGATGCGGTGCTCGCTGCCGATATTGACTGGCCCGACCAGATCATATTTTTCGAGTTTCTCTGCTGCCCGAATAATAGCATCAGTAATATCATCGATATAACAGAAGCAGCGGGTTTCTTCCCCGGTTCCTTTGATGATAAAAGGTCTCCGCCGAGGATATTCTAGAGCCCGGCGTACAAAGACCGGAATCGCCGAACCACGTTCGAGGTCGATATCCTGGCCGGGGCCGTAAGCCCCCATTAGCCTGATAATCGCCGCCTTAAGCGGAAACTTGTTTTCAATAGAATAGGTGAGGGATTTTTCACCGACCAATTTTGCCCAACCATAGGACAGCGGCGGCCCGGCCGGCATGGCATCCGTTTCTTTAAGTGCGGGAGACTCCGGGGTTTGTTGAAGGGAAGCAGGATAAACAAAGGTGCTGCTGGCATAAATGAAGCGGTTAACCTTATTATTTAGAGCGGCCTGGAGTACACGGTTGTCCAGCAGTATGTTCTGCATGAGGACTTCTCCGGGCTGCTGTAAATAATACCCAATGCCGCCTACTTTCGAAGCCAGGTGAAAAATGGTATCGATGCCTTGACAGGATGCTTGTGCTGAGCTTTCATTTCTCAAATCAACCTGCCGGAAATCAATATTGCCAACTACTGGCGCCAGGTGTTCCCATGTCCCCCGTTCCAGGTTGTCGGCTACCCGGATTTCTGCACCCGCTTTTATAAGTTTCTTAACCAGGTTGGAACCGATAAAACCGGCTCCACCGGTAACCAGGACATGGCGGCTCAGCCAGTAACTCACGAAATTCCCTGCCGGATGCGTCCGCCGGCCAGCTTTTCGCGGTTTTCCCGGTACCATCTGATCGTGTCATCAAGACCTGCTCTCAGAGATATTCCCGGTTGGTATCCCAGAATATCCCGGGCTTTACTGATATCGAACCGGCGCTGTCTCTGTCCGTCCGGGCGGTTCAGATTCCAGACCACTTTTCCTTTGAATCCGGTTAATTCAATTATCAGGTCAACGACTTGCCGTATTGAATTTTCAATACCGCTGGAGACATTGATCAGTTCCGGGGTATTACATTTTTCCCCCGCCAGCAGGATGCCCTGTACGACGTCATTCACGTGCACAAAATCCCGTGAAGGTTTCCCACTGCCCCATACTTCAACGATTTCGTTTGACTGAATCACGGCATCAACAAATTTACTGACCAGTGCCGGTATTACATGCCCCTGGTACAGGCTGAAATTATCAAAGGGGCCATAGACATTTCCCGGCACCACGATCACGGACCTGAAGCCATATTGCTGGAAATAAGCTTGAGCCTGGACATGGAGCATTCTTTTTGCCAGGGAATAAGGCGCGCTTTCTGGTTGTGGAGGGCCATCCCAGAAAGAATTCTCCTTCAGGGGATTAGGCGCGTATTCAGGATAACCACAGCCTGCTCCTGCCGCTACTAATTTTTTTACCCCAGCTAAATATGAATGGTGTATCACAAAGGTGCCCATAGTGAGGTTGCGGTAAAAAAATTCTGCGGGTTTTTCTTTATTAGCCATTATTCCCCCCACCAGTCCCGCCAGATGTATTACGATATCAGGCCTGGTCTCTGTGAGGAGTCTGGCTACTTCACCCTCCCGGGTCAAATCAAAGTCGCGGCTGGTGGGGGCAATGATTTCTTGACAATTTGTTCTCTCCAGGGACTTAACCAGGTTGGTGCCGATAAATCCTGAACTACCCGTTACCAGGACACGTTGCCGGTGCCAATAAGAGATATGTTGATTTAGTGCTATCCTGTCAATTAGCATAAATTAGTCCAAAAAATTGACAATAGCATATTGTATCAGCAAGATGTGCAAAATGCAATATAGGCTTGTTGTACTTTCCATGAAAAACCGGTTTTACAGTAGAATACCCAACTATAAAATAATTGGTTTTTTAGATAGGGAAAGCCAGGGTCAAGCTCCCTGGCCTTCATAATCAATCCGGTAATTTGCCGGGCTGCCGTTTACTGCGGCCTTGACCTGTAAGATCAATTTACTCCATTGGTGATCATAATGAAATTCAGCTATTTCCCCCGGCGCCAGTACATTTACAGGTACCAGTTCTTGTGATATCCCGCCGAAAGATACATACCCTTCCAACCGGTACCGCAGGCTGTTTACAGTGTCGTTATTTTTCATTAAGATGGTCTTCTTTCCTAATTCGGATACACTCCATGACAGCGCGGCAGTGTAATTATCAGTTGTGATCCCGATTTGAGAACCCCGGTCAATTTTCCACATGGTGATACCTCCCTAAACGCGAACTTATTTTCCTGATCTGGTTTTATATTATCGAACACAAGTTCTTTATTGTCAAGTAGTAAAATGGACTATTTAGAAAAAATATGGACAATAAACAGTAATTGACTTAATGATGACGGCTTGTTATATTTCTGTTTAATGCCTATGCATGTCGGTCTTTGTAAAATAAAACTCCGGATACCGGAGAACGAGTCGCTTAAAGGAAAGCGCCAGGTAATAAAGTCGATCATCGCCCGTGTGCAAAACAAGTTTAGCGTAAGTATCGCCGAGGTCGATGATAATGACGTCTGGCAGTTGGCTTCGTTAGGCATTGCCTGCATCAGTAATGACAGCCGCCATGCCAATGAAATCCTGTCCCATGTTGTCGACTTTATCAGTGAAAGCCGGTTCGAAGTCGAGATGCTTGATTACCAGATTGAAATACTAGCCGCTTTTGGGGATTGAATCATCCTGGATACCGGACGGACGTACCAGCCGGAAAATAACAAAAAACAATCTTAAAAACCAGACATATATATTATGGAAGCATCCGAGTTCCTCGATCATCTGTTGGCACAACCCGATTATAAGGATCAGGCGGTGCATATCGAACGTCTACCATCCCGGGGGGCTGTTTATGGAACACTGGATAATCCTTTGGCCCCGGAACTTGATGGTTGCTTGAAAGAACGCGGTATCGTTAACCTCTATGCTCATCAGGCCGAGGCGGTAAACTTGTCACATCGGGGGGGAAATGTTATTATCGCCACGCCTTCGGCCAGCGGTAAAACACTTTGTTATAACGTCTCGGTATTACAGGAAATACTGACCAATTCTACAGCCGAAGCAAGGGCGTTTTATCTTTTTCCCACCAAGGCCCTGGCCCAGGACCAATTGCGCGTACTGCATGAATTAGCTTGTCCGGATATTCTCAAGAATGAACAATTGGCGACGTTTGACGGCGATACTCCCGGTATCGAACGTTCGGATATACGCCGGCGGGCGCGGATTATTCTCACCAATCCCGATATGCTGCATGTCGGTATCATGCCGAACCACCAGTCATGGTCCCGCTTTCTCCGCAACTTGAAATACATCATTGTGGATGAAGCTCATATATATCGCGGCGTATTCGGATCGCATGTTGCTAACGTTCTGCGCCGTTTGCGGCGGATATGCCGCTTTTACGGGGCCGAACCGCGCTTCATTCTCTGCTCGGCCACGATTGCCAATCCCGGCGAACATGCCGAAAGGCTGACCGGCCTGCCGTTTACTGTGGTCGACAATGATGGTTCGCCGCATGGGGGTAAGGATTTTGTCTTCTGGAACCCTCCTTTCGTCGGCGAATCCAAATCCACCCGCGGCAGCGCCAACAGCGAGGCAATCAGCCTTTTCAGCGAACTAGTTAGAAATGAGATTCGTACCCTGGCTTTTACCCGCACCCGGCGGTTGACCGAGGTTATTTATGCATATGCCCGTGATAAATTACGTAAACTGGACCCGAGTGGGAACTGGCCCAAGCGTATCAGGGCTTACAGGGCCGGTTATCTCCCTGAAGTCAGGCGGGAAATAGAAAGAGATTTGTTTGCCGGGAAATTAATTGGGGTAGTTGCCACCGTCGCGTTGGAATTGGGCGTAGATATCGGCGATCTCGATGCCACGGTGCTTACCGGTTATCCCGGAAGTATCGCCAGTACCTGGCAGCAAGCGGGGAGAAGCGGGAGGCGTACAAAAAGAGCCCTGAGTTTTCTCATCGGTTTGAATAATCCCCTGGACCAGTACTTTATGCGCAACCCGGAATTTTTCTTCGGTAAAAGCTATGAGAATGCCCTGGTCAACCCCGAGAATCCATATATCCTGCGGGCGCACTTGCTGTGTGCCTCATGGGAAGCACCGCTTGCCGACCGGGATAAAGAATATTTCGGCCCAGCGTACATGGTGGAGCGTAATGAGCTGGAAAAACAGGGCATCATCCGGGAAAGACAGGGTAAATGGTTCCTGGCACCTACAATCGCCTATCCTGCCCAGTCGATCTTTATCCGCTCAGCCTCGGGAGAAAATTTCCACATCATCGATATCAGTACCGGCGCATTACTGGAGACGGTCGAAGCGAATGTGGCTATTTTCCAGGTCCACCCAGGGGCGGTCTACCTGCACCAGGGGCAGCCGTACCTGATCAACAAACTGGACCTGGCCGGGCATACAGCATATGCCGAACCGACCTCGGTGAACTATTTCACGCAGACGAAAGAATTGACTGACCTGCGGATTCTCCGGACGCTGCGGGAAAAATTCTCCCGGGGTACCCGGGTATGCCTGGGTGAAGTGGAAGTCACTACTACCGTCACCGGCTTCAAGAAAAAAGCTCAGTATACCGAGGAAGTGGTCGGCGAAGAACCGCTGGACTTACCGCCCCAACAGTTCCCCACGATCTCCCTGTGGTTCGATTTACCTTCGCGGGCGGTGGCCCAAATCGATAAAGAGCAACTGGACTTTGCCGGCGGGCTGCACGCGACAGAACATGCAGCTATCGGCATCCTGCCGTTATTTGCTTTATGCGACCGTGATGATATCGGCGGGGTTTCTACTCCCCTGCATCCCGATACCGCGCAGGCGCAGGTGTTTATTTATGACGGCCATCCGGGTGGGGTGGGTATTGCGGAAAGAGGGTATGACTTGATCGAGACACTCTGGGAAGCCACGCTGAAGACAGTTCGGGAATGTCCTTGTTTCGACGGTTGTCCCAGTTGTGTTCAATCTCCGAAGTGTGGCAATAATAACCAACCGCTGGACAAAAAAGCAGCCCGGCTTTTATTGGAAGCCTTATTGGGATATATCAAGGTATCATAGGGAATTATTCTGAATTTCCAGTGCTTCGTCCAACACTTTTTTAAGTCCGTTCCGCCAGACATCCAGGGAATGCTCTTTTTCTACCCAGGCCCGGCCGGCGGAGCCCATTTTCCTTCGTAATTCAACATTTTCAACCAGGAGCCTCACCGCCGCTGTCAAATCAATTACCATCTTCCGGTCAACAGTATACAATGCCTTCCGGAAAGCAGGTGAATTAAAATGAACTATATCGCCTTCGGTAAAACTACCGGCCAGTGGGTGGTGGATCAGCAATCCATTATTTCCATCACGGATATATTCCTGATTTGCCCAGACATCGGTGGTAATGATGGGCAGTTCATAACTCATGGCATCGAGGAATACAATCGATGGGGTTACATATGTCGGCATAACAAAGATATCGGTAGTCTTGAATTCCCTGTCCAATTCCTCCCATGGCAAGGACTTATCTACTATTCTCAGTCCAGGAATTCCACTGTAAGACCTCTTTATCTTCTCGGGGATACCGGAACGGATAAATAGCTCGAGTTTTGGATATTCTTGTTTTAGCAAGCAAAAAGTTTCCAACAATATCTGCCCTCCCTTCAAATTGAAGTTCCAGGCAGCGTTGATATTGGCAGAATTCACAAACAACAACTTGACCGTTTTATTACTACCAAAGGCCTTGACGAACTTCCGCAGTGGGACTCCAGACGGGACAAATTTAATTTTCGTTGCCAATTCGGGAGTATTCAGACTTTGCCGCAGCGCCCGCTTACCGGCCTCACATTCATAGATGATGCTGCGGCAATATTTGGATTTTAATAAGCGGCACACAATACCACGGAAGTTATCGAATGACCTCTCGCCCCCGGCCATGATATACGGTTGTTCAGCGCGCAGGTCAAGAATCCAGGGGAATTTTCTAAAAGAAGGATGGGAGACGGCATAGACTAAACTGGTATGTCGAGGCAGAGGAGTTCGGGAAAGCAGCCGGGCTCTAGCTAGGTTGACGGGCAGCCAGCGGCTTGCGGTATTCAGCAAGCGGTAACTTAAGTTGAAGTGGGACAAAAGCCTTATCGAGGAAGTTTCATCGTTCATGGTAATGAACTCATATCCAGCTGGCGGGTTTAGCGACAGGTCGTCGAATTCTCTCCTTTTAAACCATAAAGGTTCAAGGTAAATCCGTTTTGATGACATATGTCATCTATAATAACTAATAAAAAGACATAAGTCAAAAAATCAATATTGTATGTACTTGACAAAATGAAGTACTTATGTTCTACTATTATTAAGAAAAATTAGTTGTATTGGTAATGAAAAAATTGAATTAAGGAGTAACAGCGATGGGACATAAGTATCATTCCGACACTCAACCACGGATCGAGAGCATTACATATACCCCGGGTATCCAGGAAAGCGGCGATTTGGAATCGGCCACGAAGAATATTATTGCCCTGACCGAACCTGGCAGCCCGGACTACAGCACTACCATGTTGGTTCCCACTCCGGACGATGACCGTCTCCAGGTATTAAGGCTGGCCGTGCGGCTGCAAGTAACTGTGGATTCATGGATGGGTGGGGGCACTATCCTTAATTACCGTATTCAACGGAATGGGATCAGCGTCGGGACCGGTACTCTGACCAATACCGGCGCTACCGGCGACCTTATCATTGCCCATGATATCACCGAGCCTGCTGGTAATCTCACCGGTCCATCTTCCTACGATATCTACCTGTGGGTAGACACAGGCGATTGTGTTATCAGTGGGGTGAAGGCGTGGGGAGGTGTGGGAACAAACATTGTTAATCCAGGTAATCCTTTCATTTCATGTATTTTATTGGTATTTTCTGGTTTTTGCTCACCATCAGTGTTAGCGGACGCCCAAATGCCGCCAGTGAGGGACATAGCAAAAGCCGCCACTTA
>CAZSHH010000028.1:0-16807 GCA_964606525.1 uncultured Dehalococcoidales bacterium
CCCTTTGGGACGCTGAGGTCGGAGGTTCAAATCCTCTCACCCCGAGATTTAGTTACCGTTGGGGAAACCGTTCCTGGGACAAAAGCTGCAGAATAACCATAGATTTAAAAGTCTTGGTTTTTTTACTTATTTTCCTGATTGATCGCACATCCCGGTGATTGACAGCTGCAGCACATGATGCTATAAAAAGACAAACTTCACTATAGAGTATTTATGAAGAAGATCCTGACTGTCATAACCGTAACAATATTATGGTGTTGTGTTTGGGCCGGCTGTGATCTGCAAAACAAAACCACGCCGGCAATCACCATGACCTTACCGGAAATACTGGCGTACGTGGAACAGAAGGTGAATGAAAGCAACGCTTACATGTACCTGGGTGAAGGAGAAATGAGGACACAGGAGGTCTTTCATGCCCAAAATGCGCGGCAAATCACCCAGGAGGAACTGATCCGGGGCCACTATTATCAGGCCGGTCAGTGGCTGGTCGAGGGGCAGTTGTCCTTTGTGACGGAACAGAGGAAAAAAGAGGAGTGGATATTTGTCTCACAGACCAACCCTACCTTCGCCCGCTACCGCTTCGATGAGGCATCGGATGAAGTAGAAATGGTAAATTAGGCTCGATTATTAATGCGGCGATTCATTAAATATTCATACTTGTGGCACAATAGGGGATATCGTAAGTCTTGGACTTTTTGGGCCGTATCTGCGGCACCCGCGTAGTAAAAACCGGATAAGGATATTTACATCGGTTTGACGGCTTTCAACAAACCGTGATTTCTTAATTCGGCAGCGATTCTCAAGAACACGCTTTCCAGGTTTTGGGGATCGAAATGTTCCCAGACCTGGGGACGGGTAATAGCGGGTATTGCTGTCCCTTTTTCCAACAGATAAATAATACGCCCGGGATGTGTCCGTTGCGTCAGACCAATCTCATAGATAACATTTTGTGACGGATTGGGCTTACCGTCGATTTCGATATCGCCGGCAGCCAAGATGATCACCAGTTCAGATTGCTGTAAATAATACTCAAGCTGGTCATCAACCGGCCGGTCCAGCCCGGCTGGCCCCTTGATAACCAGGGGTTCGACATCGAGGGCAGTCAGGAACTGGATGATTTGGTTAAGCGCCCGGCTTTCTTTTCCGTAGGAGATATATATACGGGGCTGAAGGCTTTCCGGAAGAGCGGGTGTACCCGCAATTTTAACCGTTTCATATTTTTGGATAATTTTCGCGATATTCAGGTTATAAGCATCAAGTAAACTGGTGTAGTGTTCCTGGCGTGCAGCGGCAGTAGTATAGTTGTTGACGATGAAGATCGGCAAACCGGTTTCCTCTAAAAGGGTTAAATCACCTTCTTCCAGGCCGGTCTTGATGCTTTCTTCGAGGCGGGTTTTCCAGAGAGCATATTCCCGGTTGCCGTAGGAAAGCTGTTTCAGCCCAGGTATTTCTTTCAGGGACTCTTTCAATATCCTGACCGCTTCTACCCGTTCCATATGCGAATCCTTTTATTTTGTAAGGCCACGGCGTGATACCGGGACATTTTTCAGATCGCCGACATGCGGCACAACGACGCCCATCATGACCGGTGATTTCACATTCCGGAAAAATAACGGAAAATGGGCGATATTCGGCGGGACATAGACACTACAGGAGGTATCGAAAATGGTTTTTTCGAGATGGTCCCCTTCATCCAGCCAGAATTCACCTTCTGCGCCAAGGTATGCCGTATCATACGGGTCGTTGCCGAAGAAAAGGAAAATCTCCGCATAATCGTGTTTATGTGCCCCGAAATCCCCGGTGCGGGAGAGTAAAGTAGTATCCTTCATGATGAAGCCGTACTCGACCTTGGTAGCAGCCTCTTTGACGAAATCGCCGGAGAAAATCAGCCGCGGCCCGGTGGTAGTCTCATCCTGTAGGGGAATCGTACCCCCGGGGACCTTGAATCTGACCGTGCCGTCGGCGGCGATCCCATTCAGTACCGCCGGTTTACGGATGATATATTTTTCGTATTCTGAAGACACTGCTCGTTTTCTCCTTCATGAACTTGTATATGGGATTGTAAGACCTTCCTAAGCATACAGATTCCCGCTTATTTTTTCCAGTTGAAGTTAAGATATTGTTACAAAATTGTTATATTTTTTAACCGTCTGTAATGACTTATTTATCATCTTTTTCTTAAAATAACAATGGTTATCCGGTAAGTTGTGTGTGCCAGAGTGGTAAAGCAGATAACAAATCCGGATAACTGTTTAACGGAAAATGGGCAGGTCCAGGGAGGTGATGCTGGCACTGTTGTGACATTTAAGGGTGGAATTGGTGGTATGCGCACCGGCCCCTTTGGTGCTGTAATTATGGCGCAAAGCCAATAGCGAGATATTTTACAGTATCATCAACGTGAGGTTAAGGCCAAACGAGGGGGCAGACGAGCGGCGGTAAGCCCGGTAAAGACCGCCAAATGTAAAAAAGTGCCGGTGAGGTTGCCCAAATAACCTTCCCTGAAGTCCTGTCCATTTAGGCGCTGCCGATGGGTTAATCGGCAGCGCTTCCGTTTTAGAAAAAGGGGAAAATACGCGGCCTGGATAACAAGGATATGGCAGAAAAAAGCGGCCTCGCTGGTAAATGATCAGCCTATATATTCCTTTGATCACCACCGACAATACCGGCAGTGCTTAATTCCGGTTCTCTAGTAAGGTAAGGATATCAGCAGGTTTTGCCGCCAGTACCGCCGCTCCGGAATTCAGTAGTTCCGCCGCGTTACGGAAGCCCCACAATACCCCAACCGGATACATCCCGGCAGCGGCCGCGGTTTGCATGTCGGTAGCGGTATCGCCGACATACATGAAGTCGGCGGGATTAACTTTCACCTGACGGGCAATGTGTAAGGCTGCCGTGGGGTCGGGTTTACGGGGGAGGCCGGGCTGGGCACCGATCACGATATCGAAATGGTGTTCGGGTAAGAAATGGGCTAAAGTCATGCCGGTGAAGCTCTGTTTTTTATTTGAGAGCACGCACTGCTTCAGTCCGAGGCGGGAAATGGCAGTTAACAGGGTAGGGATGCCGGGGTAAGGGTAGGTATGAACCGCCCAACGGTGGGTATACTCTTCATCGATGGCTTGCACCATAGCATCCAGGTCAACGGCATCCCGGGCTGATTCCGGGAGAGCTCTGCGGGCAAGTTCCGTGGAGCCGTCACCGACAAAATAGCGGTAGGCATCGGCATCATGCGGCGGGTAGGCGGAGCGAATCAGAACTGCATTGACCGAATCGGCAAGGTCCTGCAGGGTATCAAGAAGGGTGCCATCAACATCGAATAATACAGCACGAAAAGGCATCAAAATATCTTAACACAGACCGGATATAGGCCAGTAATAACTTATATTTTAAGGTCGAGGAGATCGGAGACCTCGAGTTTCATGATATTTACCGTAGCCGTGATACGCCTGGCATTTTTGTAAACGGCAGGGATGCCGTTTGCCTTACCGAGCCGGGTCAATTCCACGGCTGCCTGTTCGATCGCTTTGATGCGGAGATCAATCTCTTTTAAGTAATCATCGTGAGAGACCATTGGCATTAACCCTCCCTGGAATACTGGTATTTAGCTATAAAATATAACGTATATCGTATCATCACAATAACCCGGTATCTAATTTGATATCAGAGCCACCAGGTATTTACGCTAGATTCTATCTGTCCTTTTGCTTCCGGTCAAGCGGAATTTCCTGTACAAGCCGGTGAAGTGGATGCTATGATAGCATAGAAAATATCGAGTAAATGAATAACCATTCATTGATTGAAACAGGTCGTTATGCCAGGAGGATAAAGTGAGTTCGGAAAAGCGTATTGTAATCGTGGGTGGGGTAGCTTGCGGGCCCAAGGCGGCAGCACGGGCAAGGCGTTGTGATGTCAATGCTAAAATTACGATCATTGAAGAGGGCAGCCTGGTCTCTTATGCCGGATGCGGTATTCCTTACTATGTATCAGGTGTTGTGGCGAAAAGGAATGCGCTATTAGTGCGCACCGCCAAAGATTTTAAGAATATTATGGATATCGACGTGATGCTGGATACCCGTGTGGAAGCGATCGACCATGCCGCACACCAGGTCAAGGTGGTGAACCTGGCCAACGGCCAGACGGCCTCCCTGGAATATGACAAACTGGTGCTGGCGACCGGCGCCAATCCGGTACGGCCGCCGTTGGAAGGTATCGCTCTGGCCGGAGTCTATTCCGTGAAAGATGTAGCTAGTGCCGACCAGATTTTGAGTTGGATCACAGAGAAACAACCAAAGAAAGCCGTCATCATTGGCGGTGGCTTGATCGGTTTGGAAATGGTGGAAGTCCTGGCTACCCGGGGCCTGGAAGTGACGGTGGTGGAAGCGATGGCCCATATCCTGCCCGGAGCCCTGGATGAAGATATCGCCATGCCCGTGGAAAAGTACTTAAGAAAGAAAGGGATTAACCTGCGGTTAGGGGAGAGGGTAGCCAGATTTGAAGGCGCAGGTGGGAAGCTGCAACAGGTGGTTACCGATAAAGCGGCAATCGATGCCGATGTGGCGATACTGGCAATCGGAGTCAGGCCGAATGTGAAGCTGGCGAAGGAAGCCGGTCTGGCAATGGGCAAGACCGGAGCAATCGCCGTTGATGATTATTTACAGACCAGCGATCCGGACATCTATGCCGGAGGTGACTGCGTGGAGAACAAGAACCTGGTCACCGGGGCGGCGATGTTTGCCCCCATGGGGTCGACAGCAAATAAGCACGGCCGGATAATCGGCAGTAATATAACCGGCAGCAGAGAAAAATTCATGGGTGTCCTGGGGACAACGATAGTGAAGGTGCTTGATTTTAACGTCGGCCGGACCGGCCTGGGCGAAAAAGAGGCACGAAGTGCCGGATATGATGTGGTAACTTCACTGGCTCCGGAATCAGACCGGCCCGGGTATTTTCCCGGTTCACGTGACATTATCGTGAGAGTGATTGCCGATAAAAAGACGGGCCGTGTCCTGGGGGGGCAGGGTTTCGGGAAAGGAGAACTGGCGAAACGGATCGACGTACTGGCCATGGCTGTCACCTACGGCGCGACGGTTGAGACCCTGGCTGATGTCGACCTGGCATATGCCCCGCCGTACAATACCCCTCAGGACCCGGTACATCATGCGGCCAATGTAGTACGCAACAAGATGGCAGGCATAATGGTTGGCTTCACGCCGGCCCAGGTCAAAGCTAAGCTGGATGCCAAAGAAGACTTCGTCCTGCTCGATGTCCGGACTAAACCAGAATGGGATAGCTGGCATATCGAAGCTCCGCAGGTCAGGTGGATACCGCAGACGATGCTCTTGGAGAAAGGTGGCGAACTGCCCCGGGACAAAGAAATTGTGGTTACCTGCCGTTCCGGCGGACGTTCTTACCAGGCTTCACGCATCTTACGAAAATTAGGTTTTACGAACGTTAAGATAGCCGAAGGCAACCTGTTAGCCTGGCCTTACGATACTTTCGGCGGAGAGAAAGAATGAAGACTTAAAGGATTATTTATACTATAATCCTTTGGGAAAAGATCATCGCAAATAATACGAATAATTATTCAAGGTTTTAATAACCCGCAACTAGCAGCGGGTTGCATAGATGCATCTCTCAACAGGGACCACTTGCCACCGGCTATGGGAACAAGATAAAGGAGGGAAGCATGGGGGGAGGGTATCTGGGGAAAATCCTCCAGGTTGACCTGACGCATCAAAAAATTACGGTTGAGGAACTCGGTGAGGAACTCAACCGTAATTTCATCGGTGGCTATGGGACCGGGGTACGCCTGGTATTCAGCCGGCAGAAGGCCGGCGTTGATGCCCTGGGACCGGACAACATCTTCGGACTGATGACCGGGCCGCTGACCGGTACCTTAGCGATTTCCGGTACCCGGTTTACCGCTTTCGGGAAATCACCACTGACCGGTTGTTGGGGCGATGCCAATTCCGGTGGTTATTTCGGCGCTTACATCAAGTTTGCCGGATATGACGGCGTACTATTTTCCGGTATTTCGGAAAAGCCGGTCTACCTGTATATCAATGACGGCCGGGCCGAACTCAGGGACGCCTCCCATCTTTGGGGCAAGGATACCTATGATACCGACGACATCCTGAAAGCTGAAGCAGGTAAAGATGCCGCCGTGGCCTGCATCGGCCCCTCCGGGGAGAAATTAGCACTGATATCCAGTATCGTGCACAACAAGGGCAGTGTGGCGGCGCGTTCGGGTTTGGGGGCGGTGATGGGGTCGAAGAAGCTGAAAGCGGTGGTGGTAAGGGGCAGTGCACAGGTACCGGTGGCTAACGAAGAACTGGTGAGGAACCTGCGTAAAAAGTACCTGGCAGCGATGGGCCGGCAGCTGGACATGATGCGGAAATACGGGACGACTTTTGTGACCGTGGATTCGATCCTGACCGGAGACTCACCGATCAAAAACTGGGGTGGAGATCCCCTCGTTGATTTCAAAAACGCCAAAGCCCTGGAAGGGGATGCTTTCTTAAAACGGCAGTTAAAAGCGGCAGGATGTTACCGCTGTCCGGTAGGCTGTGAAGCGTTGATGAAAGCGGGGACTGGCGAATACAAATACGCGGCCGGTTCGTTCCGGCCGGAATATGAAACCATCGTCATGTTAGGCTCCAATTGTTTAGTTGATAATGCCGAAGCAATACTGAAAGCGCAGGATATCTGCAACCGGTATGGGTTCGATACCATATCCACCGGGGCGGTGCTTGCTTTCGCCATGGAATGTTATGAAAAAGGGATTATTAGCCAGGCGGATACCGGCGGCATCGCAATGTCCTGGGGTAGCCACCAGGCACTGGTAGCTATGACGGAAAAAATGGCGAAACGGGAAGGGTTCGGTGATATTCTGGCGGATGGTGTAAAGTCAGCGGCCCGGAAAATCGGCCGGGGCGCGGAGCAATATGCCATTCATATCCAGGGACAGGAAGTCCCGGGGCATAATCCGCTGGCCAGTGTCAACGTGACGACGACTTACATTACCAATGCGACTCCGGCAAGGCATACCCAGGGTTCGGAAGAACATCATAGTGAAGGCTTGCTGCCCCGGTTTGACCGGAAAATGATTACCGGCCGGGCACCACTGCATGCCCGGGGCAGCAATTTCCAGCATGCCCTGATGGCCTGCGGGATGTGCCTGTTTGTCAACATGACCCTGCCGCATGCCGATGTAATGGCGGAATTTATCAGCGCGGTGACCGGCTGGGAAGTGACGACGGAGGAACTGGTGGTGACCGGGGAGAGGATCGCCAACCTGCGCCAGGCTTTTAATATCCGGGAGGGGCTGAATCCCAGGGAATTCAAAATCCCGGGGCGGATACTGGGCCAGCCGCCGCATACCCAGGGGCCGCTGGCGGGGAAAACGGTGGATGCGGAAACGATGGTGCGGGAATACCTGACGATCATGGACTGGGACCTGGAGACAGCTAAACCGAGTAAACAAAAACTATTATCATTAGGGCTGGAGGATGCGGCCAGGGAATTATGGCCGTAACTTGCAGCCGACTTTCGCTACGGGCAGAGACAATATATGCGATATTTGAGGAGGGCATTATGGAACTGGGACTGAAGGACCGGGTAGCCATCGTAACGGGTGCCGGCAGCCAGAAAGGATTCGGGCGGGGGATCGCCTTGACCCTGGCCAGGGAAGGCTGCAACGTCGTGGTCACTGATATCGATGCTGCCGGTATGGAAGCAACCGCCGGGGAAATCAGGAAACTGGGAAGAAAAGCACTCGCCGTAAAAGTCGATGTGACCAATAAAGCGGAAGTTGATAATATGGTGCAGTTGGTCACTGCCCGGTTCGGGCAGATCGATATCCTGGTCAACAATGCCGGCGGCAGTACCCCGCCCATGCTTTTTGCCGAAACGAGCCCGGATAAATGGCGTAAAGACATCGACCTGAACCTGATCGGTGTTATGAACTGTACCCGGGCAGTGGTGCCGCAGATGATTGCCCAAAAACGAGGCGATATTGTGAGTATTTCTTCATTAGCCGGGGTGGTCGGGGCGGCTACCGGCATCTCGTATGCGGCAGCGAAAGCCGGGGTAATCGCTTTTACACAAAGCCTGGCCCAGGAACTGCAGGAGTCCGGGATAAAGGTCAACTGTCTGGCCCCGGCTTTCGGTTTTACGTCCTTTTACGAACATTTCCCGGCAGATTGGGCGGAACGGGGCAAGAAGATGCAGGCGGAAGGGAGAACGATCACGCCGGAAGATATCGGGAAGGCGGTGGCGTTCCTGGTATCGGACGCCTCATTGAAGATCACCGGGCAGTGCATCCAGGTCTCTGGTACGATGCCGCCGAGGAAATAGCTCCAGGAAAAAGGTTTACATAATAGATAGTGAGGATTGAATTATGAAAATCACCAGTGTCGATATCTGGGACTGCGATGTAGAACTGGCGCCGAAATGGCAGCCGTGGCATCCGGTGATCATCAGGATCAATACTGACGAAGGTATCAGCGGCCTGGGTGAAGTAGGATTAGCCTATGGGTCCGGCCACTCCGGCGGTGCCGGTTACGTAAAAAATCTGGCGGAGGATTTCCTCATCGGGAACGATCCTATGAAGACCGAAAAGATATGGGAGACCCTCTTCCGGCGGACTTTCTGGGCACAGGGAGGGGGGCCGGTAGTATTTGGGGCGATGAGTGCTATCGATATCGCCTGCTGGGATATCAAAGGGAAAGCGTTAAACCAACCGGTCTATCAACTCCTGGGCGGGAAAACCAACGACCGCCTGCGGACCTATGCCAGCCAGATTCAGTTTGGCTGGGACCGGGAAAAATTTATCGGCCTGACGCAGCCGGAGGAATTCGCAGAAGCCGCCCGTATTGCCGTGGCCGATGGATACGATGCCGTGAAGGTTGATCCGGCCACGCTGGACGAGAAGGGAATGCGGATCACTGACTTAAACAAGATATTAAGCAGCAAAACGGTGACCATGGTCTACAACCGGATCAAAGCCATGAGGGAGGCCGTGGGGCCTGAAGTGGATATACTCATCGAGCTGCATTCTTCACCCGGCGTCAGTTCAGCAATACAACTCGGACAAGCCCTGGAAGAATTCCACTGCATGTTCTTCGAAGAGGGCGTGCACTACCTGAATGCCGACCTCCAGGCGAAACTGGCACAAAATGTGAAGATCCCCATGGCCGCCGGCGAACGGCTGTATACCCGCTGGGGCTACCGCCAGTATTTTGAGCAGCAGAGCCTGGGCATGATACAACCTGACCTGTGCCTGGTAGGCGGCCTGACCGAGGGTAAAAAGGTCTGTGATTATGCTCATATTTATGATGTTACGGTACAGGTCCATGTATGCGGCAGCCCGGTGGCCACGGCGGCGTCCCTGCAGCTGGAAGCAGTCATTCCCAATTTCCAGATCCATGAACATCATGTTAACGCCATTAAGCAGCCTAACCGTGAATTATGCCTCCAGGACTATCAACCGCAGCAAGGATACTATGCCGTCCCGGAACTCCCCGGACTGGGCGTGGCATTAAACGAAGCGGTATTTGCCAGGTTCCCGCACGTAGTCGTGAAATAAGAACACCGGGATATGGGGTGGAACGATCACATGGACAAAGGCTATGCCGGGACGATCCTGGACATCGATCTCTCGACGAAAAGAGTAGGGCGCCTGCTGACGTCTGATTATGCCAGTCGCTTCCTGGGCGGCCGGGGCATCGCGGCAAAATTGTATTGGGACAAAACGCCGCTGGCAGCGAAAGCTTATGACCCGGAAAATTGCCTGGTCTTTATGACCGGCCCGGTTGCCGGCTTCATGGGCTTTTCCGGGTGCCGCTGGGAAATCTGCGGTAAGTCGCCGGAGATGGAACCGGAAGCTTTTTCCTATGCCAACCTGGGGGGCAGCTGGGGGGCGTGGCTGAAGTATGCCGGTTATGACGGCATGGCGGTTTCCGGAAAAGCCGAAAAACCGGTTTATATCCTGGTCACCGACCATGGAGTTGACATAAAAGAAGCTACGCACCTCTGGGGGAAAACTACGGTAGAAACAGAGGCGGTCTTACACGAAGAAGTGGGTAAAGATGCCCGTATCTTAAGTATCGGCCCTGCAGGAGAGGGCATGGTGACATTTGCTACCATCCTGGCTGCGGAAAACGCTTCCGGCTCGAGCGGGTTTGGTGGGGTGATGGGAGCGAAGAACCTGAAAGCAGTAGTAATCACGGCTGACCGCAGCCACCGGCCGCAAGCCGCCGCTCCGGATCAAGTGCGGGAACTGGCAGCCCTGGTGCGGCGTTTGCGCATCAGGAATTTTGAAGACTACGGCCATATGTTGCCCGGCACCATGAAAATGACCTCCTGTTACGGTTGTATCAGCGGCTGCACCCGGTTTATTTACAAAGCAGATAACGGGCGAACGTATAAATCGTTTTGCCAGGCGGCTGGGGTGTATATGGGCCCGGCCATGAAATATTACGGCCGGGAAAAGGGGATGGAAGCTAACCGGTGGGCGGGGCGCTTATGTGATGAATACGGCATCGATACGGCGGTGCTGTCCTCGATGCTTAACTGGCTGGAGCAGTGTTACCAGGCGGGTATTGTAAACGATGATTCCGGCATTCCTTTTTCCCGGATGGGCAGTGTCGAATTTATCGAGGCGCTGATTAAACAGATGTCTTTCCGGGAAGGCCTGGGCGATGTCCTGGCACAAGGAGTTTTAAGGGCATCCGGAATTATCGGGCAAGGAGCCGGGCAGTTGCACAGCGCGGCGACACTGATGCGGTCGGGCGAGTCTTTCGAGTATGATCCCCGCCTGATGCTGGTGAACACACTCTCCTATGCTACCGAGCCCCGGCGGGCGGTGCACCTGCATCATGCCACGAACCTGCCGCTAAACCGCTGGGTGAACTGGACGGAAAATAAGTGGCCGGATGCTTTCATGTCGACGGAAGCATTTCATGATCTCGCCGAAAAATATTGGGGCGGCCCTGATGCGGCTGATTTTTCCACGTACAAAGGCAAAGCATTGGCGGCGAAGCAAGTACAAGACTATGCTTATCTCAAGGAAAGCCTGGTCTTGTGCGACCTGGCGTGGCCGATCTACCAGGTGCGGGATATCGATAAATCGCTCGGCTTCTGTACCCTGGAAAGCCGGATCGTCAATGCCATTACCGGTGGGCACCTGGATGAACAGGAACTGATAAAGATCGGCGAAAGGATATACAACCTGCAGCGGGCAATCCTGGTCCGGCAGGGGTGGGGGGGGATACGCTGCCGGAATTCCTGTTCACGGAACCGATGCAGTTCGTTTTCTTCAACCGCGACTGCACTGTGGCTGGGAAAGGCGGCGAACGTATCTCGCTAAAAGGAAATGTAATCGACCGCCGTGCTTTTGAAAGACTAAAAGATGAGTATTACTCGCTGCGGGGTTGGGATACCGCGACTGGTAATCAAACGGTAGACAGACTAATCACCCTCGGCCTGGCGGAGGTGGCGGCGGACCTGGCGGGGAGGGGGCTGGCAATATAACAATATATCCGGTTGGCTTACGGCTTGACCGGGCAGGCATTCGAAATAGTCACCACCATCACCACATTGCCCTGGGCCGCACCGGCTTTGAAAGCATCTTGCAGGGCATTGAAAACAGGGCCATCATCGCCGTAAACCTGGGTACTCATGGTGCCTTCGGTCACTTCCAATCCGTGTTCCCTGAAGATGCTGACAGCCGTGCCGATAGCCGGGGACAAACTTTCCTGGCGCAGGGGATAAAGGCTGACCTGGGCGGTAATTAACATGAACCACCTCCACTATTTTTCCACTTTCAGTTGGTCATTATGCCATGAACAAGTCCAGTCGGACAAAAAATATCTCAATTTCTGGTATTAAGCTAAGATGAATGATTCAGAAATACATTAGCTTGACCTGAACTGTTAGTTGCCATAAAGTTAGCTGGAATTATTGATTGTTCGGTTTTGGGTTAAAACTGCATTTCTAATAATAGATGAAGGTAATTCCGGAATTGGATAACACAGAAATGGTTAACCGGGCGCAAGCGGGAGATGTCGATGCCTTCGGTGAACTTGTAGAATGTTATCAGTCTCAAATCATCCGGTATTTCTTACGTATGACGGGAGATATTGAAACAGCACGAGACCTGGCACAGGATACATTTCTACAGGTATATAAAAGTTTATCGAGGACAACTCTGGATTTACCATTCAGAACGTGGCTCTACCGTATCGCCACCAATAATGTATTGCAGTACCGCCGGAAAAAGAGGTCATTGCCGTTGATCCGGCTGATGGATGATCCGGGTTTAAAGGCCGACTTACAGTTGGTAGACGAAATGACTAATGAAGTCGAGGTCCAGGATATCCTGCTCCGGATCCCCGCCAATTTCAGGGTTTGCATGGTCCTGCACTTTATCGATGGATTTAAGTACCGGGAAATCGGGCAGATGTTGGGGATATCGGAAGATGCAGTACGGATGAGGGTGGCGCGGGGCAGCGAGGAATTCCGCAAACGGTTCGATGCCGGAGGAGGAGAGGCAAGATGAAGTGCCGGAAGATGAAAGAAAAACTATCGGCTTATGCGAATGGAGAGGTATCTCAAAATGAGATAGAGATAATAGAACAGCATCTTGCCGGATGCCCGGAATGCCGTGCAATCCTTGAAGGATATCGAAAAGTCAGGCAAGAAATGGCCAGTATGCAAAGCATCCCGGCCAACATTGATATCAAGGAATCTGTGTTATCTGAAATAAGACCTAATGTAACAAACCATAACCAAAAAATGCGGTTTAAACCGGCTTTCGCAGCGATACCGATCGTAATAACAATCTTGGTTGGCCTGATTATATGGCAGCCGTGGAGTACAAATAATAGTTCGATGGGAATTTTAGCAAGAGCACAGACGGCGATATCAGAAGTCCATTCATACCGGATGTCTATGGCAACAACTTCTTATTCTGAAGGTCAGGTTATAAATACACGTATTTCGGAAGTCGAGTTCATGGATCCGGACCGTTACCACTTTATAATGGAAAACGATATTTTATACCTTGAATATATTATTATCGGTGACAAGTTTTACCAAAAAAAACCGGATTCAACTTTGGAATCCGGTGTTGGGATATCGAGTTGGTCTTCGTCCGGGTATATGTACTCATCGATGGTCACCCGTGAATATACTGCGATGATGCTTGGTTTTCTAGAGAATGTTAAAGCACTCCCTGAAGAGACAGTTGATAATACGTTATGCCTGCACTACCAGGGAGAGTATGACTATGAGAAACAACTGCGGGCGATTCAGGAGCAGCGTACCAAAGAAGGAATACGTCCCCTGAGTGAAAAAGAAATTTCAGAGCAGGTAAAAAAATGGCAATCAACCATCGGTTCAGCAGTGAGTGAACTCTGGATTGGCAAGGATGATTATCTGATTCGGCGGATGATATCCGAGACACAAAAGGCGGGTACAGAAGATGAAATTTCATCCTCCAAAACTGAATATATTTTCTCGGATTTCAACGGGCAGATATTAGTCGAGGCTCCATTAGATAAAGACGGCGAGCTACTGGCCGGTTGGGTGTCAAATGTACCGGAATCGCCAAATATCAAAGCCGAAATTGAGGCTGAAATTGATAATCATGACCCATCGAACCGCGAGATCAAATACGCCATTAGACTTCTCAATATAGGTACAGATAATCTGACGGAAGTGGAGGTAAGGATTGAAAACATTATTCCCAACCCGGAACCGAGTAAGAAAATATGGCACCGGTGGGAAAATAGCCAATATAGCAATGGACCTTATAGACTAACTCCCGGAAAAACTCTGGAGTATGTCAGCACCATTGGATATAACGCTACTATTGTCAGTCCACAGACGATCGCCAAAATGGTAGAAGGTTCATTTATCGAGATTAATTACATGTTACCGGACGGACAAAGAAAAGCAGAGGTCTTCCATTTCGAGGCCCCTGATTCGATCTATACATTATCGACGATGGTACCGCCGAACCTGGTGCCGGTAGCCCTTACCCCGGTTGGTGAATACCGGGTAGAGGAGGAGGGTGCTTCTGATCCCGGATATGGTGTGATCGGAGAGATCAACGGGAATAAATACCTTTTTACCCAGGTCAACACCCAGAATGCGGAGACGTATACCCCGCCGGGTGTCCTGGTGTTGAATATCGACGATGCCGTCCATCCCCGCAAAGCCGGTTATCTTCGTGCTCCCGAAGGTACCAAATATCTCATGGGTGAAATGGTATCCGGTAATACCCTGTATGTATCCGCCGATACTTTTTTATGGGTGATAGACGTCTCCGATCCGGGTTCACCGGTGGAACTGGCAAGGTTAACAGACTTACACCCGCTGTCAATGGTTGTTTCAGGTAGTTATGCCTTTATTAATGACGGTAACCATGATATCGTCACTCTCGATATTACCGTTCCCGCTAGTCCGGAGAAAATCGGGAGTTTAGCATTATCATCACAGTCCGGGATCATGTTGAATATCTCGGGCAACTACCTTTACGCTGAAACCGGAGATACGATCAATATCATCGATATTTCGTCTCCAGAGTCTTTGAAAATAGCTAAAAAACTTACTTTCGATGCATCGCTGGATACTATAATCGGGCTATCACCGGACATTATTTGGCCGTACTACACACAAGGGATTTCACTAACAGGGGAACGGTTATATATTGCTCTAACCGGGAAGGCGGGAACCGCTATACTTTCTATGGATATTTCAGAACCGGAAAATCCCCGTAACATCACGCTTCTAAAGTTTGAGGAACAGCATATCTGGGGGCCGACTTTAATTTCAAACGAGCGACTCTATGTTTTCACCAGAAATATTTCCGGAATCGATTTTAAGACAAGGATAGAGTTCATTGATATCTCGGACCCGGTATCTTTGTCAACGATTGGTTTCGGAATACTGCCGGATGAATGGAGTTTCTTCAAGGATTTCCAGAATGGTTCATCTTCCAGTTACAGCATGATCGATGGATATCTCTACTGGTTTATCGGTAATGCACCGAATCAGCCGGTAATCGAGATATTCGACATGTCGGGGCAATAGAAAGTAATAGAATGGACGGGTAGAAATCCCGCCCCTATGTTTTTTTATATTTGATAATCAAGTGTAGTTTGTTTTATCAGTATGAACATTTCTTGAGCCTGATTACTATATATTGGTATGCAAGACGTAATCGAGAAGTTCAATCATCTTTATTATCGTTGTCTGAGGTTAAAACCGGGGACGATAATTGTCGCAATGGTGTTGGGGTGTGGGGGATTGATGGGCTTATTGACAGGCTATAAACATGCTGCAAATACAGACACCTTAAATACAAAAACCAACTCGCCCAGTGTTAGTATTTCGGCGAGTTATGCGGGATCGTTCAATAATTTCGCAGAACTATATGCAGCCTCGGATATGGTAGCCCTGGGAGATATCGACCGGGTAATCGAGGTAGTCTCCGAGCACGGTAGTATATTCTTTACCCGTTTAGCTTTCCGAATTGAAAAAACGATCAAAGGAGAGTCTGCTGGGGAAATTGTCCTGAATATTACAGGGTCTCCTGATATTCCTGGTTCAGACCTGGGAGAAGATCCTATATTCAAGCCGGGTGAACGTTATTTCCTTTTTTTACATGAATACGAAGAGGGTCGATTTTACAGCATGGGGCCCTGGGGCAGATACCAGATAATCGATGATAGAGTGTTCTCGATGAACCGGTTAGTTGATATCAAATGGTATGACCAGCTTGATCTTGACTGTAATGGTGTCACTGAAGATGAATTTCTCGGTAATATACAAACTATAATGGCTGAGGTACACCTGACGATACTGGACAGTCATGATTTTCCGGATACCGTAAATAGATTCACGGCGGGCAAGATACTGGAGTTGTATCCGGTACTCTCGACCGGCAGGCACGGGCCTGCCATGATTGATTATGATGTAATAAGAGTGGATAGTGAGGACAGCATAACTGAAATACCATTACCCGAAGGGATGGAAGTGAAGATCGAACCACAGTCTTTCCCGGGAGAGCCGGGACGGGAATACCGGTCTATCTTGATGATTACCACGACCAGGGAGCTTCAATGGGGTTCGTACCGGTTAATAGTCAGATGCCATTATGGAAATATCATCGTTCAGGAATGGCCGCTGACGGTTAATGTAGACCCGGCGGGGGGCGGTAACAAGGAACTACTCGAATCGAGTTATGAGGAGAATCCTTGAAATTTTTAGTCGTAAATTTGATTTTCAGAATAATTCACTTGCTATAAGAAACATAATGTGGGATGATACGGCCAGTAATAATCCTTGATTCAGGGGGGCATGAAAATGGCGGGACGAAAACACGAAGGACTGATCCTGACTGACCTGGTAGTGCCGGCGGATGTGCAGGAGAAAGCAGCTGATTACAACAAGCGGGCAACCCGTATTCTGTGGCTAGAGGATTTCCTGGTCAAGGGTTCGCCTAACATCATCCTTTCCTGGTACTGGAAAGCTACTGAGGGTGAAGGAACACCCCAACATACCCACGACTTCGATGAGGTAGTCGGTTTCCTGGGAGGGGATTGGCTGCATCCCGGCGATCTGGGTGGGGAGGTGGAGTTCTGGTTGGAGGATGAACAATATACTCTCACCAGGAGCTGCCTGATCCATGTACCTAAGGAATTACCGCATTGCCCATTGATCGTCAGGAAAGTAGAGAGACCATTCGTGTTCCTGGCAGTATCACTAACCAATAAGTATATCAAGGACAACATTGTTCCCGGAT
>CAZSHH010000028.1:16817-28806 GCA_964606525.1 uncultured Dehalococcoidales bacterium
TTCTGTCGGAAAATAGAAAACAGGGATGTAATCTTTCAGACTCCATAAGATTTCCCGACAGTCAATCTGGATTCTGAAACAAGTTCAGATTGACATTACATAAAGAGGCCGGACACATGTCCAGCCTCTTTATGTTTAATCAATACACGACTAGTAAACGCCGTATTCTTTGGTAGCGTCGACCCAGGCTTTCACCAATTCCGGCTTACAGCCCGACATTTCGCCCACGCCGACGCTCATGATATAACCGCCGCCTTTACCGACCTCTTTACATAACCTTTTGGTGTAAGCCCGGACTTCTTCAACCGTGCCGCCCTGGAGCAGTGAATTGGGCATGCCACCTATGATGCACATGGTGTCGCCCAGGACCTCTTTCACCCTGAAGATATCGGAGGCCTGGAACCAGCCGACGGTTTTTCCTTTAGGAAGTTCAGCCAGGTAACTTAACCGCTTGTCCCAAATACCTTCATAGAAAACACCAGCAGAAATACCATTATCAGCGAAGGTGACAACCAACTTCCTTAACTGCGGCCAGTAGAAGCGTTCAAATTGAGGGATAGACAGGAAACCGTCGGAGCCGCGGTGCAGCGGCATCATCACGCTTTTCATACCGGTCTCCTGGCTGGACTCGATGGCATACTTGACGAGGAAATGGGACACTTTTTCTTCGGCAGCGAGTAATTTTTCCGGACGCTGCAGGATATCCAGCATGATGCCCCGCATCCCCCGCAGGGTATCGGACATGAAGTCGAAAGGGGCCTCGATGTTGAATCCGCCCATGGTCCCCGGCGGCACCCCGATGGCAGCCATCCGTTTCACATTAGCCGCTGCCGTTACTGCGTTTTCCGCCAGCAGTTTGACCGCTTCGTAATATGTTTTGAAGGAGTCGATGACGGCGGGATCGGCCAGGCCACCCGAATTTAAAACATGGTAGCTGCCGAACAGGTTCATGCCCAACCGTGGCAGCAAGGCAAATCCCTGCAGCTTGCTGAAAGCCCGGGGCAAATAGACCCGGACTGCCCAGTCGGCGGGGTCTTCGAGAAACTCATCGTAGTCTGCCGCTTTCATGAATTCGTGTTCGGCGAACTGGTATTGCCCATGGGGGCCCAGCCCGTGGCCGGGCCATTTGGTCATGCGGTCACCCAGCATGAGGAGGGGGCGGGGGTCGGATGGCATGGTACCCATGATCGAATCAGCCTGGAAATATACGGCCGCTTTTTCCAGTAGTTCCTGGGCTTTCCCCGGTTTTTCCAGGAACTCCTGGTTGGTGATGCCGTTCATTTCCGCCAGCAGGTAACTCATGGGCAGCTGGATGGGAATCCGGTCCGGCTGCCTTAGTTCAACTGCATCCTTAAGCCGCCGCGCCCGCTCCTGATAGAGTTGGGCGGCAGACTTCCCGGCATCTCCATCTTTATAAGGTTTTTGCGCCATCATCACCCCTCCCCGGCTAAAGTTATCAATAGGCAGGTATCTGGCTTACAGCCGCTGGAGTACATCCATGCGGAAGAAAGCTTCTGCATATTTATACCCATCGGCTTGCCCGACAGTTGCCGCTGACTTGACCAGTTGGGCGTCGAATTCCGGATTTCCGGGAGGGCCGATCTGGCTGACGTGGGTGCGGCAGGCTTTCATTTTAAGTTCATAAACATCGGTAATGTCGTAACGGATATTCTGATTGGGAGAACCCCACAGCAGCAGCTCTTTCACCCGGTGCAGCTTCAGCCCTTCTGCCAGCAGGTCACGGTAGTTATTCGGGGCGAGAGCAGTAGGCCAGATGGCATCCAGGACGACCCGGCCCATGACCCGGTGGTCGCGGTTATTGATGATGGGGGGATTATCGGGATCGCAGGTGGCCACGATTTCCGGCCGGTAAGAAAGGATCAACTTGAGTATTTCTTTACGGAAATGGGGTTCGTCTTCCAGCCCCATATCGGGGTGCCGCAGGAAAACGACCTCGGAGATGCCGAGCAGCCGGGCAGCTTCCAACTGCTCCTTTTCCCGGGTTTTCGCCAGGACGTCCGGCAGTAAGTCCGGGTCGCTGCTGCCCTTATCGCCGTTGGTGGCAATGACATAGACTACTTTTTTACCCTCGCGGATCCACTTGGCGGCGGTGCCGCCGATGCCGAAATCGGGGTCGGAAGGGTGGGGCGAAATAGCTAAACAATGGATAGGTCCGTTGATCATGAAAAACCTCCCTTTTTCAATATCTTCCTTATTCAGATTATCTTATTCAGACTATTAAGCGGCGAACCGCTCATTCTGAGCCTGTCGAAGAATAGTGTGCGGCTTAATATAAGGTATATTAAAGTAATATTAGACCGAGCGGCCGACCGCTGTGGCAATCGGTTTAAGCTCCTTCATCAGCCGGGCAAAGTCGGATGGGGTCAGCGATTGTAAACCGTCCACCAGGGCTTCCTTCGGGTTGGGATGGACTTCGATAAGGAGCCCGTCGGCCCCGGCGGCGACAGCGGCTTTTGCCAGGGCCGGGACGAGGGCAAAATGCCCGGCGGCATGGCTGGGATCGACGATGACCGGTAGATGGCTGGCCCGCTTCAGTACCGGGATGGAAGAAATATCCAGCGAGAAGCGCGTCGTATCTTCAAAAGTACGGATGCCCCGTTCGCATAGAATGACCTGGTTATTACCCTCAGCCAGGATATAATCGGCGGCGGTCAACCATTCCGTCACGGTGCAGGAAAAACCGCGTTTCAGCACCACCGGGCATTTCGTTTTACCCACGGCGCTGAGGAGGACGAAGTTCTGCATGTTGCGTGAACCGACCTGCAAGATATCGCAGTACTTAGCCATGATATCGACTTCCTGGGTATCGGTCACTTCGGAGATCACCGGCATGCTGTATTCTTTCCGTACCCGGTCAAGCAGTTCCAGGCCTTTTTCCTTGAGCCCCTGGAAGCTGAAAGGAGAAGTCCGGGGTTTGAAGGCCCCACCCCGGAGGATACGGGCACCGGCGTTTTTTACAATATCGGCGGCCTTTTTCATCTGGGCTTCACTCTCCACGGCACAAGGGCCGGCCATGACCGCAATGGGTTTGTTTTCGCCGATTTCTACTCCCTTGATGGTAATCACCGAACTCTGGTTATGGAATTCTCGCGAAGAAAGCTTATACGGCTTCATGATCCGGGTTACCGAGACAACCCCCGGCAGGATGGCAAAGACATCAGTCGACAGCTTACCGGTATTACTGCCGAGAATGGCGACCACGGTCTTGTCCGTACCCAGGTTCATCTGGACGTCCATGCCCAGGGATTTAGCACGCTGAGACACGCCGTTTATCTCTTTTTGAGTGGCACCGGACCTCATTTCAACGATCATGTTTTTATACCTCGCCCCATCATACAATACCCTTACGAATTATACCAGTATCAGGTTGACAGTGATAAAGAGTGGTGAGTATCATTTGGCATCAAGATAAGGGGGACCGAGATGACATTGAGGACCGATCTGTCTATCTACAACAAGTTCAATTTCGAAAAACCACCGGTGGCCGTGAAATTCCTGTTAACCAGGCCGAAAGGACTGGAACCACTGGATAAGGAACTCCCTTTTTGTGAAATGATTAAAGAAACCCAGCAGCGGGCGAAGCCGTTCTACTTTACCAAGGCGAATGAAAACTGCGTCGGCAAAGTGGTCCTGGGAATGGAAGAGATGCCGCCGCACATCGAAGGCGGGCTGATCGGGCCGAAATTCGGCATCTACCAGGAAGCCCGGGTGAATAACAAGATCTACCAGTATATCCCGAAGATGCACAAGAACATGGTCAATTATGTGGCTTTCTCCAGGCTGGAGACGCTGAATTTTGAACCCGACCTGTTGATATTGACAGCCCGGCCGAGACAGGCGGAGATCGTGCTCCGGGCGATGAGTTATTCCACGGGAGAATTGTGGGCACCGCGCACCACCCCGGTACTGGGTTGTGCCTGGATCTATGCTTATCCCTTTCTCAGCGGCAACGTAAATTATACCGTGACCGGACTGGGTTTCGGCATGATCGCCAAGAAGGTTTTCGAAGAAGGCTGGATGCTGTTGTCCATCCCGTACAACTGGATCCCCACCATCACGCAGAACCTGGAAGAGATGGAATGGGTCCTGCCGTCATATACGGACGGACGGGAAGGCTTTTTAAAACGGGAGAAGCAGGTCTTCGATGAAGCTGCCCGGGAAGCCCAGGAAAGCTAAAGCCGCCTAAACCTGGGAATGCCTGAGTAAGGCTTCAATATCATCGAGATGCATCTTGCGGTGCAGGCCCCGGTTCAAGGCGTGTTTATCTCCCAGGGCCTCGATATCCGCGATCATCCCGGGGGGAAGTTGTGCCAGTTGCTTATCCAATATGGTGGCATTCGCTGCGGCCGTCCGGGCGGCCTCCCGGGGGTCGATTTTCAGTAAAAAGGGCAGTATCGTATCGTTGAAAACATCATCATCGCTGGGGGAAGCGGTGACGCCTTCTTTCTGCCATTTCTGCAGTAAAACGATACGGCGCATGTCCCAGAAGGCGATATGCGCCAGGGCGGCGGCGATAGTCCACCCCTCTTTATAAAGAACAAGCGATAATTCGTTATCGGTCAACCGGTTGACGAGGGCGATCAGCCGCTCTCTCTCCCGGTTATTGGAAGTGATGTACTCATTTTTCATTTAGTAGTAATGCCTCTCCTGGAGATAAGGCTGCCCGGATATCCGGATGGAGCCGGGATTTTTGGGATTATTGTAGATTTCCTCATACCGTTAGTCAAGACTGGCGGTACTTACTTCGCACAATTTAATGAATCGCAGTCTCGTTGGTGATCTTACGGTTTTTAGACCGGGACATTACCTTCCGGGGCTGCTGCCGGCGGAGTTCCCGGTAAGTATTTTCCGTTAATTTACCTAATGTAGCAATCAGGAAATTGATTTCTTCGCCGGATAGAGATGCCGACATCCGTTGTATCATCGCCCATTCGATGACGCTGGCCTGTTTCAGCTTATTCCTGCCTTTAGGTGTACTGACGATTTGGACGGTTCTTCTATCGGCAGTATCCCTGGTTTTTGTGATCAGGCCGTTTCTTTCCATGCAGTCGAGAGTAGTGCTCATGGTATTGCTGCTGCGCTCCAGCTGCCGGGCGAGGTCGATTTCCCGGATGGGGCTGGCCATGGTTTCCATCTTGAGCAAGATGACGAAATGCTGGTGGGAGATGCCGGCTTTTACCGTGAATTCAGCCTCTTCATATTTATCGAGCAGGTCGGCGGAATGATGCAGCAGCGGCCATAATACCTTTAACGCTTCATCGTCAGGCGGGATTTTCCCGGCAGTCCCCTGGTGGTTTTTCTGCCCGGGATTCGTGGTTTTTGAGTTTAAACGTATGTTATTTAGTCTTGGCCGAACCATGTCCTCACGTCCGTGATGAGTAATTTCGGTACGATAATAAACTCCTGCATAATTCCTGCTTTAATAAGTCTGGCAAGACTGAATCATATAGTAACATATTTACGCGTACAATAGCAATAAAGTACCAATCGACCGGAAATAACCGGTGAGACGATGTTTTTGTTCCCGGTAATCGTATTCATGACTTTCGAACCAGATACTAATAGTACCTTTTTACCTGGTTATTTCCTTGACAATCAGGTTACAGACGGATATATTACTTACACCCGAATGAACGCTTAACCCGGTAAACTTTTCGGCAGCTGCCCGTTAAACAACACACAAAAGACTGCCTGTACCCCTGATTAAAACTAATCTCGATAACAAATTCTGGGATCAACCTCACGGTCTTGTCCAACTGCAATAGCCCGGGGGGAGGTGTCCCATGGTATCGAATAGAGAGGATATCGGTAAACCAAACACGGTAAAAGTTCGGGTACCAAAAATAACCGGTCACATCATCCGTCGGCAGCGTTTGCTTGACCTTTTACATCAAAACCTCAACAACGCGGTGATCACCATGAGTGCTCCTCCCGGTTATGGTAAAACAACCCTTTTGATAGATTTTTGCCATGACCTGGATATACCGATCTGCTGGTATTCCCTGGATCATACTGACACCGACCTGGTCAGCTTTATTAGTGGAATATTGAATGCCGTTCGTTTACGTTTCCCTGAATTCGGTCAAAAAGTCCAATCGCTGTTGATGACATCTGAAGGAGGAGTCCGATTTTTTACCCAATTAGCAAGCGCCTTAGTTCACGATATTACGAATGACATCCCGGACTATTTCCTGGTCGTCCTTGATGATTATCACATGGTAGAGAGCAGCAATATTGGAGAATTTCTCAATAAGTTGCTTGAACAAATCCCGGAAAATTGTCACCTTCTAATATCTAGCCGTACGGCTGTAGATATCCCTATCATTCATAAGCTGGTTATTCACGGCCAGGCTTATGTCCTGGATACCAGGGACCTGGCATTTACCCCGGATGAAATTATTGAGTTGCTGTCAAACCAACAAGATCTGAAGCTAAATAAACAGGAAATTCAAACACTTACTCAAGAAAATGAAGGCTGGATAGTAGGCATCCTGCTGCAGGTAGAACACTTACGTTCCGGTGGGCAACTCGAGGGACTGCCTGCATTGTCCCGTGAAGATATATTTTCTTACCTTACCTCGGATATTTATGATCGGTTGCCGCCAGAATTAAAAGATTTTCTCTTAAAATCCAGCATCCTTCATCAAATCGATCCGGATTTGTGTAACCGGGTACTTGACATAAAAGGATCTGAAAAATTACTTCGCGAGATACAAAGGCGTAATCTTTTCATCACCAGTATCATCACTGACAAACCATGCTATCGTTACCATCCCTTATTCCGTGATTTTCTGAGAAGCCGGTTATACGATAGTAATCTCGAAGAATATTATCGGCTTAATACCAGAGCGGCCAGGATTTACGAAAATGAACATCTATGGCTGGAGGCGATCAGCCATTTTTACGATGCCCAAAAATACTTGAGAGTAAAGCATATTATAAGATCGATCGGGCAGGAGATGATTGATCAGGGGAAATGGCACAGCATATTGAAATGGATACAGTCGTTACCCCAACGATACCTAGAAAATGACAACGAACTGCAATTATTCCAGGCACAATGCCTGGTCCATACCGGCCAAATTGATGCCGCTATCCATATCCTGAATCATATACGAGATCCTGGAGATGATGCGAAATCATTGTTGCTTAAGGCTAAAGTACTCAGTTGGCGCAGTGCTGCCTACCGGCTTGCCGGAAATCTGGACGCGGCTTTGGTAGATATTAAAACAGCCCTCGTGTTACTTAAGAAGAATGCCGGGCCGTCAGAAAATATGGGAGATGCTTTTCGACGGCTTGGGACCATCTACTTCGAACTTGGTAATCTAAGTAGCGCACTGAAGTATCTAAAGCAAGCACTTAAACGCTACTCCTTGCTCTTTGCAGTAGAAAAGACAGCAGCGGTTCATAACACTTTAGGCGTCGTTTATCAGGAATACGGGGATCTTACGCAGTCCAGTATGCATCTCAACCTCGCCCGGCAAGGGCTGCAAAAAGTTGGGAATTATGGAACCCTGGCATCGGTGATGAATAACCTGGGCTTAATATATCAATGCCAGGGTGACTTTGACCAGGCTCTAAAAATATTCCGTGCAGGCCTGGATTGTGCCCGTGAATCAGGATATAAGCGGATGGAAGCGTGTATCCTGATATCGATAGCGGATCTGTTACGCGACAGTAATTTGTATGATGAAGCTGTTTCACTTTATGAGGAAGGGCTGAAAAAAGCGGAAGCCATTATGGAAAACTATTATATGATTTGTGCCCTTGCCGGCATCGGAGAGACCCGGCGTTTACAGGGCTTTTTAGATAAGGCGGAAATCTCCTTAAAGCACGCCTTATCTTTAGCCGGGGAATATCGAAGAGCCAGTGAAACCGCCCGCATTTCCGTGAGATTGGGGATAATCGAATACCAGCGGGGCGAATATAGCCAGGCATTGTCAATTTTTAAGCCGGCCATCGAATTTTTTACAGGGGCCGGGGAAAAAGAAGCTTTAGCCAGAACATGTATCCACATGGCACAGGCCTTATTTTTGTCCAAACGTTATACTGAAGCAAAGGCATACTTACTCGAAGCGGCACGATTGACTGAGCAGCTGGGGTATGACCATTTCTTATCGATCGAAGGCAAGAATACGACACTCCTTCTACAATATGCAGTAACGGAAAAGGTAGGCGGCAGGCGATTTCAGAATATCCTGGAATTTGTGCGAAACAATAAAGCAGAAGAAAAAATACCGGCATCTCCGGATGTTAAAACGAAAAAGCTGGAAAATGCCAAACCGATCATCGAGGTATATGCTTTTAGCGAACCGAAAGTGATTGTGAATTCTAAAAGGATCAATGATTCAGATTGGCGGAGCAGCCGCGCCCTGGAAATGTTCTTTTACTTATTAACCGTAAAGACGCCTAAAACAAGAGAACAGATTACCACGGAATTTTGGCCTGATCTTTCACCCGCAAAGGGTATCAGTAATTTCCATATCAGCCTTTACCGGGTCAGGCAGGCCTTATTTCCCGGTATCGTCTTTCTTCAAGAAGGACGTTACCAGATTGCGCCTGATATCGGGATATGGTTTGATGTCAATGATTTCCTGCACAAAATGGAGCATATCAAGGAATTTTCGTCCATTACGGAATCGAAAGTTAGCTTGCTGCAAAAAGCGGCCGATCTTTATAAGGGGCCATTTCTCTCCAATGTCTATAGTGATTGGGCAGACACTATTCGGAATGAGTTGGAAATCAAGTACTTGAAAGCCCTTAAATTACTCGCCAGATGGTATTACGAAACGGCCGACTACCCCAAAGCCCTGAATATGCTGGAAAAGATCCTGGATGTTGATCCCTATCAGGATGAGATATTTACTGAGATCGAAGGGTGGAATTCACCGCAAAAAACCGGGATATCGGTAATAAGGGAACTAAAAAGGTATTACCAGCAGCTATCCGATATCGAGAAAACGAATAAGATTCCTATACGCCTGATTAACAATAAAAACGGTCATGCAACCTTCTCTCGCTGATACCAGAAAACTGGTAAGAGTTTGGTAATAGGCTATCTATTATAATTACCCAATCATAGAAAAGGTTGGGAGGGCATGACCATGAAGCGATCTTTCTTTACGTTACTCAAAAATGCTGCACTGCTCAAACTCCTCCTCGTATTAGCTGTGATCATCGCTATTGCACTTGCCGGTGCTGCGCCGTATGCCCTGGACCCATAAAATCGCCGCTAATACCAGGTTGATGTCGCCGTTAAACCAATTTACCGTTGTGCCTGAATCCCGTTGACGCGGGCGCGGCCACATCGCAGGTGGAAGATGAGCCTGAATTCATGGGTTTTAGCTGCTAAAACGCGTCTTGAAAAACCGGCAGTTACAGGTAGTACCGGCGCCGGTATCCGGTCGATCGGTGTTATCTTAGTAGCGGCGGTCATCCAGCGAGTCCCATTTTTGCTCCTTCCTCCGGATTCACTGGTGGGGTTGAAAAAGACCATACTGGTCGCTTCGTATCTCCTGCTGTGTTGGGGACTGGTGCGCAATTTGCATTTCCGGAGTGTGCACATAATTTTGTGCGGGGTGTTACTTAATCTGGTAGCAATTGTCGTTAATGGGGGACTTATGCCGGTATCTCCTGAGGCTATATCTTCAGCGGGTATGACGGATTTAGGTAGTGCCTGGTTGGGAAAGGTAACGCCGCACAGCACCGGGATATTGTTGACAGTAGACCAGACCAGGTTGTGGTTCCTGACAGACATCATCTTCTGGAAGGAAGTTAAGGCTGTTTTCAGCGTGGGGGACGTGGTGCTGGGGGCGGGACTGGTGATTTTTTTCGGGGAAACAATATGGCGGCAAATCTGTCAACGTAGGGCCGATAGGGATATTATCTAAGTTGTTTATTTTCGACGCCGGTTGATTACGATGAACATGACGACGGTCAAGCAGAAAACCAGACCGAATACCGCTAAAATCCACCGGTTAGTATTTTTCCGTTGTGCCGGGGGAGTCAAGGTGGCAGCGCTCGGCGGCCGGTGAGTCGGCGTAACACTGCCGTTTGAGGGAGCTTCATTTATAGTAAAAGCGGCCGTGGTCCCATTTACATCTACCACATACCGGCCGGGATCATTTTTCGCAACATTAAATGATACCGCCACCGTGGAGTTCGCCGCGATAACGTGGTTCCTGATCATTTCCACTACACCGTTTAGCTTGAGGGTTACGGTGTATTCATGGGATGATGTGCTTGAATTGGTGACTCTGGCGGATATCGTGATTTTTTGCCCTGGTGCAGCAGACCCGGGACTGACCGATAAATCGGAAACTGCCCAATAGCCTGGTACTTCCACTGCTACAGGTGCCGGGGTAACCGATGATGCCTGCTTCTCTGCCGATATCGTAAAGATGCTGAAGTGGTCAATCGACCCGGAAACAAAAGACTCAGCTTTATCATGGATACTGGGGACAGCTTCCCAAACATTGGTATCAGGATTGAAAAACATGATATTCAAGCTATCCGGGTCGATATCGTCCGGCAGGGCCTCCGGATCATAAAATATCGCCAGCGTAACGGCTGGCGAAAAGGTGGCGCCCTGCGGGGATAATTCATAAGTCCGGCCGATCAGCCGGCTGCCGGCGAATGCGGTTGCCGGGCTGTCAACAGGAACGATGCTGATAGCTTTCAATACCGTCTTATCCTTCGTTTGCGCCAGCACTCCTTCGTAGATGTTTAACAAAACCAGTCCGTCATCGGATTTAACAGCTGCATCCAGCATGAAAATGCCGCTGTTATTGATGAAGGGGCTGATCTGGGTGGTTCCCGGACCGTAATAAGTTGACCCACCACTACTTCCCCCATCGCCTGAGGGATTGCCCCCCATCCCGCCGCCGTTATTACCTGACAGCCGGAACGAAGCCAGCACGACGGTGTCTTGATATACGGTAAACGATTTCGGATTATCGTGGCCGTTAATGTCGCCTCCCCAGCCATCAAATGCCCAATCATTGGTGGGGATAGCCGAAAGCTGGACGGTGGTCCCGTAGATATAAGCTGCCTGGTTGGGCACCCGCGCCACGCTGCCGTTGCCGATTGTATTGATGGTCAATGTGTATTGTTCCTGGGTAAAGGTGGCCGTGATGTTCATCGGTCCCTGGATCGTAAAGGTAAGCGGGTTTGTGTTCCCGGTGATATTGCCGCTCCACCCCGCGAACGCCCAGCCGTCCTCCGGGTCAGCCGTGAGTTGCACCGTGATGCCGTAACTATATGAAGCCTGGTCCGGCGACCGCGTGACGCTGCCGCTGCCCACGGTATTGACCGTTAAGGAATATACCTCCTGGCTGAAGGTGGCGGTAATTGATACATTACCACTAACTGTTACCGCTAAAGGGTTTTGACTGCCGGTAAAGTTGCCGCTCCAGCTTGTAAATGACCAGCCGGCCCCAGGCGCGGCTGTCAGCTGCACGAGGTCGCCATAATGATATGATCCCTGGTCTGGACTACGGGTGATGGTGCCGCCGCCCACGTTGTCGGTCGTGATGGTGTAAGTATTCTGTGTAAAGGCCGCGGTAACGGCCTTGTTCCCGTCGATGGTAATTGTGGCGGGATTGGTCGTGCCGGACAGGTCGCCGCTCCAGCTACTGAATGTCCAGCCGGCTCCGGGGGCGGCCGTCAGCTGCACGATGTCACCATAATGATATGATGCCTGGTCTGGACTGCGGGTGATGGTGCCGCCGCCCACGTTGTCGGTCGTAATGGTATAAGTATTCTGTGTAAAGGTAGCCGTAATGGTTTTGTCCCCGTCCATGGTGATCGTGGCGGGATTGGTCGTGCCGGATATGTTGCCGCTCCATCCGCTGAAAGCCCAGCCGGTTACAGGATTTGCTGTCAGCTGTACCGGTTCGCCCGAATCGTAGGCCGTTTTGTCAGGATTCTTGGTTACGCTGCCTGAACCGACGGTATTTACGTTCAGGGA
>CAZSHH010000029.1:0-28582 GCA_964606525.1 uncultured Dehalococcoidales bacterium
CTTGGTTATTGCCATCTTGGCCCCCAGTACTTTCACCGGCCCAAAGAAAGTCAATGGATCATGCGGACCATCGAAGAACTGGACGGTTGCGGTACCCGCTGTTTCCATTCTCGCTGCTCCCGGGGCGAGTTGTGGCTTGCTGCCGGGAGGAAGCGCTCCGCCGATGCAAACCAGTTGGATCAGCGGTGCTATTGTCGGCGAAGCATTGGGTATGCGTTTTACCAGGTAAACCGGGAACATATTCGGCCATTCGGCGGCTGGAGTGGTTTCGGTAATCCTGTATTCGACTTTCATTAAGGGGATGCTGCCCTGGTCTTTCTGTTTATTGCAGGTGACCGTCCAGCCGGTCGTCGTTCGCGCCCATTCGATGTCTGCCATTTTCTTCGGCCAGCCCCAGATTTCACGCCCGGCGATCAGCCCCATGTCACTGTCGATATATTCGATCAGGGTCGTCGAGCCGGTTTTGTCTTTCCACTTAATTGGTACGTTTATCTGGATCTCATGGACTTTGAAACCCTCGCAGTCTGGGCTCCAACCCATCTGGAGGACGAACAAGTCATTATCTGTATTTTTTTCTAACGGCGGGGCTAAAGCCCGTTCGATGGCTCCTTTCGGTGCCTGGCATAGAAACTGCAATTCGTGGTTGTCGTTGAAATGGTGCGGCAGTGGCGGATAGGGCGGTGAAAACTCGGGAGAAGGGACAAGGTTTGCCCACCCCGTAATTGTTGCCTTTTTTTCTTCTTTCTTGCCGTCGGACATATTACCACTCCTTTTCTGGTTGACCCTCTAGCTGTTCGTATTGGCAAATATAAAACTAAGGTTTTGATTTGTCAAAACCGGTTCTTCGCGTCAGGTTTTTCTTTGTCCTGTATTTGGTATATAGTTACGGTATTTCAACTCAATAATAGAGGAGAGCGACATGGCAGACAAGGTGTACAAATTTCTTAATCCTGTAGGTATACAGGACCCCATTAAGATGCACGGCCTGGCACCGCGCTTAAAAACCCTGGATGGAGCCAGGATCACTCTGAGTATCGGTGCCGGCGGCGAACAGGGTATCCTGATCCCGTTGGCGAAAATGCTTCCCGAAAGATATCCCCAGGTGAAATGGAATACCAGTTACGCCGCAGCACACTTGACTAAAGCCGGCAGCGTGGCTATTGCCGATGATGAGTGGGACAAAACTGATGCCCTGATCCGCGGTGTGGTTTGGTGACACGGCGCTATCTGGGAGCAGTTGCCCCACCTGACAACTATTGAAAAACGCGGTATTCCCAGTGTCTTTATTATCTTCGAAGACCAGGATGAATGCTGGCGGCAAGCATGCCTGGTTAACGGTATTGTACCGATACGGCGTGTACATGGTTCCCGGCATATCCCCGGCCCCCAGGATGTCCCAACCTGGATTGACAAGCTTATGGATGCCCTGGTCCGGCCGCTTACTGAAGAAGAAAAGAATCCTCCCCAGGTGACAGTATCAAATCCCCGTTATATCTTTGAGGGTACCGTACTTGAAGCTCATGATTTCTTCAGGCAGTCGGAACGAATTCCGCAGCTGTACAATAATGCTCCTATCTGCAAATATACCGATGGCTTACCTATTGTACCTCCCACTGAAGAATTGGTCGCGAAGATGTTGAAAGGTACCAGCCACAAGCCGGATGAATTGATTACTTACCAGGCTGACCACAAAGTAGGCGATCGCCTTAGCCAGATGGGCAGCTCCGGTAAGAAAGGTGAACCGGTACATTTTATGCCGTTGCGGCGTAAAGCCACTGTCGAGAAGATTGCTACCATCGGTGTCATGGCGGGTTGTGAACCTAAGCATATGCCGATTTTACTGGCTGTTGCTGAAGCTGGTGGTGGTTGCGGCGACGGCCGCGGCGGCGGTTCCTATATCGTCAGCGGACCTTATGCCAAGGAAATCGATATGAATTTCGATACTAATGTTATGGGTCCGGGCAGCCCGGCGAACCGGTGTATCGGGCGTGCTTGTGACCTCATGTGGCGCAACCTTGGCGGCAATATCCCTAATGTGAACAATTGTGGTGTATGGGGACACCCGTTGCATAACTGCATCCCGGAAAACGATGATGCCCTCCCACGGGGATGGATTAGTATCCGTGAAGAATATGATTTTAAGAAAAACGAAAGCTGCGTTGTTGCTGTCAGGATTGCCGAGACATTGCACCGCACTGAATTTATGCCGGGTGGTTACCGGGAATTTCAGAAGAGTGGCCACGGCGGCATCGGCCGGCGCCTGGGCGTAAAAGGAGTCCCCGGCCCTCATAACTGGTTGGCGTACTTTGTCGACAGCTTGTGGGCTAACTGGGAGGGTGGCAAGACCTTTTTCATGCTGCCGGAAATGGCGCGTGATTTACAAGGATGTGGCTTCAAGACCAAGCAGGAAGTCTATGAATGGTTGTATAAGAAGAGCTTCATGACCTTGAAGCAGTACCGCACCCATCAACGGCCGGATGTCACGACTAATGCCTGGAAAGGGATCGAGGCTACTTCTGGGAAACCGTGGAAAGAATTACCTGATGACTATTTGGTACCGGCGGTGGCAAATCCCTTTGAGAACTGTATCATCGTCACCGGCGGTGGTGAAGAACAAGCTCTCTGGACCGACGGCCGGGCAGCAGAAGCAGATCCCGCTTTCAGTATCGATAACTGGCGCTAGTATTTATAGTTGATGAAAAAAAACCGGCTGTGTTTATCCACAACCGGTTTTTTTCCATCATTACACTAACAGTATCTAACTAGCACTTAACCAGTACTCTTACGTACTTATTCGTTTTATGAGCTTCGAAAGCATCCCAGAAATTGTCCAGCGGGAAAGTCGGCCCTCGATAAGGCCTGAGATTCAGCCGGGGTAGAATGTTGACTGCCCGGGGGAACATGTGTGACTGGCCGAATACTCCCTGTACCCCGGCTTCTTTAAACCATAGTTTGTCATAAGGAATCACGATGTCAGGATGGTCCGGGTATATGGCGAAAAGGATGATCCTGCCGCATTGGGACAGCATATCGATGCAAAGTGGGACCATCTTGGAATCGCCTGATGCTTCTATTACCCGGTCGAATCCCCGGTTGCCGGTTATATTCATCGCTTCGGCGATTACATCCTGGTTCTTGGGATCGATGACGTGGTCTGCCCCAAGTTCCAGCGCCAGTTTTCTTTTGAATTCTAAAGGTTCTACCATGGTCAGGTTCATCGCCCCGCTTAAACGTGCCAACTGCAGGATGGTTAATCCGCAGCTTCCGCCGCCGATTACCATCACGCTGTCCCCGTGATTGAAGGGTGCCAGCTCGATGGCCGGTAAGGAAGCTCCAATAACTTCGGTTAAAGTAGCTTCTTCCAGGGCAATATTGTCCGGGATTTTGAACACCTGCCGCTGGTGGACCATGCCGTATTCAGCCATTAAAGAGTCTACATAACTATAGCCAGGTTGGAAGCAAAACGTCTCATGGCCGTGCCGACAGTTGTAGCATGATCCGCAGTAACGGTGCTGGTCGAGGGTCACCCGGTCGCCTACTTTGAGTCCCATCGCCGTGGCATTTTCACCCAGTTCTTCGACGATGCCTGATGCCTGGTATCCTACATAATAGGGTAGGCGGAAGGGGATTTCTCCGGTAACCGCATAGGGGTCTGCCCCGCCGACGGCGCAAAAAGATATTTTAACTTTAACGTCTTCAGGGCCCATTTTTCTCAGGGGTACTTCTTTTAATATAGCTTTCCCTATTTTTTCCACCACGACAGCTTTCATTCGTGTTTTTTCTCCTTGATATATATTTTGTGGATTACGGGCAGTACGGCATTTAAGGCCGATGTGGATTAAGGGTAGACTGTTGCCTTACATAAGTCAAGGTTAAAGTTAAACCAACACTGTATTGTATCTAAATATAACAATCAACTGGGTACTATATTAAATGCCTATAATTGAGATTTTTATTGTCACAGACAAAAATGAGAAATCCCTGGAAGTCAAGCGCAAACCTCCAGGGATTTCCGGGGAAAAAAGAAAGGAAAGCAAGCTAACTAAAAGAATTTGTCAAACCGGAAACAAAATCTCCCTTGCTATCTGGATTTTTTACAATAACACGGGGATTTACTGCCTGGATGCAGGCCGTAAGGGCTAAGACTAACTGTCGCTTTTCAGGAGCGTCTGCATTAACAGATTCTGCGCTCGTGCTGCGCTGATATCCCCATTCCGGGCACTTCATGAATGCCCTCCCACTTAAATAAAACAAACGCTAGAAATGGTCTGGTGGAGAAGGTGGTGATAAAGATCTCGAGGTGTCCCACAACTACCACAGGCCACAACTCACCTGTGGTGCAATGAATGTATCATTAACCTTTCTGCTTGTCAATACTTACTTACTACCTAACATATCCTTCGTACATCCTGGTATGTAATACGAGCATCATGGATATATCGAATAAGTAGTGCTTTATTTCCTTTTGACAATTTATGTTACTGCCTGTAGACTTCTCCGTTAATATGGCTGATATATCATCAATGAGACACCGCTGATGAAAAAAGAGGAAACCTTACAGGTAAAGCTGCTGAGGAAGCTATCTAGTTTGCAGCAGGCTATCATCAGTCTGGGTATAGATCATACTGGTTCCCGGCACGATCGTATCTTGTCAGACCGGATTAGTCGGCTGTATCAGTTGGTTGTCGGCAATGTTGCTGACTTGATCCTGGTGATAGACTTAAATAATCCGGACTTTTTTGCTTATATCAGCCCTTCCGTCACTGAGTTACTCGGGTATAGTATCAATGAAGCTCTATCTAGCCGTGTTAATGACATTTTTACGGCGGCATCATTTTCTGTTTCCCAGCGGGCTCTGACTGACGAGATAGCCCATCTTCATAACGGGAGTCCCAAAACTGCTAGGTCTCGTATTCTTGAGCTTGAACTCCTGCATAAAAATGGTTCTGTGATTCCTGTAGAAGTGAAATTTACTTATCTGCATGGCCTTGATGGGAAGTTAGCTGAAGTCCTGGCCGTCGCTCGCGATATTAGTGAGCGTAAAACCGCAGAGCAGGAAGTCAAACGCGGAACCGATAGGCTTTTAAAAGCTATGGAAGATACCATGCAGGCTTTAGCCCGGGTAGTCGAGATGAGGGATCCTTATACAGCAGGACATCAGAAACGGGTCACTGAATTGGCTTGTGCCATCGCTGTGAATATGGGACTATCTCATGATAGTATCACGGGGCTTCGCCTGGCTGGTCTTATCCACGATATTGGTAAGATTCATGTACCCGCCGAGATATTAACTACTCCCAACGCCCTGTCCGAAGCCGAGTATGCCATAATCAGGACTCATCCCGAGTTGGGTTATGAAATCCTCAAACCGATCGACCTTCCCTGGCCGGTGGCTGAGATTGTGCATCAACATCATGAAAGGATTGATGGCTCCGGATATCCGCAAATGTTAAAAAATGGAAACTTGTTACTGGAGTCAAAAATATTAGCGGTTGCTGATGTCGTCGAAGCCATTGCCTCGCACCGCCCTTACCGTCCGGCCCTGGGTATTGATTATGCCTTGGACGAGATATCAAAAAATAGCCACAGGTTATATGATTCCCAGGTCGTCGATTGTTGCCTGGTACTATTCCGGGAACAGGCTTTTGCCTTCCAGTAATACACTTTTTTTATAAGTCTGTTAGCCGGCATCACACTAAACGGTCGGTCAACGATTGACATTTGGTGTTATAATTTACTTGGATTTGATTTGCTTGTTTTACTAATAATCCCTTTCCTGACTTGTTGGTTGTGTGTGTTCTATCCTGTATCCGGATTTTCTGGGGGCCTGAAGAATTCCTGGTGGTTTAAGGTGAGAAAAATGGATACATCTTAAAGGATAGTAGTGTAGCCAGCTTGATTATAACTTCACAACCGCACTTACGGGGCATATTGATCTTTTATAGTATCAATAAAAAGGGAGGTTTGTGAAAGTGAAGCAAGTGTGTTATTTGCTCGGTTTCTTGTTAGTACTATCTCTTGTAATGACTTCTTGTAGTGCTGAGACTACCACTACCCCCACCACTAAACCGGTGGTAACCACGACCGCACCTACCACCACTACCACTACTAAAACTACCTCCGATAAACCGAAATATGGCGGGACCTTCATTTCCTTCCAACCATCAGATACTTCAGCTTTCGATTGTGCTACCCAGTGGGACTTGATGGGCTTCAATATTTCGATTACCAACGAGCCGCTGCTTGCCGGTGACTGGGTTAAGGGCCCTGCCGGTACCGGTGAGACCGACTGGATGGCCAACCATCTCGGCCAGACTGGGGTTCTCTCCGGCCAACTGGCTGAAAGTTACGAGATGACGGCTCCTGATACAATTATCTGGCACATCCGAAAAGGAGTGTACTGGTGGAATAAGGCACCGGTCAACGGCCGGGAGTTCAATGCCGACGACGTAGTCTGGAACCTGGAGGCACAATGGGCGAGCACCGGCGGCAACTTCGCCATGTTCTTCCCCGCCCCGGAGGAGAAACTCCTCGGTGTTAAAAAGATCGATGAGTATACCGTCGAAATTAAGTTCACCCCGGGCAAACAGGGCATCCAGATTCTGGAAACCGGTGCCCGTGCCTACATGATGAATCCTGAACTCCACGAAAACGGCAAGGACCAGAAGAACTGGCGGGACAATCTTGGTACCGGTGCATTCATGATCGATGATTATATTCCCATGACCTCGATGCACTTTATCAGGAACCCTAATTATTGGCAGACCGATCCGTGTGGACTGGGCGAGGGGAACCAACTCCCTTATATCGATGCCCTCAATATCCTGGTCATCCCTGACTTGTCTACCCAGGAAGCTGCTTTCCGTACCGGGAAGATCGATGCAATCGGGAATGTTGATCCGGATACCTTTACCGAAATGCAGGGAAGCATGGACTGGAAATTTGAGTATAAGCAGGGCTACGGACGGAATTTTCAGCCTGAAGGGCGGGAAGATAAAGACCTGCCGTTTAATGATATCAAAGTCCGCCAGGCCATGAACCTCGCCGTGGACAAGGTGGCCATCACAAACGAGTTCTATGAGGGCAAAGCGGAAGTATTGGGTTTCCCGTATCCCAATGGTAAGGGCTGGAAACCATACTATACGCCCCTCGAGGAGTTGACACCGCTGGCCCAGGAGTTGGTCAAGGGTGGTAATGCCGAGAAGGCGAAGCAGCTCCTCGCCGAAGCCGGTTATCCCAACGGCTTTAATACGGAAATTGCCTGTACCTCCACAGACGTAGATATCCTCTCGATTGTTAAAGCCGACCTCGAAAAAGCAGGTATCGATATGAAAATCCAGGTATACGAAACAGGTGTCTGGACGAATATGAAGCGTAACCGCTCATTTGCAGAAATGGTATTCAATCCCAATGCCACGAGCTGGATGCCGCACTATATGTTCGAGATGCGGCCGGAGACCAGCGATTGTCCTTCCTTCTGGGACAGTCAGGAGACCAGAGCGGTTTACAAGACCATCCAGGATAATCTGGGTATCGATGACAGTAAATGGTCAAAAGCAGTCAAGGAAGTCAATTCTTTTGTCATCGAGTCTTCCTTTGGCATCTGGATGCCCATTCCATATGCCTATTATCTCTGGCAGCCCTGGCTGAAAAATTACTATGGCGCCACTCAATTGGGTGCTTTTCTGCCTTATCATCATACCTACTATAATTGGATCGATGTTGACTTGAAGAAGGAGATTCTTGGCAAGTAGCGTTATTTTAAATCTGGGTGACAAAAAGGGGGGATGGATATTACCTTTCCATCCCCCCTTTTTGTCGGGTAACATTATTTTCATAAACTGACAATATGTATAATTAGCAGGGGAAAACACAAAAACTGTTTCCTGGTCGGAATGAACGAACCTTTTAACGTGATGTCTCTACATAGCGACCGGAATAGCAAATAAGCAGGAAGTAAGATGAATAAAAAGAAAATTGCAGTACTCTGCGGCGATGGCATCGGCCCCGAGGTTATCGGCGCGGCCTGCCTTATCCTCGAACGGTCCGGTTTTGCCCTGGACATCACAAAATTACCCAATGGAGAATCCGCACTTGCGGAGTTCGGTACGGTACTGCCGGAAGCGACGAAAAAGGCGTGTGAATCATGCGACGCTATTTTGTTCGGTTCAGCTAATCCTGCCAGCGACCCGATTATCATGTATCTTCGTTGGGGTTTAGGGAACTATGTGAATATCCGGCCGACTAAATACTATCCCGGTGCCAACAGTCCATTAAAAGAACCCGAGGGCATCGATTTCGTTATCCTGCGGGAAAACAGCGAAGGTATGTACACTTATGCAGAGGGTGATTTATCTTTACTTCAAAACAGGTTGCCTGAATTCCGTACCCGCCATGGTAAGTCCCTGGCTGATTACGGTAAAGGAAATTTCGGATTACGGATCATGTCCGAAACCGGGATGATTCGCTTCAGTCAATTTACCTGTGAATTTGCCCTCGATCGCCGGCGCAAGGGATATCCTGGTGAAATTACCGCGGTCACGAAATCGAATATGTTTCCGGTTACCTGCGGCATGCTCGAAAACGCTATACAGGCGGAATTGAAGAATTATCCAGAACTGACTTACCGCCGTTACTATGTCGATGATATGGCCCGCCGGCTTGTCCGGTTCCCGCAAAAGTTTGATATAATTGTCACCTCGAATCTCTTCGGTGACATCCTGACTGATGAAGCTGCTGAAATTGCCGGAGGTTTGGGCTTAGCCGGAAGCGGCTGTGTGGGCGGGAAAGTACCTTATTTTGAATCTGTACACGGCACAGCTCCAGATATCGCCGGTAAAAATATCGCTAATCCTACCGGGACCATTCTTTCGGTTAAATATATGTTGGATTTCCTCGGTATGTTACAGGAAGCAGAGAGCCTGGAAAATGCCCTGGCCAGGGTGTACCAAAAAAGTAGTGTCCTGACCGCCGACCAGGGAGGCCATGCTACAACGACGGAATTTGCCGAAGCTGTCTTAAAGGAAATTTCCTAAGGATTTCGAGAGGGTATGGGTTTATTTTATGGGCATGACGCTGGCTCAGAAAATTCTCGCCCGGGCTTCCGGGAATAGATATGTTCCGCCCGGTGAGTATGTCATGGCCAGTATTGATCTGGTCATGGCAAATGATTCGGGCTTGAAAACTATCATCCCTATACTCGAGAAAGCTGGAGTAAAAAAGTTATTTGACCCTGCCCGGATCGTGGTAGTATTTGATCATTATGCTCCGGCTTCCACTGTGGAACAAGCGGACCTTCACCGGAATCTCCGTGAAGCATTACTGCGATTCGGTATTAGCAATTTGTACGATGTTGGTACAGGTATCGAGCACCAGGTGCTGCTCGAACAAGGATGGGTCCTGCCTGGAGATTTGATCGTAGCGGGAGATTCCCATACCACCACTCATGGCGCTCTCGGTGCCGCTGCTACCGGGATCGGTTCTTCCGAAGTTGCTTATGTCATGGCTACCGGGAAATTATGGTTCCGGGTTCCGGATACGATTAAATTTATCCTTGATGGCTCTCTCCCCCCGGGGGTGACGGCCAAAGATATTATCCTTTATATCGCCGGCAAATATTCCGCCGGCGCTGCTCAATATAAAGCAATTGAATTTACTGGCACCACGGTTGATGGAATGAGCCTGGAAAGCCGCCTGACGATCAGTAATATGGCTGTTGAGATAGGGGCGAAATTTGCCTTTTTTAAGCCGGACATTAAAGTTGAAGATTATCTTTTCGGAAGAAAGCAGAAGTCATATCAACCAGTATTTGCTGATGCTGATGCTCAATATCAGGTTGAGTATGAAATAAGCGTATCTGGCATGGAACCTCAGGTAGCTGTGCCTTATGCGGTCGATAAGGTAGTCCCGGTTTCCCATTTGATTGGTACCCGTATTCATCAGGCTTTGCTCGGTTCCTGCACCAATGGTCGGCTTGAAGACTTGAGGATGGCCGCTGGAATTCTTCATGGCCGGAAGGTATCACCGGATACACGGCTGCTCGTTGCTCCGGCATCATCCGAAATTTACCGTCAAGCACTAATTGAGGGAATCATCGAAGTCCTCGCCGCATCTGGTGCGATATTATGCCCGGCAGGCTGCGGCGCCTGTTTTGGCAGTCATCTGGGGCTCCTGGGTGCCGGGGAAACGTGTATCGCTACTATCAACAGGAATTTTCAAGGCCGTATGGGTAATCCGGACTCAAAAGTATTTCTAGCGTCACCAGCTACCGTCGCTGCATCTGCGGTAGAAGGACGTATTACTGACCCGCGCCAATACATGTCCCGGTGAAAGAGGTGAGTTTTTAAATGACTGTCAAAAAAGGAATCGTCTGGAAATTCGGCGATGATACCAATACGGACTTGATCGCCTCCGGGCGTTATATGAATTCGTCTCTTGAAGAGATGAAAAAGCATGTCTTCGAATTGGTATGTCCCCGTTTTTCACTTGAGGTAAGACCAGGCGACTTTGTAGTCGGCGGACAAAATTTCGGCTGCGGTTCGAGCCGCGAAGAAGCTCCCTCTGTTCTCAAAGCTTGCGGGATTACCGCTGTTATTGCCGAATCATTTGCCCGGATTTTTTTTCGAAATGCCATCGCCGTCGGCCTTCCGGCCGTTACCTGCCGGGGTATCGCAGACAATCTTAATAGTGGCGATGAACTGGAGTATGATATCGATACCGCTTCGGTCACAGTGTTACCTGCGGGAAAGGTATTACCATGTGAGATACTCTCTCCCGATATCCAAGAGATACTTGATAAAGGAGGCATCTTGCCTGTGCTCAAAGAATTTGTTTCCCGGCAGGGCTGTTAATCGATTACCTCTCTTTTTTCGCTGCTGGTAATGGCTCTGAACTACCTGCGACCATTTCATCTATATAAAACTTCAGCCACATCATCAAGGCCAAGTTCCCGCAGTTTCTTCCCGCTTGGTTTCCCGGTATTGATGTCCCAATCCATCGCCTGCATGTATTCCGTAAAAATATCCGTTTCTTTCATTGTAATGCCAGCGCGCGGCCCTGCTGTCTTGGGCGGGATGCCCAGCATCCTGTCCGGGAAATGGAACGGCGTCTTTAGTCCTTCACGAATATTGAAGGCTTGCCGGACGTTCGTGATACGCTCGCCGGTCTTTACAAGTTCTTCGAACGTGATGTCCCAACCTGAAATAGCCTTCAGCGATTCCAGCAGATCATTGATGTGGGTAAATCCCCCGACCACAAAATTGCACATACCGGCGGCATTTGTGGCATGATTGAAATTAGTACTTATCTTATGCGGTATTCCCTGGCCCTGTAATTTTTTACGGTCCGCCACCGGTACCTCAACCCCCGCAGGAATCCCGGTACCTCCTTGTGTATGCCGGCCGGGCGTCGGGTCTGCTCCATATCCGATTGCCATCCCCCAGCCGCCCCGTGGGTCATGCGCTCCGAATTCCTCTCCCCCGACATGCATGGCGTATTTCTCCGAGCCTTTTCCAATTCTCTTCGCCGCTGCGGCCACACCGTCGGCGATGATATCACCGAAGCCCTCGCGCTTTGCCAGTTTCAGGGTCATCGCCACGATCGCCTGGTGATTGCCCCAGGTCATCTCCAAACCGTCGGTATCTTTTTTAGTGATGAGACCGTTTTCATAACATTCAATTGTAAAAGCGATGCTGGCCCCGGTTGATATCGTATCCAGCCCATAGCGGTTGCAGATATCTCCGGCGTATATTATCGAGTCCAGGTTGTCGTTAAGGCAGTTCGATCCGAACATTGCCAGCGTTTCATATTCCGGTTTGTGAGTCCCTGCGGGATACTTATATTCACCGGTGCCGGCCTTCATATGGCCACCGCAAGCGATCGGACAACGCCAGCAGCCGTATCTCCTCTCCTGGAGGGCAATCACATTATCCCCGCCGCAGTTCGTATATGTCGGGAGGTCGATAGTGGCTGCCCCGCCCCAGTTCCTGGCCGGGGCATCGTCGATCATGCAGCACATATTATAAATACCTGGTGTCCCTACCTCCCGCAGTCCTCTGACATGTCCCCCCAGTGCGGCAACATGCCTTTTGCGCATTTCGGCTACTTGCTGTGCGTCCGGGACCGGTACCTTGAATTTACCGTGGACGGCAATTGCCTTTAGTCTTTTCGCACCCATCACTGCCCCCAGCCCCGAACGTCCTGCAGCCCGGCCTTTATTGTTCATCACCGCGGCAATACGGGCTAACTTCTCCCCCGACGGGCCGATGCAGGCTGCTTCCAGGTCTTTGCCATGCAGTGCCCTGAGGATGTCTTCAGTTTCATATGTGTCTTTTCCCCATAAAAGTGCCGCATCTCTTAATTCGGCCTTACCGTTGTTTATGTAGAGATAGGCTGGTTTTTCTGATATTCCCTTGAAAAATACGGCATCGTATCCGGCGAACCTTAAGTATGGGCCGACATTTCCTCCGGAATTTGCATCGCCCCATCCCCCGGTTAGCGGCGATTTACCTACCATGATATACCGGGACCCTCCCAGGGCATCCGTACCTGTAACCAGGCCGGTGACAATACCTGTGATGGCCTGGGGCCCCAGTGGATCGACGCCAACCTTCTGCCGGTCGAACAGGATTTTCGCTCCCAACCCGTAGCCTCCCAGGAAATTGCGCGCCATCGTTTCATCCAGAGTTTCTTCCTGCAATTCCTTGGTGGAAAGGTCCACCCAGAGCATTTTCCCCATATAACCGTAAAGCATCGCTCTCCCCCTTTATCTCCCGGGACCGGCAATCGTACTCCTATTCTTCCTCAACAAACAATTCCAAATTATCATACCGTGCTTTTTTACGTCAATTTGTGTGCGGTGGAATTGAGAAGCAGGACTTATCTTCAGTTTGACATTTTCTCCCCGCCGTGTAAGACTCTGTCCACAATAAACAAAGGAGGTGATGCGTTATCAACCGGCAGCAATTCCTGGAATATTCAGATCATTTCAACCATAAAAGGTGGGACCAGGTTGTCAGTTACTTCTGCCCGGACGTTACTGTAGAATATCCGGACAACTTCCAGGGCTCGCAGATACCCGGCTTAACTGGCAGAACCCTTCATGGCCCGCAGGAGTTCATTGCTAATTATGAAACTCTGACTACTGATGTCCGCGAAGTATTAAACGTAGGTATCTTTATTTCCCGGGGCCGCCATTTTTGTGTCGAGCTCATTACCGAATTCCACGTACTGCGTGATCCGGCTCCAGGTTCCCCCCGCCAGTGGAAAAAGGGTGATCTTATCATCTTGAACCAGAACGTTCTCTATGACCTTGATGAAAAAGGAAAATTTAAGCGCATCCGCATTTTTCATCACCGGCACCTTGATGCTTCGATACTAAAAGATGGAACTGGTTAAATTTCGCAGCTAATTACTTGACCAGTTGACACAGCGTAGTATAATTTATTGATTTTCTATTTATTCTTATTTGTATACTTTTAAGCTAATCATTTATTGTGTGTGTCCTGTCCTGAAATCCTGTATTGTATGACCCGATGTACTGCTACTAAGGATCACGGAGTAAGAAAACGATGAATACTTCCTAGAATTATCTGCTTTAGCTGGCTTTTTTTCTCACACAGGTTCGGGACGGATTGCTATTTTCAAAACCAATAAGAAAGGGGGATCGTGATTTTGAAGCGGGTATATATTATCGTCACTTTATTGTTATGTCTTTTTCTACTCATACCTGCCTGCAATGCAGAAAATACACCGACAACGACGACCAAACTTCCGGGAACCACCACGACAACCTCGATTACACAGACCACGAAACCATCTGAAAAACCTGTATACGGCGGTGATCTCCGTCTTGTCCAGATCCAGGATATCACTGTTTTAGACGATATCGTCACCGTGGTCTTCGCTCCCGGGCCTACCCAGAGACTCACATACGATACTTTATGGCAAGGCGACTGGGCTAAAGGCGATGCCGGCGGCTACGGTACGGGAGAGAGTCCCTGGATGGACTGGTATGACAAGTTCGACGATAAAGCCGGTATGGCGGCGACGAGTTGGAAATGGGACCTGGATGCGGAAAGCGGCATGGGTACCCTCGTCTACGAGATTCGCCAGGGTGTAAAATTTGCCCTGGATCCCAATAATGAAGCCAGCCGTCTTGTAGGCGGGAGGGATATGACAGTAGACGATGTCATATTTACCCTGCGGCAGGTGACGACGGATAAACGGTCGTATATCTGGCGTGCTTACAGTGAAGTACGTGATGCCGATATTCAGAAGACCGGCCCCTGGGAAGTCACAATAAAAATACCGCTTACCTCGATGATCGCTGCTGTGGCTAAATTCGGCTCGTATGTCCATATCGTACCGCATGAAGTAGTGGAAAAATATGGTGACATGTCGGATTGGCGCCATGCCGTAGGCACCGGGCCCTTCATCTTTAAAGACTATGTTACCGGTGGGGTGGCGACGTTTGCTAAGAATGATAAATACTGGGCAACCGATCCTGTAGGCCCGGGCAAAGGGAATCAACTACCTTATATCGATGGATTGAAATATCTCATTATCCCCGATGCTTCAACACGTCTTTCGGCCATGCGTACCGGTAAAATCGACGTTTTGCAGAACCTTGCCTATGAGGATGCGGACACAATAAGAAAAGCCGATTCCAACATTAAAGAAAGAGAAGGCATCCTGGGCGGCGACCCGTGGTGGATATACATGAATTCCCAAAAAGCACCGTTTAATAATATCAAGGTACGCCGGGCTTTAGCCATGGCAACTGACCTCAATACGATCAAAGATACTGTAAATTATGGCCTGGGGCAGATCCTGACCTGGCCGGTGGAATATGTCCCGGCTTATAAAGATATCTATCTTGACCTTGACGATCCGGAAATGCCGGCTTCAGTCAAAGAACTCTATACTTATGACCCTGATAAGGCGAAAGCACTGCTGGCGGAAGCCGGGTATCCTGACGGCTTCAAGACGACCGCACTGATCGGTTCGACGGAGGCGGATTACTTCTCGATCATCAAGGATATGTGGGCGAAGGTAGGGGTTGAACTGAGCTTGAATGTCCAGGAAACCGGTGCCCGGACTGCCCTGTACCGTGCCGGTGACTATGAAGTAACCGGTCAGGCCGGCGGCCGTGGGCCTCTCAGCGTTTTCTATAAAATGGTAACACTGGTTGGGGGCAGCCCAGCCAACGGCAGCGGCAGCAACATCAATGACCCGATCATCAACAAAGCATCCGAGGAGATGCAGGCGATTTACCTGATCGATGCTAAAAAAGCCATGGCGATCTTTAAGGAAAATATGAAATACACCCTTGACCAGGCATATGTTGTTTCCCGTCCCATGTATCCCATGGCTACTTTCTGGTGGCCGTGGCTGAAAAACTATACCGGCGAATACAGCGTCGGCTACGTTGGATATGAGACCTGGTCACAATGGGTCTGGATAGATGAAGACATGAAAAAAACAATGGGGAAATAACTAAACAAATTTCGTTGTTTCTGCGACGGATTGAAAAAAGGGGGGAATTATCCCCCCTTTTTTCCTTTCTCCAGTCAACTCCTATTATTATATCAAGGATATATATAGAACATAATTCCTTGACATACATATTTACTCTATGTATATTAGGTTCACAAATATTAAGGGAGGGATGGCCACTTATGAAAATTACCCTTATTCTCATCAGTATCGTTATCACACTCATGGGTGTCCTCGGCTTGATTCCTGCCATCGGTCTGGGTTCGGAACCGGTTTGGCATGCCATCGTGAAAATTGTCATCGGTTTGATCGGTTTGTATGTTGCGTTAAGAGCTAAAAAGTAATCGGCAACAACGACTGATAAAAAAGAGGGAGTAACCGGACTCCCTCTTTTTTGTTGCTTCAATGGAATCTATTGGATGTATAGTACCCTGGACGGTATTATCCGCATTCAATGCGGCTGTCCGCTTTCTTCCCATTCTTTCTTGTTAAATTCCCGGGCACTTAAGGGTACCTCTACTACTTTCCCGTCAACGATTGCCGAATATGCGGGTGTAATCGGGCAGTTCACGAAGAAAAAAGGAGTGCCCACTCTCTTGTGCACGATGGGGCAATGCGTAAGGCCGGCGGGGATATGGACTGCCGTAGTCTGGTTGATGATTATTTTATCGCCATCGCCTACGTGTATTTCACTCTCCGCATCGTAAGCGTTTAGGTCTTCCGTACAGGGCACAAAAACAAACACCTCGGCGAAATCGTGTTGGTGTGGTTTTTCTTTCATCTCATATGGCGAACTAACATGGGTGAACCTGATCTGGAAGTTGCTGTTGTTCAGGGCGTAAAATATCATGCCTAAAAACGGCGGATAAATACTCGAACGCACAATGCCCGTTGTTTTCAGATAATCGTACTTGGAACCGGCCATCTTTACATAACCTCCATGGATTCATACCATCATCATGGCGTTGATTGGTGCCTTTTTCCATATGATGAACTGCCCAACTCAACTAAGATAGTTGAGTGGCTATTGAGTTTTGTTAAAGATATTTATTACCTAGAGAACTTCGCTAATCTGAATTGAAGGCTGGATATCAGTGAAATTAGGTATGTCAGCCATAGAACTTCCAGATTCAGATTGAACTCTGATCATATCCTCCATCGTGTTAAAGTACAACTGAGCTATTGCCACATATGGCGCAGCGGAACCAGGCGGTCCTGCTCCAATTCCCTTGTCTACTTCGACACGGATAAGTCCTTTTCCGACGGTCTGTTTAACAGCAGCAATATGTTTATTAAGATAGTAATCCCAGTCAAATCTTTTACCTGGCGAATTCGGATACATAACTGATACCCGGATCATTTTTGTCCCCCCCTTTTTTTTACGTTGCCAAAGTTGGAACTGGATGCCGATAGGTATGTTCTCCCACTCGAAAATAGTAAACGCCTTTGGCATATTTCTTTAAAAAAGCGATATTCCAGATGCTCATGAGTTTTCCATACATACCACGTTTCCAATATATGTTTTTTGATTGAAATAGACTATGATATCTTACTTCTTGTTTTTCTTTTCCTCTTTGGCAAATCCCACAAGATAGTCGGCGATCATATCAACTTCTGAGAGGGGGATGGTTTCTGAATCTATAAAAGGCCAAAGTATCGAATCAGCCAGGATGCGAGCCATTTCTTCTCCGGATTCAAATTCCCATATCGAAATACCGCCCCTCCCATCGGCGAAAGGGTAATGTGCCTTCCATTTACCGAGTTTGGCATATTTCTGAACCCATGCTTGAGCAGTTTTAAGCATCTCATCGCGTTTTTCTTCTGCTTCTTTGTCACCTGTTTGCCACGTGCCGTAGAATTCGTAAAATGAATCTTTCAGCCTGTATATATCCGCGACTAACATTTGTTACTCCTCCTTTGCCCTTTGAAGGTGTTTTCTTACAACGTTCTTCAAGGTTTCCGCCTGTCTATTTCGTGATGAATGTGAGAAGGGCTTGTTCGAGCCCTTCTTTCAATCACATCCCGTCTTACTTAACTTACTTTCCGGTTATGCTTTTCTTTTGGTCAACATTGACCCATGTATAATACGTGAATTTGAAGCTATTGTCATAACCTGGGCTGAGTTCTCCTCGGAAATTTCTGACCCACGGCCACCAGATATGCCAGAGTGGCGGCAGCGGCGTGGGGATGACCCATGCCTGGTCAAGGACGTATTTCATCAATTCCTTATGAAGGCGGTCCGCTTCCGGAGGATTTGTGATATAAGCCACCTGTATCTTTGGATACATCTCTTCCACGTAGGAATCGTTGATATAACTGCCGTTGGTACGGCCTATCCCGCGGTAGTTGATCATGCGGTAGATCGAGCCGCAGGGAGCGGTATGGCTGTGTATCATCTGATCATAATTCCGGGCACCGGTGATCGACTCCCAGACGGCGGCTTCTTTCAGGTCTATCGTGACCTCGATATTAACTTTCGCCCACATTTCCTTGATAACCGAGTAATAATCGACCCGGTCGGTGATATTTTGTGCGATGATCGTAACTGGAAATCCGTCCGGATATCCGGCTTCGGCGAGAAGTTCCTCGGCTTTTGCTGGGTTATAAGTGTATAGTTCTTTAATTGAATCAGGTGCTTCTTCAAGTGATAAAAAGGCTTCCTTATATTCTCGGACCGGCGTCATCGGCCAGGTAAGGATATCCGCTTCGCCGCCAAACAGGTCGTTCTTTATGGCATTGAAGTCGGTTGCCATGAAAAGGGCGCGGCGGACGCGAATGTCATTAAATGGTGCTTTATCTGTCCGCATATGTGTATTATTCGGTGTCGTATCCTGGGTATGTTTCTTAAAAAGAAGAGCAGGATTTTCGTTGGTCAGGATAGTCCCTGTTTCCCAATCTGCGGAAGCGAAGATGTCTATTTTCGCGGTCCTGAATGCGGATTGGGTGGTTGAGGCATCGGTTATAATGACGTACTTTACCCCGTCAAGGTAAGGCAGTTGGTTGCCCTTGCCCGGGCCGACCGGGTCTTTTTGCCAGTAATTGGGATTCCTTTCCAGGGTAGCTGAGCTGCCGGGAACATAGTCTTTCAAGATGAAGGCTCCAGTTCCTACCGATGTCTTCCAATCTTGCATAGAACTGTATTTTTCGACTACTTCATGGGGTACAATACTGGCAAAATCCTGGAAGCGGGCGATACCGGCTTCGAAATACTCCGGGGCAATATTGATTTCCACTGTCCAATCATCAGGTGTGGTGATTAAAGCATCTTTAAGCCCAGGTTGAGAGTAAAGATATGACCGGGTGAAGGTAATGTATGTCTGCAGTGTCCAGGCAACATCCTGAGCGTTAAATTCCCTTCCGTTTACCAGGCGGCTGGCTTCACTATCCGGATTGAATGCCCAGGTGATGCCTTTCCGGATATGGTAAATCGCTTTCCCCATCTCCGGGTACTCCCAACTCTCGGCCAGGGCGCCGGCTTTCTGGGTGAAACGGTCGGTCCCCCGGATTGCCCAGTCGCATTCGTTAGTGCCGGCCGGGCCTTTGGTCCAATCGCCGGTAACGAGTTCTTCATTGGTGAGTTTAAGGAGTGCTGCCCCAGGATGCCAGCCGTACATTTCTTCGAAATTTAGAATATCCTGGGCGAGGGGAATAATAACAGTCCCTCCATATTCGGGAGTGTTACTGGCGGTAGTTGTCGTTGTGGTTCCGGTCGTTTTGGGTGGGGTCGTGGTTTTAGGAGTGGTAGACGAAGGCGTTGTTGGTGTAGTTTCAGATTGGCATGAGGCTAGAACAAGTATCGTGGCGACAATGAAGGACAGTAATAGCACACACTTTTTCATACAAAACCCCTCCGCTTTGTTGTCCCACTATTATGTACGTGATATAGCGTATATTTTCAGGGCCACCTCCTTATTAAAATATAAGTCCGAGAATAAGATTTTAAATGAAATTATAGCATAACGTCAGAAAGAAATAAGCATAAATAAGACTGGCATACCGGATGCTTAAGGCTTCTTATTTTTCACCAGATGCCCGGAAATCTTCCACCATCAAGAAAATGGGGGCATTTCTCATTCGCTGAAAGCAGATATATAAACCGGTTTAGGACAATTGGAATATTGATTTTTGAGTTATTATCCTGACAACGTATTGACTGGGACGTTATTTACTAATAGGTGTTGATACATTATCCGTAAGGTGGTCACTTGGATAATGTGGAGCTAATAGTGAAACCGGCTGCAAAGCCGGTTTTCTTTTTAAGTAACTGTAATAGGGCAAAGAGATGATAGATATTAAAAAATTGCTGAAACTCGTAGTAAAATCCGGGGCTTCGGACTTGCATATCAGAGTCGGTTTGCCGCCTATTTTTCGCATCGATGGCCATTTAGAACATCAAAACGATTTTCCTATCGTGTCTGATGAGGATGCCGTGCACATGTTTGAGCAAATAACTAAACCGGAGCAAAGAGAAAAGTTCTATTCTGAAAGAGAACTTGATTTCGCTTTTGTCCTTGATGGCATTGCTCGCTTCCGTATTAATGCAATGTGGCAGAGAAAGACCATCAGCCTCGCTTGCCGTATGTTAACCTTTGAGGTACCTTCAATTGATGAACTTGAATTACCACAGATATGTAAAGAATTAATTCTTCGGCCAAGAGGCCTTATCCTGATAACCGGCCCCACCGGGATGGGGAAATCAACTTCAATGGCAGCTATGATTCGTCATCTCAACGAAAACAGGGATGCAAATGTGATTTGTATCGAAGACCCGATAGAGTATGTTCATCCGAACATTAAATCGATCATTGCTCAAAGGGAACTAGGTGATGATACCCAATCCTTCAGTATGGCATTGACCCGTGCGCTTCGTCACGACCCAAATGTGATTATGGTCGGAGAAATGCGTGATCTTGATACTATCTCCACGGCTATAACTGCAGCAGAGACCGGTCACCTGGTGTTGAGTACCCTGCATACCACTGATGCGCCGCAAACCTTCGACCGCATGATAGATATTTTCCCCCCGCACCAACAAAACCAGATCAGAGTCCAGATTTCCCAGGAGATTATTGCCGTCCTCTCACAGACACTGGTCCCGAGAGCCAGTGGGAAAGGGATGGTAGCCGCATTCGAAGTTGTTCTTGCAAACATGGCGATACGGCACCTGATCCGGGAGAACCATGCATATGAGATCCCCAGCTACATACATCTCCATGAAGAAGGCGGTATGCAGAGCCTGGATGATGCTCTGGCAAAACTTATCGCTGACGGTACTATTACCAGAGAAGACGGCTTAAGAAAAACCAGTAATCCGAAACGACTGCTGAAAATACTGGAACAACTTTATCATTCTAAGATAAACGACATCTATCCACAGAAAACGAAATCGGAGAAATAACAGTACGATCTTTGATTGGCAGTTTATTCAAATCAGAAGCTGCAATTCTGCATCAAGCTAAGGGTTTTGATATTTAATGGTACTAAACCGGACTGCTTTGTTTCCATCAACTATTTGTGATGTTTTCTAATAATCACGGTAGCCAGGATGCCAGTCACGGCAACTATAACTATGATGACCAACCAACTTGGTGTCGACCTGGCGTGAACTACCGGAGTAGTCCTGGTGAGTTGATTATCTTCGATCGTAAATGTTCCAGAAACTCCATTGATATCTATAAAGTGGTTTCCCGGAGTAAGGCTATCTACCTCAAAGGTAATATCTGAAGTTGTGCCCCCGTTGATATCGACCCTCTTGGTCGTTATTACTATCCCATCTAGTTTCAGCATAACCTCACAGCTTCCGTCAGCCTCGCTGGTGTTATTTACTTTAGCGGATATGTAGACGGGATTTCCTTGGACAAAAGAATCTGAATTCACAGCGAGATTCGTCACTGTAAAACAAGCAGGGGAGGTGGTGTTCGTATTTAATCCTGCTGTTTGTGTTAGACGATTTCCCGCAAGAGCATATTTGCTGAAGTGGTCCACATTGGTAATAACTCGAGAACCTGGTTTATCGTGAATACTCTGACATGTTTGCCAGATATTATTTTGTTCCTCGTACTTGGCTATCATAAGGCTATTCAGATCTATGTCTATCGGTAGTTCGGCGCTATTATAGTTGAAAATAAGTGTAAGGGGTGGCGAAAATGTCACGCTGTCCGGACCTAGATCATAGGCCATACTGATATATTGGTTATTGTTTATGACTGGGAGTACTTCATTAGATGGTAGGATCTTTACCATTTTGAGTGTTGTGCCGTCTGTTGTCTTGGATAAAACCCCTTTCTGGATATTAATTTCGATTTTCCCATCCTGAGATTTGAGAACAGTTGCCAGATTAAAAAGACCATCGTTATTAATATACGGAGCCAAGGACATCGTCCCCGGTTCATTCTGTATGCTCGAGTTCTCTTCACCACTTGAGTAACCGGTTGATTTTTCAGGCATCCCTTCAGCGAATGTAGCGGAGATATTATGATCAGCATTGATATTTGTGAAAGAATACGAATGAACAACCCCGACAGATATCCCATCTACAAAAACATCGTCGATATGGTAACCCGTTGCCGCTGATACTAAAATGGTCTGGCTTGCATTGGCATTGACCTTAATGATCCCTGAGGGATTAAGGTAGCCATGCTCACCGGCATTGGCAGTAATATTAAACGTCGAGTTATCATCTTGTTCAAAATATGCTGTAATAACATGGTTATTATCGATAGAGGTGAAAGTAAAACTACTGCTTTTCCCGATTGTTATTCCATCGATCAATATATTGCTGATATGGTAGCCATTTTCAGGTGTGATGAAAAAAGTTTGGCTTGAGAAAGTATCAACTGCAACTTCTCCCGGTGGAGAAATGGTACCACGGCCGTTCGATTCACTTGTGATTATGAACTGCCCTGAAGTTGTTGTAACGGGAGAAACCGAAACAACTCTTTTCGCATAGTGGTACATATACATCTGTCCGAACCCAGCATACCAGATATCGTGTTTACCTTTGATATGCTGTAAATGGTTATAAGTAATACCGCCATTAGTCCAATCGATCTTTCCGATATGACCCCAGATATGATAAATGCCGTTATCTTTGTATATTTGGTCAAACGTATTATTCATATGGTCAATATTATCGACATCCAGAGAAACGGATGCCCATGCGCGGCCATAATGACGGCCTGAGTTATCCCATTCTGCCCAGGGAGTAGATAAATTACCTTTAAACATTTCAACGGAAAGCCTGCTTACCAGGTATCCGTATTCGCCTAATTTTTGTTTAACCATATCACTGGTCAGGCCGAATGGTTCGATCCAACACCAGACATACCCTTGGTTACCGCGGCTGTATGGGAGAGTGAGGTTGTTCAATATATCGGTCTTACATCCTCCAATCTCAGAGTCATAATCTGTGTAAGGCGGTGCTGGATGACTCCGCGAATGGCCGGCTACCTCTAAATATCCTTGATTAATCCCATCCTGGTATACTTTCCAATCTACATCCAAACCTTCCGTCATAATGCCTGGAGTCCACCAAATTTGAGAGTCTGCAAATAGTTTACTGGCTTGCAGATATGCTTCGTTGCCGCCCCATGGCGGGGTTGTGCCGATATCATCCATGGTAATCGTTACCACCACGCGGCGGTCATCATAATAGTCAGGTATTTCCAGATAGGAGATCGGCACTTCCAGTCCTGAATGATTCGTCACTTTCACATAAATTTCATCACTATTAGGGTCGAAAGGAAGGGAAAAATAAGCCTTTGCTGCCGGGTAATCGAAACGAACGGCTTCGGTACCGTTAAAGAAATCGCTGCTGGATTTAGCCTGTATTTCGATCCATTCGGTTGTCGTTGAATATCGCTTGTATGCCGCAAGGTCTTTACTATTATCAGGGATGGAAAAAGCATAAGTTACCGGATATGTAAAACCGTATGTATCATGGTCTAATTTACAAATCGATATTTTGTAACTGGAAGAGGTATCAACATCTGTTTGTTGAGAGTCTGGTATGCCCGTTGCCTCATTGTAGGAAACGGAAATTGTATCAGCAGGATATCGATTATTTGTCATCGGGCTTACTGTTTCGTAATTGGAAATGTTTTCAATTGGAACAGAGTCCGATATTCGCTCTGGTAATATCGCTGGCAAGCTGTTTGTACCTATGAAAGCACCAAAAAAAAGCAATGTACTGAAGATGATTCTGTTCATAATCTATAATTGTCGGCTAACAATGTATCCGACTGGACTTAATTAATCTTGGGAGTGTGGGGGTAATATCAAGCTGGGTACGACAACGGTTGCTGACACAGGTCAATAACATTATTTAAAGAACTAATATGTCCATATAGTGGAACATATTACTAAATGTAGTAGGTCAACTCCTCCAACATACAGATTCTACTAATGAATTCATCCTTAGTCAACGTGACTAATCCTTACTTTAGCCCCCGAAAAACATGTTTATTACTATTAATATCTTCAAGATACAATGGATCGAGATTAATACAGATGCAAATCCCCGGACATTGATGCTGCCTGTAAAATCAAGGACTTGATAAAGGTTAGATAGGTTTAGGTATTGTTATTACTTGATAGCCAGTGTTTATTACGAGTAGTTTTCAGATCGGGCAGAAGACTGATCGCTATTGAGTCTTAAGTATAATCTCGATGCCCTTTGCTTTACGTGTTGCTTTTTGCACCAGGTCAATGTGAACTAGCCGCTCAAGTAGGGGAATGGGTTGTTCTACCAGTATTATCATATTTTGCCCTTCACCTGAAGAACCGCCGACTGACTTTATGCGCAAACCCTCGATTTTCTTCAATAATTCTTGTAGTTTTTTCATCTGGAGGTAAGTTACCGGCGGCTTTACTAATATCTTTAGTTGCCCGCTTAGTGTTTCGGTATTTGCTTGTTCAACAACCTGCTCTTTCACAATGCGGTCGCTGCTACTTTCACTTTTCAGGATATCCCCGGTTTCTTCGATTTCAAGCGATTCAGGATCAGGCTGCTTTTCGCTCTCTGTTTTGGTGAAAGTGGTAGTTATTTCATTAAGCCTTGCTGCATTCAGTTTTTTTACTACATTTTCAATATAGTCTTGCATCTGGTTTTCATCAGTCATTTCTTTATACCCTTTCCACCTGCTGCCGGGGTAAATTCGAGCAGCCGTCTTGGATTATCCACCAGCAGTGTATGGATCTGCTCTTCGGTTATTCCCTTGGCTCTCATGAAAGGCAGCAAATTTCTGATAATATGAGCATATCCGTAACCTCCATAGGCGGCCAGGTCGCATTTAAAGCAAAAGTCCTGCGCTAATAAAATCTGATCCAGGTAGCCTTTATCGATAAGCTCAATGATATCCGTCAACTTCTGGATATCGCTCATGGCGTTGGCGATGCGGCCCATGTAGAAAAAGTGATACAGGGCTTGCCCAAAACCGTCGTATTCAACGTAGCACCCTTCTTCCAGCACCTTCAGGCGGGTTTTCAGGTTGTAACCGAATCCATCGATATGACTGATCGCAACGCGGTTCAGGTCGGCCCCGGCACCTTTCAGTTCCGCAATATCTTCTAAAAGTGCGCCGTCATCTATACTGGGGTGGATGTTAATTGGCGCCCCGGTACGGCGCTGTGCGATGGCACAAGCCCGCAGGACCTTACGTTCGCCGTCCGCCAGGGGCAAAGAACAGCCGATTTCGCCGATAATACCGGACTTGATGCCTGTATCGCCAACCCCTGAGGTGATATCACGGACAATTTCATCGGCGATCTCTTCTTCTGTTTTCTTTTTCAAATCAACCGGATGTGAAGAAGCTACATAGTAGCCGCTGCCCATGACGATATTTAACCCGGTTGCCCTCGAGATACGTGCCAGGGCGAGGGGATCACGTGCCAGGCCCTTCTGGCTGAGTTCAACTATCGTTCCTCCTCCCGCCAAACGGAAGTGCATCAATTCCTTGACCGCCAGTTGTTCATCGGTCTGGATCATATTATCTATGTTGATATGCGGCCTGGCCCGTATCAGGTGTAGATTTTCTATGTTGACCGGTTGGCGTGCCAGTCCCCTGTCGCCAGCCGCTTCCGGTTCTACGAAATAGGTAGACATATCCCAGATGACGTGTTCGTGGGCACTGGTGATACCAAGTTGTTCTCCGTTAATCATTCCGAGTACCGTTTGTACTTTCCCGGTGGTTTCTGTCTTCTTCAAAATGCGCCCTCCAGGTATTTACGCTATTTTATAGCATTCTGTAATTACTGGGTAGTCGATTCTAAAGTACCTGTTTTCCATCGGTAATCAAAACAACTTGACGATTATTCGTGTCAATTATGAGAAGTATTACTTGTATCCAATTCTTCGTTGATTATGCTCGTTCTACCTCTGGTAATATTAGCAGGTTTGAAATGATGTAATAAATAGTATTATTCAATCATCAATAGTATATACTTGATTTTAAAGTTTAAAAGAAGTAAAAAATAGAGAAAATTCCGGAAGTCAGTATTGGAATAAAACAATACAGAGTGAAATGAATATGAATGGATCAATATTTACCAGAGGATATCGGGCAATCAGGCGTCAGGGTGTCTGGACGTTTCTAAAACAGCTATTTCCCTGGTTTAGGAATCGATTGAGATACATTAGTGTTCCGATGATGAATTCTCCAACGTTGCCGCCGGATCAATTTGCCCAGATCAAACATTCGCAGGATTATTTTCGCTTTGCGGCATTTGGGCTGGCCATTCAGCGAATATTACGGGAAAATATTGCTGGTGACCTGGCAGAAGCAGGGGTATGGAGAGGCGATTCTGCCAGGTTTATCCATATGTTTGCCCCGGATAGAGTCTTATATTTGTTCGATACATTTGAAGGTTTTGAAAACCGGGGCCCACATTTCGGCGATACTTCAGTTGAAGTAGTTCTAAAGACAATTGGCGATTCACGTAATATTACCATTCGGAAAGGACTCTTCCCCGGAACTTCCATTGGCTTGGAGCATCATCAGTTTGCCTTTGTCCACCTTGATATGAATGACTATGAGGCGATGCTTGAAGGATGGAAATTCTTTTATCCGAGGTTGAGTAAAGGCGGCTATATTTTCGTCCATAACTATAACTTCGAGGTGGATCATGTATTAAGAGCATCCAACGAGTTCCTGACCGATAAATGTGAGAGAATAATAGAGTTGCCTGATACCGGGGGCTCTGCTATGATCAGGAAACTTTAATGGTAATTTAGCTGAATGATCTTATGAATTATAGTTTATCGAGATCAAGCTAACTGCAGTAATCTGATTCATAAGCACTGGATATTATTTACTTAACAGTGAATTTCCCGATTTCCGACCACAAGATTGGTTGGGTAAAATGGTGTTCTTCCCAGGTTGTCCGCCATAGAATTCTGGTACGGCGCCCGGTTCCGCAGATTTTATGTCCGCTGGCTTCAGAGATGCCTTTCCCCGGATTATTTGTATAATCTACCACTCCCCGCTTGATCGTGAAATTGTTAGCCAACAAAAATTGATTACGTTGCCATGCCGTATAGACCCACAGTTTTGCACCTCTATATTTGGGATTGACCCACGCTCCTCTGGAGAATGCTTCGTGGTTGACATAATCAACTTTAACCGGTGGAGCACCGATTTTCTCCTGTGTCTCTTGGGTGATTATCGCCCAATCGATAGCTGCGAAATCTTTCTCAATAAATGTACAGCAAGCTACCGCTCCATAATGGAGCCATTTCCTGTATAGCGTGAGGTGATGGTTGAAATAAGTTGGCGTCTTACGGAAACTATAACCCTCGGCCTCCAGATTATCAGCTTCTTCATTTGATGTTATAGCCTTGAATGTTACTCTATCCAGGCTGATACGGGGATAGTATTTCTCCGCTTCATTTTCTTCAGTTAAGTGAATTACGGTCAGCCAAAAATTTTCTCTTTTATATATTGGGCTAAACAAAAAACGGATCCCGGTTTCCAGTACACCCGTTGGCCCGTTTTGTGTATAGATTTCTTTCGTTCTGTTCGAAAGTAACTTTAAAGTATACTCTACACTCATGATCGTCAGCTCTAACAAGATTATCCTGTATTATCGATTATAGTGTATTTATAGGGTTCTAATCATGTGATGCCCGGTTTGCTGCTCTGCCTGGAGTATTATAGCGGCTTTTTCTCCTATATCATCTGCAGAGCTAGTTTATTTCCATTGAAGACATATCAGGATGAACATTCCTAATTAGTGGTCTAAGCTGCCATACTAAAATCCCCGGCTGTAAGCTCGGGGATTCTTTTTCCTAAACTGAATCAATTTGCTTTATTTTACTTCTTATCTTCCACACACTTTCTTTATATTTGCATTGTATTTGGTGCTCTTTAAGTAATAGAGAGTATTGGTCAACTTGGGACCATTCAATCGGACTGACGAAGTTCGTTTCCTTCCATGTAGTTAGCCACAGGATTCTGGCAAGTTTTCCTGTTCCAATGATCTTCGAACCACCGGCATTCGAAATTCCTCGCCCTCTTACATTGGTAAAACTGACAACAGACTTATAGATATTAAAACCTCTTTCCAAAAGGTACTGGTTTCGGCACCGTTCGGTATGATAATAAATACCTAAATTCCTGAATTTCGGGTTAGACCACGCACTCCTGGGAAATACTTCTTTATTCGCATAGTTTACGAAGATAGGTGCTGCGTTCACTGCTGCCTGCGTTTTTTTAGATGTGATGATCCAACTGATCGCCGCGAATTCTTTATCTATGAAGGTACAACAGGCGATTGCTCCGAGATCAAGCCACTTTCTATATAAGGTCAAGCCGTGGTTGAAGTATGTTGGGTATGAGCGAAAATATAAACCTTCAGTCTCCAACTTATCGGCTTCTTCGTTGGAAGTAACGACTTTAAACTGAAGTCTATCCATACTGATACGTGGTTTCGAGGCTTCGGACTTATATTCAGCACTGATGCCGTTCACGGTTAGCCAGAAAGTTTCGCTTTTGTAGATGGGGCTGACGGCGAAACTAAGGCCTCTTTTTATCAAACCTGATATACCGACAGATACACGTATTTCGTTTGTACGATCAATTAGTTCCTGGAT
>CAZSHH010000030.1:0-27302 GCA_964606525.1 uncultured Dehalococcoidales bacterium
GAACTGGCCAGCCCGGAGATCTTGGGCCGCTACGTAAATGACCTGCGCAAACTACTAACTGTGAGCGAACTGACCGAGAAACGGGCCTTCATTCGAAGTTTTGTCAAGAGGATCGAGGTCGTAGGAGACGAGGCCAAACTGACCTACCTGATGCCGATGAACGGGCTGATCGAGGAGAAGGTAGGAGTTCTGCCTATTGGGCAGTATGGTGGGCGATACTGGACTCGAACCAGTGACCTTTGCGATGTCAACGCAATGCTCTAACCAACTGAGCTAACCGCCCGCAGTAACTAGAATTCTAACAGATAGTTTTCATGCCCGTCAATCGCTCTTTATCAGACTGCCGCAGATACGAAACATATTTGACATCCCGTTCAGTCTCCTCTAAACTGTTTGAGGGTTGATGTTGAGTTCACTTTTTTACACACCCGGTCTTTTAATAACCAGTCCCTCTGTCATTTTTCTTTCCCTATGGAGGGCAATCCATGCTTAGGTTTCTAATGCCGCGGGAACACCGGTACTTTGATCTTTTTGAAGCCAGTGCGAGAAATATCGTCAAGGCAGCCCAGAAGCTGCAGGAACTGGTCGATCACTGGGAAAACAATGACATTATCGTTGCCGAAATTACCGAAATCGAACACGCCGGAGACTCCATTACCCATCAAATCATTGAACAGTTAAACCGCTCTTTCGTCACTCCTCTTGACCGTGAAGATATCGCTCTTGTCGCCCATGCCCTCGATGATGTTACTGACTTCATTCAATCAGCAGCTGACTATATGTATATCTATAAGGTTGATCGTCCCAGCCAGAAAGCCCGCGAACTAGCCGGGGTTCTTCTCCAATCCGCCATCGAATTGGAAAAGACCATGCCCTTCCTGAGACATCCTAACAACTCCAAACCGATTCTGGAACACTGTGTTGAAATCAACCGTCTGGAAAATGTTGCCGACTTGATTTTCCGTTCGGCTATCGGTGAACTTTTTGAGAAAACCAGCAGCATCAAGGACATCATCAAGTGGCGTGAGATATATGAAAATATGGAAACCGCAACTGACCGCTGTGAAGACGTAGCTAATGCCCTCGAAGGGGTCGCTCTCAAGCATGCTTGAAAGCCTCTTCAGCTTCCCACTGGTCCTGGTATTATTGTTGATTCTGGGCGCTGAATTTGTTAATGGCTGGACCGATGCTCCCAATGCCATCGCCACCGTTGTTTCAACCCGCGACCTCTCTCCCGGTAAGGCTGTCATCATGGCCGCTACGCTTAATATCCTGGGTGCTTTGATCGCTGTATTTACCGGTGCAGCTGTAGCTAGTACGATTGGGAAAGGCATCGTACGCCCTGAAACGATTGACCTCACCGTCGTCGCAGCTGCGACTTTAACCATTATTGTCTGGACCTCTGTTGCTGCTTATTTCGGCATACCTACCAGCGAAAGTCATGAGCTTATTGCCGGCCTTACCGGCGCTGGACTCGCCGCGGGGGGACTGTCAGTCTTGCTCTGGTCGGGATGGTTGAAAGTAATTCTCGGCCTTGGTTTTTCAACCGTTATTGGCTTTATCTTAAGTGTCGTCTTTATGACCGCTCTAAATTGGGCGCTCCGCCGGGTAAAAGTATCTACAGTTCGCCGGCTGTTTAGTAAATTTCAGATATTTTCTTCCGCATACCTCGCTTTTGCCCACGGCAGTAACGACGGCCAGAAATTTATGGGAATGTTCGCGTTGGCTTTGGTTCTGGGCGGCGTCACTACAACCTTCAGCGTACCGATATGGGTGGTACTGCTTTGCGGGATTACGATGGGACTGGGTACCGCCAGCGGCGGTTGGCGCATTATTCGTACCATGGGTTTCAAGCTGACTAAATTAGAATCAATCCACGGTTTCGCCTCTCAAGCGGCTTCCGGGACCTCCATTCTGATCGCATCGTCACTGGGTATTCCCCTTAGTACTACTCATTCTATCAGCAGCGCAATTATGGGCGTGGGTGCCACCCGTCGTTTCTCTGCCGTACGCTGGGGCGTGGCTGGGGAAATCGTGATGACCTGGATACTCACTTTCCCAATTTGTGGATTGCTGGGTTACTTATTAACCCTGTTTTTTAAGTTGATCTTCTAAAATTGATCCCTTCCGGGCACTCCCGTATTTTTCGATTGTAATTATGGATGTGATCGCCGCTACCGCCCGATCGATTCCTCCCCGGTAATTCACCACTACATAGTCGAACGAAGGGAGTTTCCTGAATTCATCTTCAGCCGCCTGCAGCCGGACCTTCATCTCGGTTTCAGACTCAGTGCTTCTCTTTTTCAACCTGGTGAATAGTTCCTCTTTCGATGGCGGCGACAGAAAGATAGCAACTGCTTGCGGCATAGCTTTTTTAATCGTCTCTGCTCCTTGCACATCTACCTTTACCAACACGTCCCGGCCTGCTTCCAGGTTGTCCGTGACATCTTTCTTCGGGACCCCGTAATAATTTCCGTATACGGTTGCCGATTCCAACAATTCGTTATTGTCTTTTAGTTTTATGAATTCTTCCCGGGAGACAAACCGGTAGTCTATATTGTCTTTCTCGGCCGGACGGCGCGGCCGTGTCGTCATGGTCACGACATAATGAATCGGCAACGGCATTTCTTTCATCCTGGCTAATACGGCGTCTTTTCCAACTCCGGAAGGCCCGGACAGAATGATAAATAACGATTTTACCGTTTTCAACACGGTTCTATCAGGAGATAGTTTTCGCATCGCTCGGCTCGATCTTAAAGGCATTCACACGCTCAGTCAATTCGCGTGTCGCCTGTAATCTTCCGGCAATAGTTTCCGGGGCTAGCGCCGCCAGGATGATATGCCCGCTGTCGGCAATAATGACCGCCTTTGTGCGACGCCCGTTTGTCATATCGATCAGCAAGCCTTTATTTCTACCTTCTTGGATTGTCCGTTTGGTTGGGGCAGAACTTGGCGAAACAATAGCAATTACCCTGTTCATGGCAATCACGTTATTAAAGCCAATATGAACTAATTCAATATCATTCATGAGACTAACCTCGACTCTACTAACTCGTAGATATGAAACCAAATCCGGCTAGTTATCCACCGGACGTGTTAATATCATACTGAATTCTGTTATATCTTATACCCAAATATACATTCAATCAATAGCACTTAATATTCAATTCGGTTATTCATATAAACTTTGTCCTGAATAGTTTTGTTTGCACTTCCTTTCCTCGTGATGCTAGAATGGCAGTGATGGACTATATGAGACAGGCACTGGCACTCGCCAGGCTTGCTTTGGGACAGGTTAGCCCTAATCCCGCGGTTGGTGCTCTCATCGTCAAGGATGGCGAGATTGTGGGTCAGGGTTATACTCAACCCCCAGGCTCAGCACACGCTGAAATCATGGCTTTGAACCAGGCAGGGGAAAAAGCCCGTGGTGCTGTAATGTATGTCAGTCTCGAACCTTGTTGCCATTACGGACGAACCCCTCCCTGTACTAAAGCGATCATCACCGCTGGTATTGCTGAAGTACATATGGCCATGATTGATCCCAATCCTATTGTTGCCGGCCGTGGTGAAGAAGACCTGCAAAAGGAAGGTATAAAAACCAGCGTCGGCGACCATGAAGAGGAGGCTCGTGCGATCAACGAAGCTTATCTCAAGTACCTTAAAACACTTTCTCCCTTTGTAACTGTCAAATTTGCCGCCAGTCTGGATGGTAAAATTGCTACACGAACCGGCGATTCCAAATGGATTACCGGAGCAGAAGCCCGCAAATATGTACATTACTTACGTTATACCAATGACGTGGTCATGGCTGGAGCCAATACCATCATCGCTGATAATCCGTTCTTAACCTGTCGATATGGCGGCATCGGCGGTGCGGTAAAAAACCGCCAGATTCGTGTAATCGTTGACGGGCTTGGTCGTACTCCTCCGGATGCCCGAGTCTTCGGAGAACCCGGCAAAGTAATTGTCGCTATTGGAGAGTCAGCTAGTAAGGAGCAAAAGCAGGCATTATCTCACTCAGGTGCCGAAGTTATCGAATTTCCGGCGCCTCATGGTCAGATAAATATGAATGAAGTGATGCTATTCCTCGGGAAGCGAGAAATCACCAGCATTCTTGTCGAAGGCGGGGGAACGCTTATTGGTTCTCTTTTCGATGCCAGCCTCGTTGATAAAGTGGTCGCTTTCTTTGCACCAATGGTTATCGGAGGCAAAGATGCTATTCAGGCAGTTACCGGCAACGGCGTAGAAAAAATTGCCGAAGCTTCCCGTCTTGAACGTATCAATGTCGAAAAATTCGGTGACGATGTCATGATCAGCGGTTACATCGGCAAGAAATAAGTCTTGATCTGGCTATTATTATGTTTACAGGTATCGTTGAAGAAGTAGGAAAAGTCACTGTCGCCGCCTCAAATAAACTGGTCGTCTCTGCCATCAGGGTACTTAACGGGGTGAATCTCGGTGATAGTATAGCTGTAAATGGTGTCTGTCTCACCGTCACTGCCCTGAACAACAACTCGTTTTCTGCTGATGTGATGCCTGAAACTGCCCGACGTTCTAACCTGGGATTGCTTCACGCCGGTGATAGGGTTAACCTGGAACGCCCCCTCGCTTTAAATGGCTGGGTGGGGGGACACCTTGTTCAGGGACATATCGATGCTACCGGTCGGGTAGAAGATATGAAACCGGAAGCGGATGCTATGTTGATACGCTTTAAAGCTCCTTCTGAAGTGATGTATTATATTGTGGAAAAAGGATTTATCACTGTCGATGGCATCAGTCTTACCGTAGCTGATTGTGACGATTCTTCCTTTCAAGTTTCTATCGTAAATTTCAGCCGGCAGCACACCAACCTGTTGGAAAGGCGTCGTGGTGATATCGTAAACCTGGAAGTTGATATTATTGCCAAATATGTCGCTCGCTTCACCAGGGTAAAAGGCCCCGGAATCACCCTGGATTTCCTGAAAGAACAGGGGTTTGGCATAAATTAGTCTATCCTGTCCCTGACCACTGGATATACACTGGTTGATGTTATTTGTTAAAATATTCCTTAAAATGATTTACAGGTGAATGATATGGGATTAGCGACTATTCCAGAAGCAATCGAAGATATCAAAGCTGGGAAATTCGTCATCGTCGTCGATGACGAGGATCGTGAAAATGAAGGCGACCTGGTTATTGCCGCTGAGAAAGTGACCCCTGAAGCTATCAATTTCATGGCGAAATACGGCCGAGGTCTCATCTGTGCTCCACTTACAGGGCAACGTCTCGATGAATTGAAAGTACCGATGATGGTTGCCAATAATACCTCCAAATTCACCACGGCCTTTGCCGTCTCGGTAGAAGCAAAAGAGGGGACCACGACTGGAATCTCGGCCGCCGACCGGGCCCGTACAGTACTGTCTCTAGTCAACCCCAAAACGAAACCCGACGATCTGTTGATGCCGGGACACATGTTCCCTCTTAGAGCTAAGGACGGCGGTGTATTGGTTCGTGCCGGGCAGACAGAAGCTACCGTTGACCTTGCCCGGCTGGCTGGTTTGGCTCCTGCTGGCGTTTTATGTGAAATAATGAATGAAGACGGTACTATGGCCCGTCTTCCCCAGTTAGAAAATATCGCCCGGAAGTTTGACCTGAAGATAATCAGTGTCGCCGACCTGATTGCTTACCGCCGTCGTCATGAAAAACTCGTCCACCGTGTAGCGGAGGCTAAAATTCCTACCCAATATGCGGAATTTACCGCTATCGCTTATAAAAGTGATGTCGATCCCTATGAACATCTCGCCCTGGTTCTCGGAGACGTTACGACCGAACAACCGATGCTGGTACGGGCACATAGCGAATGTCTCACCGGCGACGTCTTCCACAGCATGCGCTGCGACTGTGGCGAGCAGCTCGATGTAGCTATGGAAATGATCGCCAGGGAGGGACGCGGGGTCATTATTTACTTGCGCCAGGAAGGCCGGGGTATTGGCCTCCATAACAAAATTAAAGCGTATGCCCTTCAGGAAAAAGGCATGGATACTGTAGAAGCCAACTTATCTCTGGGCTTCCCGGCAGACCAGCGCGATTACGGCATCGGTGCCCAAATCATGGCTGATCTTGGCCTGCATGATATTAAACTGCTTACTAACAATCCGAAAAAACGTATCGGACTCGAATCTTATGGCTTGAAAGTTGTGGAAACTCTGCCTATTGTTTGCAAACCCAACAAACACAACCTCTTCTATTTACAGACAAAAAAGAATAAAATGGGTCATAATCTTGATTTACCGGAAAAAACCGACTAGCATCAATCATTAATTCCAGGAGGTCATAATGAGTAATATATTTGAAGGTGAATTACTTGGCCAAGGCCTGAAAATAGGTATCGTTATCGCCCGTTTTAATGAATTCATCACGGGGAAGCTGCTCAGCGGAGCACATGATGCCCTTGCCCGGCACGGCGTTGAAGAGACTGATGTCGACATTGCCTGGGTTCCCGGTTCTTTTGAAATACCACTTATCGCTCAGAAGATGGCTCATAGTAAAAAATATGATGCTGTGATCTGCCTGGGCACGGTTATCCGTGGTGCGACGCCTCACTTCGAGTATATCGCCGCCGAAGTGAGTAAAGGAATTGCAAATGTTGGTCTAGCCACCGGTATCCCGGTCATCTTTGGCGTGATTACTGCCGACACCCTGGAGCAGGCAATTGAACGCGCCGGCACCAAGTCCGGCAATAAAGGTTTCGATGCTGCCGTCAGCGCCATCGAAATGGCCAATCTGTTGCGCAAGATGAAATAATACCGCTGCCGATTGCTGATTCAGCGGAAGTGATGGTTTTTCCGTTGCTATGTGCCTCCTTCGTACCAGAACCGGTTGGGGGGGCATTTTTTTATCACGGGTTTTTATAGTTTTAGTCGGATACTTTATGAACGGTGTCGCCTTTCCGTACCCGGTCCGGGAGTTTGATGCCCACTGCATCACCGGCTTTCGCCTCCTGGACTGACAGGTTGTTGATCTGCATTGAAGTTACTATGAGTTCAAGATCTGTGGTATGTCCCTTGATATGGATTTTGTCCCCGGCTTTTAGAGGAGCGGTCAGTTGGATACCCGCGACCACCGGTTTTGCAAAGAAGTCACTTACGGTACCAATTTGAATCTCCGGCATATATCCCTCCTCAATATCTTCGCTGGCCTTAGTATAACTTTGTATACACACTAAATCAAGACGTAAAAAAACATTCTACATTATAAGGCGGAGGATGCTTCGGTTGACACCGATTTGCCCGAGTAATAAGATAGCTAACAATCTGATTCTCAATTATTCACCAGGAGAAAAAAATGGCTGGACCTGAATCTTCAATTAATCGCAGTGATGGAAAGGTAAAAACCAGGAATGTAGCTGTCGTCGGTTTCGGTACTATTGGTACTGGAGTTATCGACCTGCTTTATAATCGGGGTATCCCCGGTTTGAAAATAACCAGAGTAGTTGATAAAGATCTGGATAGGAAAAGGACAGTTACTCTACCCTCCGGTATGCTGGTTCCTGACTTAAAAGCAGCAACTGATGACCCTCAAATAGATATCGTTATCGAACTTATGGGTGGGATTGAACCCGCTAAGACAGTCCTCCTTACCTCAATGAAGAATGGCAAAGATGTTGTTACGGCAAACAAAAAACTATTGGCAAAAGAAGGCAGCGAAATTTTCGAAACAGCAGCCGCCCTGGGGCGCCGTATTGGCTTCCGTGCCAGTTTCGTCGGTGCCCATTCTCTAATACATGAATTCCGCCAGGCAAAGGCTATGGGGCGTCGCTTCCGTAAGATACAGGCAATCCTGAATGGAACCTCGAACTATATTTTATCTACCATGAGTTTACAGGGAAAAAGCTTCGCCGACGCTCTAAAAGAAGCTCAAGCTAAAGGTTTTGCTGAATTCGACCCTTCGGACGACATTGACGGCCTGGATACAGCTAGTAAAATACGAATCTTGCTTGGCCTTATCGGTGATTCATATCACACTGTAGGCAATTTCCCGCTGGAAGGTATCCGTGATATCACCCAACAGGATATTCAGTACGCGGCCGAATTAGGTTATGCCGTCAAACTGGTCGGCGTTATCGAACAAACTGAAGGCGTATTTAATGTTTGTGTCCGGCCAGCAATGGTCCCTGTTAGTTCTCTTCTCGGTTCTTTGCAGGGCCCGATGAATGGAATCGAACTGGAAGATGATCAGAATGTAGTGACTGGAATGGTTGCTCCTGGTGCCGGTGCTTATCCTACCGCCGAATCGGTAATCAAAGATTTACTGGATATCTACGAGGGCCGGCCGATGCCTGTCCCAACTTCATCTGAAATCATTCCCCTGGGTTCAGCAGATTCGGTACAGCGGCGTTTCTATCTACGGTTTAGCGCACTTGATCAAGCTGGGGTACTGGCTCAAATTTGTAATATTTTCTGGAAACACAATATTAGCATTGCCGCAGTTATACAGAAAGAAGCGGTATCTGAGGACTATGTTCCTATAGTCATGACTACCCATTTGGCTAAAGAAGGAGACCTCCAAACAGCCATTGCCCAAGTTGACCAACTGGATGTGGTTAAAGCCCAAACCAAAGTCATCCGTATCCTCAAAGCAGCTACCTAGACGGTGATACCAACTTATTAAAATTTCTCAAAAAAGAATAGGGAGCCTTAAAAAGGCTCCCTATTTTAATACATTTGATTTGTTAATCGTTGTCCACAATTCTGGTTGAGATTCGCCTGCCGCCGCTGGTGCGCCGACCTAGCCAGTAAGCAAAGAGCAGGACGATCACGGCCCCCAAGCCAATCATGATCCACAACGCCCATGCAGGCATTACACTACCCACGCTGAATGACCAGATATTAGACCAGGTACTTGCGTTTTCCGCAGCATCAACCGCTCTTACCCGCCAGAAATATGGAGCATCTTTTTTAGTATTTTTTAGTTTTTCTGCTTTGGTTAATGTGTATTCGGCACCACTTAAACCTTTTTTCTCTACTATTATTGAGGTGGCTGAGAAAGATGTATCACTGGCTACTTGTAATTCATATGTAACACCGCTGGGGTCTGATACAGTAATCCAGGTAAATGTACCGGTAGCTTTCTGTCTTGTTCCGGTTTCGGGTTCTACCAGCACTGGTGATGTCGGAGCTGATGCATCCATGTAGTACGGTAACGACAGCATTACTATCCCGTCGCTAATTGTAACAGTATGTTCGCCAGCCTTACTGGTTGGGGCATTGAAGGTAATTGAGAAATTAGTATCGGAACCAACCGTACCGGTCTTAACTTCTTTACCGTCATAAGTAACGGTGATCTTCGCCCCAGCTTTAAATCCCACGCCACTCACCGTCACCGGTTCTCCTACATAACCTGGTGCCGAAGCAGAATTTTTCGTGACTAATTTTACACTGGTAGTCACGTTAAAGTTATTTTCCACAAAATTCGTGCCATCGGTAGCACGTACTTTATATACTCCCGCTTGACGCACAGGTGCATCGAATGACACTTCAAAACTACCTTGGGCACTAATAGATGTTGTTTCAACCGGTGTATTGTCAAATGTGATTGTTGCCGTCTGGTTGGCTATGAAACCGTTACCGGTGACGGTTATCTTCGTCCCGGAGTATCCGGAACTAGGAGATAATGCCGCACTAGCCGTTACTACGAAAGTTTTCGTATCATTGTTTATACTGTCAGCTGCTTTTAATTGATGTGTTCCAGACGAGATATTTGGTACGGTAATTGTAGTAGAAAAAGATCCAACAGTATTGGTTGTGACTCCGGCGACAGAAAGGTTAGTACTATCAATATATAGATTTATTGTTTCGTTTGCTCTAAAACCCTTGCCATCTATATTTATCACGGTACCAACCGGTCCTGTTGCTGGATCAACTGTTATCGACGCTAAGATAGTAATCGCATTTGTAACGTAATTTGCAGAACCATCTTGTACTTTGAGCGTATGGCTGCCGGAAGTTGTCGGGGGAAAAGTAAAATTAGTAATTGTAAAGCCGCCGTAGGTATTACTCACCGTATTGGAAATTGAAACGTTATCCAAATAAACAGTGATATTAGAGTTAGTGGCAAAACCGGTTCCTGTGATATTAAGTTGTGTTCCGATTGCCACGGAGGTAGGGTTCAATATCACCTTTGATACAATCGTAATCATTGCAGGGCTTGAAAGGCCTGATGCAACGTCATATGCAGTAATGGTATGACTACCACGCGTGGTATTTGGTATGGTTAGAACACTAGAGAATGTTCCGTTAGCATTGGTAGTGGCTGTAAATTGAGTGGTTGTTTCGAAAGAAACCGATACTGAATTACTTGCAGAAAAACCTGTACCGCTTACCGTAATTTGATCGCCGACTCCCCCAGTTGAAGCACTAAGAGTGATATTTGGTATGATCGTGAATTGCTGCGTATTACTTGTATCCGGAGCGTTTGTCGACACCGTCACATTGTAAATGCCACGTGCATAAGTAGGTACTATAAACGAAGCTGTCATATCGCCACCGGAAGTTACCCATCCGGCAGCGGTTTGGAGTGATCCAAAGTATACTGTAAAATAAGAATTTGGAGTAAATCCGCTGCCGGTAAAACTAATATTTGTACCCGGTGGCCCACTTGTAGTATTCAGTGCACTTATTGTACCCACTGCCGCTGAGACAGATATTACCGGTAATAGCCCAATAATCAAGGCCATTGTCACTGCGATACCTAATATACGAAGGAACCTTGTTCGCATCTTATTTACCCCCATTCAATAGACTTTATGACAACCTGTAATAGCGTTTAAATAATAGTCCTGTGAATTACTACCTGTCAATCTCAAGTAATATTGGGCGAAATCAACACGACTTCGATTGAATATAGTACAATTTCTCATTATCCCCTTTTCACGATTATGAAAATATCGCTTTTAAACCTTGACTGTTATTATTAACGAAATAACCACGGTTTGGTTAGGCTTCTACCTTTCAGCGGATGTTATTTCTCCCACCTGGCCGCTACGAAAGCCCCGGTCTCCAGATGTTGTTCTCTTCCTTTCCTCTCCACCTCTACCGCCGCAGATGCTTCGTCATCCTTACTGAAGTGCACCACACTCCTGGTTATACCGGGAAAGGCTGAGAAAGCCAGCAGTTCCTGCCCACTCCGGTAAAAAGCATTCTCCAGGATATGACGCTGACCTCTCTGAGTTTTTGCCTGCCGCCTTTGTGCCCACGGGCTTAAACAATTCAAGGTTGCCACCACCACCACCCCTCCCGGCCGCGTTATCCGGAATAATTCATCGATAGCTTCTTTTGCTTCGGCGATAAACTCCAGTGCCGTGACCGACACCGCTTTATCGAAAACTCCATCCTTAAAAGGCAGCTGCCGCATATCTCCCTCTACTACCGAAAACGGTTGCCCTGCGGCCTTTCGAACAGCCATCGCCAGCATCGGGCGTGAAATATCCAACCCCACCACCTGGCACCCCGCTGCCAGGAAATCAGTGGTAAAGATACCTGTACCACACCCCGCGTCTAGTATCGTTTCTGCGTGTTTCGGCATCAACATCTCGGCGATAAGTTGACCTTCAACCTTTCTGACTAATTCTCCGACTGGAGTCCGGAACCAGTTTTCGTATTTTTCCGGCCATTCATCGAACAATTCCTGTTTAACCATCATTGATTACCTTTACTTTTCGTGTTTTCATATCCTAACACGTTCAGCTGGTTATTACTAAAAACAAAAAGCATTACTATGGAAGGGAATGACATGCCAAGAAAGGAGTTAGATGCGTTTTGGGGAAAGGGGTTAATGGTTAACGTTATATATTGCAGCCAGGGATGCCGCTGCGTTGATTATACCTTTTCCGGTACCGGCTTCATCGATTACCCGGCAGTATTCTTCCAGGTAATATCTGACCTCATCGTTCATCTGTCCGTTTTCGTTAAAATCTAGTACTGTGTTAAACAACAAGGCTGCCAGTCCGCTGACATGGGCGGCGGCAAAAGATGTGCCTGTCTCAAGACTATAATCATTTCCCGGCGCCGTGGTAATTATCTCTAAGCCAGGTGCCGCCACATCCACCCAATCCCCGTAATTGGCCAGTACTGCGCGTCGATTATCCTGGTCGAGCGCCGTGACCGCGATGACATCTTCATTGCATGCCGGATATACTACTGTAAAATCGGCATTATTCCCCGCTGCAGCGACGATTACCGCCCCCTGGTCCCATGCATATGCAATCGCCTTTTCAAGCTGACTCGAAGGTTCTTTTATCTGCAAGCTGATATTGATGATATCCGCTCCTCGGTTCACTGCCCATAATACGCCTTTTGCCACATCTTCCGCCTGGCACAAGCCATGGTCATCGGCTACTTTTATGTTCAATAAATCTACTTCCGGAGCTATGCCGGCAATCCCCTTCCCATTGTTCCGCGTGGCGGCAATGATTCCCGCTACACTGGTACCATGGCCGTTTACATCATCAGTCCCGGAGCTGTCCGTGAAATTGACCTCGGCTTTTACTCTCCCGGTCAACTCTTCATGGCCGGCATCGATGCCTGTATCAAGGATTGCGACCACCACCCCTTTACCACCCTTGCCAGTATCATCCTGCGACAGATTGATATGACTTAACGCCCATTGTTCTTTATACAAAGGATCGTTAAAAGTTGATGAAATGGATGCGGTTGTTCCGTTTTCCCAGGCATTTCCCGAAGCTGTTTCCTTGCTGCCGGCAGTATTCGGATCCCGGTCTACTAATGTGTTTACGGATGAGAATGTCGCTGCTAGGATCGCTCCAACCAGCACCAATATGGTAAATACTTTATAGCCCACGATTCCATACTGGCACAGGCTCTGTCAAGCCGGAATAGCTCATTCGTATGGTGTGGATGAGATTATGGTACTGTTACTTATGACAACACCAGGAAGACAAAGATTTGATCATTTAGCGGAATTCCTTAAGAGTGATAGAAAAGTCCGGACGGCGCTGTTATTCCTGGCCAGTGTTTACTGAAAGCCTATTACTGATGTCTGGTAATAATACTGCCTTTACCCCATTTTAAGTTTGTTTTATACACCTGAAAAAACCTCGCTGCGAGCCGGGAGACAGCTCGGATAATCCCTGTTCCAGGGAAAATTCATACGCCTCGTTAGCGCTGAAACCAGCTTCGGACAGACTGTTTATTATCTCCCATTCCGGATAAGACCGCTGTGTTAAGGTAAAATCATTCCGCTGCCAGCCTTGTTCCATCCGAAAAAGCGTCGCCTCGAACAGCCCGGTCCGGTTTTCTGTATCATAACTGTTACGGATTATACAAACATGGTCATCCTCAATGATCCCGTATATCCCGTTCCATCTCTCCTTATACCCTGTTTCCAGGTTCATATCGAAAACAAATACGCCGCCGGCTTTAAGCGCCCGGTAAACCGACTTGAAAACCTCCCCTAAATCTTCGATCGACATGATATGGTTCAAGCTGTCGAATACACATACCACCGCATCAAAATGGGTTTCGGTCATGAATGACCGCGCATCGTCGACTTTGAAGATTACTCCCGGGGCGTTCTTCCTGGCATAAGACAGCATCTTCTCTGAGCCGTCGATCCCGGTTACCCGGTAGCCTCGTTGTTGTAGCATCCCTGTCATTTGCCCGGTTCCGCAGCACAGGTCAAGAACCTCTGCTCCTGGTGAAAGATTTGGGATAACCAGTTTTTCAATGGCCGCCATGGCAATTGGTGTAAACATATAACCCCAGTGTTTGTTGTAGAGCCAGGCGAAGGGATCGTATTCAATATAACGTTCCGCTTTCATATGCCCGATATTATAGACACGCTTTACCGGTACGGCAAATTTTTTATTTCTCACGCTAACCAACATTCATTGCTTGACTTGCCTTCACTCCGGTTATAGACTTGAATTGTGTGTGACATGATTGCCATATATTCGCTTGTCTATATAATTATCCCTGTAGAACAATTGATTAGTTTCACTTCATGAAAAAGGAGTATTCCATGATTTCAGGTTACATGGGAAAGTTGCTGTGGGTCGACCTTTCTTCAGGTAAAATACAGGTTGAACAACCGGATGACGCATTTTACCGAAAATACATCGGCGGCTACGGCCTCGGTTCCCGCCTGCTGTATGACCATATGAAAGCCGGCGCTGATCCCCTGGGGCCGGGTAATATTCTCGGCCTGATTACCGGACCGGTTACCGGGACTCTTATCCCCGCTGCCGCCCGTTACTGTGCTGTCGGTAAATCACCCTTGACTGGTGGTTGGGGAGATGCTAACTCCGGCGGTTTCTTTGGCCCTTATCTGAAATTTTCCGGTTTTGACGGCGTTTTCTTCACCGGTATCTCTAAAAAACCAGTCTATCTTCTTATTGACGAAGGTAAAACTGAACTTAAGGATGCCCGTGACCTCTGGGGCAAAGATGCCTATGAAACGGAGACTACACTCGAAGCGGAATATGGAAAACAGAGCCGGGTTTCCTGTATCGGCCCTTCCGGTGAAAAACTGTCGCTTATCGCTTCCATCATGACCGATAAAGGCTCGGCCGCCGGACGTTCCGGCCTGGGTGCCGTGATGGGCTCGAAAAAACTGAAGGCAATCGTTGCCCGGGGTAACCAGGCGGTAACGGTAGCGGATAAAGCGGCTGTCGAACGCCTCCGTAAACAACATATCAAGGAGCTCTCCGCCCCCGGCCCCATGAACCTGGCAGGTTTACACAAATATGGTACTTCAGCATTAACCGCCAATTCCGCTCATAGCGGCGACACGCCCGTCCGCAACTGGGGCGGCGTCGGTTTTATCGACCTCCCGGATGTCGAAGGTCTTAAAGCGGAAGTGGTCGCCCAGGGCGTCCAGAAACTGAGCGGCTGCTGGCACTGCCCGGTCGCCTGTAAAGCTATTATGAAGGAAGGCACAGAGTATAAATACCCTGCCGGTATCCGCCGCCCGGAATACGAAACCCAGGGTTCTTTCGGCGCCAACTGTGGCAATAGCAATGCCGAAGCTATCAACATGGCTAACGATATCTGCAACCGCTACGGCCTGGATACTATCTCCGCCGGCAGTACTGTTGCCTTCGCCATTGAACTCTTCGAGAACGGGATCCTCACTAAAAAAGATACGGACGGTATAGAATTGAGGTGGGGCGCTCACCAGGCCATGATCGCCATGACTGAAAAAATGGCAAAGCGGGAAGGCCTGGGCGATATTCTGGCTGATGGGGTCAAAGCGGCCGCTGCTAAAATCGGCCGCGGTTCGGAAAAATTCGCCGTGCACATCGGTGGCCAGGAATTGGGTATGCACGATCCTAAATTAGGCGGCAGTATGAGTGCCGGTGCCCGTTACCAGATGGACGCCACCCCCGGCCGCCACACCCAGGGCTTCGGCCCCGATGGCCTGGCCGGCCATGTTGTTAATGCTTGCGGTTTGTGCGCCATCGGTTTTGGTTTCGGCGCCGGGCCGGACCGTTTGACTGAATTCATTAATGCCGTTACCGGCTTGAATTATTCCGTATCTGAGATCCTGCAGGCAGGGGAAAGGATCGGTGCTCTCCGCCACGCTTTCAATCTTCGTGAGGGTATTAGTGAATTTTCATGGACTCCCCACCCCCGCATCGTTGGCGACCCACCCCAGAAGGAGGGACCGCTGGCCGGCGTCACTATCGACCAGAAAGCCCAGATTTACTGGAATATGGGTGCCCTGGACTGGGACCCCAAAACTACCAAACCCAGCAAAAAGAAGCTGCTGGAACTTGGACTTGATGATATTGCCCGTGACCTCTGGGGCTAATTATCTAAATGCTAAAAAAGCCGCCTCATGGGAGGCGGCTTTATCTACTTTCGTTATATTTGTGCTAACCCGTCAGCGGCTTTCCATCGGCATCCCGGTCAAATGTACCCACTAACAACAGGATACCTTCAATAAATCCCCACAGGCCGCCCACACCGAAGGTAACGATGGTTACGATTATCTGAATAATCCCAATGCCGATATATCCCAGGTAGAAGCGGTGTACTCCGAACTCCCCTACTAGTATTCCCAGTATCCCGGCCACGATTTTCGACCGTCCGCCGGCCGCAGCAACCGTATTTCCCTGAGATGCCCCGCAAAATGGGCAGTAATTGGTCCCGGCAGCTATTTCTTTCCCGCAATTTTTACAATACATCGTATCTATCCTTATTAATCAAGTAGTTATTATCGTTTCATAATCTTACACTGTTCATCTTTTACCGTAAACTGGTCTCTCGTATAGTTTTTCTGTATGAGAAAGGGCGGTTTTATTACCGCCCTCCTTTTGTATTTTTGGTGTTTTATGTTTCGATATTGTTTAGAAATCTGATATTTGGATTTCGAATTTTCTTAGATTGGTGGTCCCAGTTTGAACAATCCCGACCCGCCGCTGACACAGATGCTGTCTCCCGTAATATAAGACGACTCCTCGGAAGCTAAGAATAAAGCTGCTGCGGCGATATCTTCCGGCGTGCCCAGCCGTTTGAAGGGCACATTCGACTGCGCCATCTCCCGCTGGTGTGCCGCCACATCTTTTACTCCCGGCCCGGAAAAAACCGCTGACATATCTGTCAATACCATCCCCGGGTGAATGGAATTTACACATACGTTGTATGGGGCCAGCGCCACGGCTGCCGTTCGCGCCACCGAGGCCTGGGCTGCCTTGGAAGCAAAATAGTGGAAGTTGACCCCACCGTAGTCGAAAGCGGCCACCGAGACGACATTCACGATCTTCCCGTAATTATTCTTTTGAAAATGCGGGGCGACCGCCTGGATGAAGAAAAAGGTACCTTTGCAGTTGACATTAAAGACCTTGTCCCATTCCTCTTCCGTCGTCTCTTCCAGCGTCGTCGGTTTGGTCCCGATCCCGGCACAGTTCACCAGGATATCCACCTTGCCAAATTTTTCGATCGCTTTTGCGACCGTGCTTTTCACCTGGTCCAGTTTCGTCACATCGGTCCGGTAATAGACCGCCTGGCCGCCTTTACCGTTTATCTCGTCGACCGTATTTTTGGCATCGTTGTCGAGGACATCGGCAATGGCTACCGCACAACCCTCCGTGGAGTACCGCCGGGCGATTGCCCTACCCATTCCCCGGGCTCCCCCCGTGATGATTGCTGCTCTATTGGAGAGTAACATAACTCGCCTCCTTTCCCTGGCCTTCCATCTTTGCTCTTTTTTTCTTACATGTGGTATTTTGCAATTATGTATTAAATATTCGATATTCGATATTAGATATTCGATATTAGGTATTAGATATTAGGTATTAGATATTAGTTGATTTTCGTCCTTAGTACATTAACATTCCACCGTCGACGGTGATGATCTGCCCTTCGATGTCCGTTGACAGGTCCGATACCAGGAAAGCGATGGTGTTGGCGATATCCTGCGGCTCGGTTAACCGGCCCAGCGGTATCCCCTTCTTGAAATTGTCCAGCATCCCCGGCGGAGCCTGCCTGGCGAAGCCGGTATTAGCCAGCCCGGGGGATACCGCATTAACGTTGATCCCCTCCGCTGCCGTGGCCTTGGCGATCGATTTCGTAAAAGCCATTACCCCGGCTTTAGCTGCAGCGTAAACCGGCGTGATTGCCCCACCCTCGATCGCCGCCCCCGAGGCGATGTTCACGATCTTCCCGTATTTCTGCTTCAGCATCTGCGGCAGTACCGCCCGCGTGCAGTTCATCGTCCCCTTGAGGTTGATGTTGATATCCGAGTCGCATTCGGCTTCCGTCATCTCCAAAAACTGTTTCGGTGGCGTGCATGCCCCCGCATTATTTACCAGGATATCGATCCGGCCGAACTTGTCTAAAGCAGCCTTAGCCATCGCTTTTACTTCGATATTGTTAGCGATATCGGCTCTGACTGCCGCCGCCTGCCGCCCCAGGGCTTCGATTTCCCTGGCAGTATTCCTCGCTCCTTCCAGGTCAATGTCTGCCGCCAGTACATCGCAGCCGGCTTTTGCCAGGGTCAGGGCGATCGTTCTCCCGAAGCCGATGGGGCTGCCCGCCCCGGTTACGATTGCTTTCTTGCCTTCCAGACCGAAATCCATCACTTTCTCCTTCTAATTGTCCCTCAGCTGGTTTATTCTTTAACCGAGATATAGTTGCTCGACTCCGACGCATGGTTGGGGTCGAAGGTTTTCTTGATCTTCCTCAGCCACAGGTGGTAGTTGTTGGTATGCGGCCCGTACATATCGTGCAGCTTATCGCTCCAGACGTGCTGCGGCACGCCGAAATGCCCTTCGATGGCCAGCTTGTTGGCTTCCCGGTCGAATAACCCCTGTGTCTTGTCCACGTGGTCCGGGCTCATCGGTGTATATCGGATGAGGATCTCACCGTGGCCGGTATGCCCATTCTCGATCGACTGCACGAAGGGATAGGTGGCATCATCCAGCAGCATCCCTTCCTTCACCAGCTGCTTCTTCAAATACTCCGAATGCAGGATGTACTTGGTCATCAATGGGAACAGGTCGGTGCCCCCCACCGTCCCCCCGCACAGCCCCGTCGCCCGCTGTGTTTCCCTGATGGAAGCTACCGTCCTGATATACCGCCAGACAAAGCCGCGGCCGGTCTCCGGGTCTTCGATCATCTTCAGCGACCACGCCCCGGTTTCTTCCATTATTTGTGCCAGGACTTTCTTCTTGAACTCGAAGTCCCGGTCAGAATTGCCCATGATGCCCACGATGAACCCCGGCCCCTGTACCTGGGTATTCATTTCGTGGTACAGCCGCAGGTCTTCCTCGTTGTCCGTGGCTGCGTTGGAAGCGATCATCGCCGTGTTGAAGCCCATTACTTCGAAGGCGATTTCACTTTCGCCGATCTTCTGTACCGCTTCCATGAACTTCGTCATATCGGCAAAAGACAGGTAGCGGCACATGAACCGCTCCGGGATGTAACTCGGTGCATAGCGTGGCGAGATGCCTTCCATGGGGAAAGTCGGCGGGCCTGCCCAGTGATATATCTTCTGAGCCGCGGCCGTGAATACTCCCAACCCCCCCAGCGGTACCGTATTGCCCCGGATGATGCCCCGCAGCGACGGCCCCGGGCCATCCCCGCTGAACCATTCACCCAGCGAGCCCAATGACCCCATCCGCACGATTTCTCCATCCCCCGTCACCCACTCCAGCCCCAGCTGGTTCCGTTCGCCGTAGCTCTGGCTCTGGCTGACGTGGCCCAGGTTGACATGGGCTGCGATCGGCAGTGCCGAGCAGTTCGAGCCTGCCCCGGTTACGTTGCAGTTGAAGCCGCGCTTCATTAATTCGCCCTGCAATTGAGCATAAATCACGTACGGTTCTACAACCGCGTACATGCTTTTTTCATTGATTTCCAGGATGCGGTTCATCCGCCGCAGATCTATCTTGATACAGCCCGGCCCCGTTGGGTCGCAGTACAGCCAACCCGTACTCGAAGCCTTGTACTGTATCCTGTATTTGTTGCACAGCTTCACCAGCTGCTGGACTTCTTTCGTGCTCCCCGGCAGGGTAATCGCTTCGAAACGCGGTAAATACTGGTCTTTTTCCGCCAGTGTCGCTTTCCGGATCGGCATGGGATATGATTCGATGACCACCGGGTCTGCGGAAATATTCTCCGGCCCTACTACGTCTTCCAGAACTTTATATACTTCTTTCTTCAGAGCCATTGTCGGCCTCCTCCTATACCGCTTTGTCCAGCAGTTCGGCGATATCGTAAACTTTAAGGCTGCTACCGCTCGCTTTTACGGCCTCGGTAAAACTCTTCTCACAGCCGGGACAGGCTGTTACGATCGCTTCGGCCCCGGTTGTTCCGGCTTCTTTGATCCTTTCCTGTGCCGTCCACTGCTCATAGTCCGGGTTAGACTCCGTCACCCCACCCCCGGCCCCGCAGCACCAGGCATACTCTTTCCGCCGGTCCATTTCCACCAGCTTCAATTCCGGGATGCTCTCCAGCACGTCGCGCGGCGGTTGGTATACCCCGTAGCTGCCGCGGCGGAATTCCCTGGGCGGGTCGAAGATACGGATGTGTCCCGGTATCTCTTTCCCCTGCCAGTGGATGTAAGGTTCGCCCAGCCGCCCCAGGTAACAGGGATCGTGATAGGTCACGCTGGCCGCCACCTTCTTTTTCAGTTTGAGTTTGCCCTTTTCGATCATCCGGTTGAAGTACTGCGAAGTGTGCAGTATCTCGATATTCTTCATTAGTCCGAACTTGTCCCCCAGTACCTTGAAGGCCTGGTAGCACTCGGCACAGCCGGTCACGATGGTCTTCGCCCCGGCTTTACGGAACATCGCCGCATTCTGTTTGGCCTGCCGCAGATAGTCGTCTTTATATCCCATCTGGTAAGCCCGTCCACCGCAGCAAGCTTCGTCATTCCAGCCGATGCCGAAATCTACGCCGGCTTTCTGCAGCACCGAAACAGTCGCCCGCGCCACTTTCCACAGGTCCTTGTTGTAAGCGGTCCGGCAGCCGACATGGTATATCACCTCGGTCTTTTCTTTGGTGAAATCCTTGATGTCCAGCCCCACCGCCCAATCACTCCGCTTCGCTTTCGCCCCCGGTATCATCGTATTCTGCTTCTGCAGGCTGGTGATGGCCCGGTCCAATGCCGGCAGCGTATGCCCCTCCTCCACACACCTGATGCGGAACTCGTTGATGGCATCGATCACGTCCATGTCCATGCCGTACTTGCAGGACACATCGCAGGCCCCGCACATCTGGCAGTTATATACTACTTCCATGAGCTTGTCCGTGTAATCGACGCGTCCCTCCAGTACCGCCACCTGGAACGCCATCCTCCCCCCGCCGGAATAGGTATGAAAATTATACCTGGCGATGCTGGGGCAGACATTTACATGGTCGTACCCGGTAACCATCTCCAGGGGAATGAACTTGCAGGCCGAGCAGCGCCGGCATATCTCCATGTCATCTCTATAATCTTCTAGCGCCATTGTTTCTTCTCCTTGACCTTATCTCGCCTTGGCTCTTTGCCATCATCCCGGTTAGAAACACAGTTTCCCGGGGTTCATGATATTGTCCGGGTCCAGTATCGCTTTCACTTTACGCAGCGTCGCCGCCGTCGCCGCATCTTTATTCATGATGAGGCTGGTGTTTTCCCCGTAAGGACGGGAGAAGAAAGCCCCCTTGGCCATCAGCGGATCGACGGTATTAACTGCCAGTTCTCTTACCGTGGATGCTTCTTTCCGGTCTGCCATATCGTAGAACAGGTTGAACTCGGCATGTATGTTCGAGCCCTGTACCAGCGGTTGGATATAAACCCCCATTTCCGGGGCATTGTATCCGGCTTTGGTCACTTCTTTATTCATCTTCTTGACAATGCCCGGTACTTTATCGTGGATCGTGAGGAACATGACATCTTCGCAAGCGCCTTTCTGCCGTACCTTCCAATAGGGTTCGGCTGAAGGCAGCTGCACCATCTTCAGAAAGTCGGCCGCAGATACCCCGCCCAGCACCTTCACCGGCTCCAGCCCCAGTTTCTGGGCGGCATCCGCGGCATCCGCCGCCTGCCCCGCCGCCCGTTCCTCCGGCAGGTAATCGTATCCCGCCGCATTGTAAAACAATATCCACGGCGGCAGCGCATCTTTGATCTGCCTGTATGCGCCCTTCCCTGCGGTCATCGCCGCCAGGTTGACGTTATTTAGAACGAAGCACTCGTTGGCGATCCTTAATCTCACCAGCCAGTGTATCAGGTCGATGATTTTCTCCAGGCTCCCCGAGCCCACGAAATAGGCTTCTTCCACCTTGGGTAATATTTCACAGCGGGCTGATGCCCAGGTAACGATGCCCATCGTGCCCTGCGCCCCCTGGATAATGCGGTACCAGCTTGCCGTCGACGGCCCCGCCGCCTCCACCTGCGCTCCGCCTACCGCCCACTGCTCTTCGATCGTACCCGGCCCCGCCGCCGCCCCCGTCCGGAACATATCGCCCGTGCCGTAATATATCTCCACGTTGTTCAAGGGATCGGCGATGTCCCAGTGGTACTGCGGCATCACTACCGGTTCCCTCTCCAGCAGACTACCCACGACCGATTTCGCCGCCCGCGGCAGCAGTGGCATATTCAGCCGCAGCCCGGCTTTCGTTACTGCTGGGATCAGTTCGCCAAAGGTCACCCCCGGTTCGAACATGCACGCCCGTGCTTCCCGGTTGACGTGGATGATCTTCTTCATCCCGCTGAGGTCTACCACCACCGCCCCTCCCATCCCTGGTACCGTATCTCCCCGGAAGTGCGGCGGCCCCGAGCTTACCGGCACCAGCGGTGTTTGGCTCTCCCGGGCCAGTTTCACAATTTGGCCGACTTCTCCTGCCGTCCCGGGTTTGACGATACATTCCGGCCTGGCCCCGCTGACAAAGCTCATGTCCCGGCTGTATGCTTCCAGGGCGGCCTGATCGCGGCAGACATTTCGCGCGCCCACGATTTTTTCCAGCTTTCCAGCTTTGATCATAATAGTCCCCCTCGGTTAGACAAAATGATATGACAACAATCGTTGGGACAGGGAATACCCGGAGACCCGTACCACGGCGGCCTGGCGTCCCTCTAGTTCCGCCATGGTTCGGACACGAATCTGTCCGGAATTACATTCCGGCCCGGCCGGATGTACTTTACCGGAAAAACATGACCGTAAGATACTTCATTTGTCCCCTCCCGTCAAGATGTCTTCTTGTGCCTTTTCTTTCCTCTTTCAGCCTCGATATTTTAAATAATGGATTCGCTGTAAAATTTGCCGCCCATTTATGGTTGACTTCTTGCCCCATTGCCTTTACCATTATTTTCCGGTACCTCTATGCGGTACCATCCCGTTTTTTGTCATGCTGTTAACTATGTGTGTGTGAGGTGTCACATTAATATTTCAGAAATGCTGGCCCGGAATGCCCGTAATTACCCCGGCCGTTCTGCCCTGGTCGAACTGCGGCTGGGTACCGGCCTCCGTAAAGAGGTTACCTGGAAGGAATTCGACAGCCGCGTCAATCGCGTCGCCAACGCCCTCATCGCCCGCGGCGTCCACCGCGGCGACCGCGTGATAACCTGGATGATGAATTCCCTCGACTGGCTGATAGTCTATTTCGGCATCATCCGCACCGGGGCCTGGGCGGTGCCCCTCAACTTCCGCTTTACCAGCCTGGACCTCGAGTATTGTGCCGGTATTGCCGAGGCGAAGATCATGATTTTCGGCGAGGAATTTACCGACCGCGTCACCGCCGCCCGCCCCCGCCTCACCACCATCCAGGAATACATCTTCGCCGGAGAAAACACCCCTCCCGGCGCTATCAACCTCGAGGACGTTCTCCGTGATTCTCCGGATAAACCGGTCGAGGTCGAAGTCAGCGACGAAGGCGGCAGCAGCCTCTATTTCACCTCCGGCACGACCGGCGCGCCCAAGCCTATCCTCATCACCCGCAAGAACCTGGGCAGCGCCGCCGTTTATGAATATGTCCGCCAGCAGGTCAAGATTGACGACACCTTCCTCATCCTCTCCCCCCTCTACCATACCGGCGTCATGATGCACTGGCTCGCCTTCCTCATCGTCGGCGCTCGCGGCGTCATCATGCCCGATATCTCTCCCCGTAATATCTTCGAGGCCATCCACCGGGAAAAGGTCACCGTCTCCTTTTTACTGGTGCCCTGGGTCCTCGATATCCTCGGCGCCCTCGACCGGGGTGAGTTGAAAATGTCCGATTACGATTTATCCCGCTGGCGCTTGATGTATACCGGGGCGCAGCCCTGCCCTGTCTCCCTCATCCACCAATGGCGCCGCTATTTCCCCGATATGCCCTGCCACAACACCTACGGCCTCAGCGAAGCCACCGGCCCCGGCTGCGTGTACCTTCCTGCCGATGCCCAGCATAAAGCCGGCGCCATCGGCAAACCCGGCTTCAACTGGGACGCCCGCATCGTCAACGAAAAAGGCGAGGATGTGGCGCCGGGCGACGTCGGCGAACTCATCGTCAAGGGCGACGGCGTGATGAAGGAATATTATAAGAACCCGGAAAAGACCGCCGAGGCCATCCGCGGCGGCTGGCTTTATACCGGCGATATGGCGCGTAAGGATGAGGACGGCTATATCTGGCTGGTCGACCGTAAGAAAGACGTCATCATCTACGGCGGCGAGAACATCTACCCTGTTGAGATCGAGAATGTCCTGCATAACCACCCCAAGGTCTATGACGTGGGCGTTATCGGTATTCCCGATGCCCGCCTGGGCGAGATCGCCGCTGCCGTGATCGATCCCAAGCCCGATGCCGTCCTTACCGAAGCGGAAATAAACAAGTTCTGCGAGGATAACCTGCCCCGCTACAAGCGGCCCCGCCGCATCATCTTCGATAAGGTCCCCCGCAACCCCACCGGCAAGATCGAAAAACCCAGGCTGCGGGAGAAATACGCCGGTTACAAGGAAAGTTTCAAGATTTAAGGGCTCAGCTAAGGAGGCCGCTTTTGAACGAATTGACTGTTACTTCTGATGCCCCGGGCCGGAAGTCGTTTTTACTCGGTAACGAGGCCATCGCCCGCGGCGCTATTGAGGCCGGCGTCCAGGTCGTCGCCGCTTATCCCGGCACTCCCTCCTCCGAAATCACTGAAACCCTGGCGTCTGTGGCTAAAGAACTGGGTATCTATGTGGAATGGTCGGTTAATGAGAAAGTGGCGTTCGAGACCGCCCTCGCTGCCGCCGTCTGCGGCGTACGCGCCCTTACCACCATGAAGCATGTCGGCTTGAATGTCGCCCACGACCCTCTCATGATTGCCAACCAGATCGAAATGACCGGCGGTTTTGTTCTCCTCGTCGCTGACGACCCCTGGGCCTGGAGTTCCCAGAACGAACAGGACAACCGCTTCGTCGCCGAGCAGGGCTACATCCCCGTCCTCGAGCCCTCCTCCGTTCAGGAAGCCAAGGACATGATGGCCGATGCCTTTAAGTTGTCCGAGCAGTATAAGCAGATGTTCATGGTCCGCTCCGTCACCCGCGTCGGCCACGGCCGCGCCGATGTGATGTTAGGCGAGATCAATAAAGAAAAACGCCGCGGCGCCTTCGTGAAGAACCGCCTCCGCCTGGTCTATACCCCGGCGGAAGCCCGCCGCAACAAGCCCCTCATGATCCAGCGCCTTAACAATATCAAGGCTGCCGCCGATGCCCTGCCCTATAATCAGCTGAACCTTGTTCCCAACGCCCGCCTGGGCATCATCGCCTCTGGCATCTCCTACAGCTACACCATGGAAGCCCTGCGCTGGCTGAAGCTGGACGATAAGGTTTCCGTGCTCAAGATCGGCACCCCTTATCCCCTCCCCGAAATCCTCGTGAAAAAACTCCTTGCTTCGGCCCGGGAAGTCCTCGTCGCCGAAGAACTGGAGCCGTTCGTCGAGAACCACGTCAAGGTCCTCGCCCAGGAAGCCGCTGTCAACGTCAAGATCCATGGTAAAGACCTCCTCCCCGTCGTCGGCGAGTTGTCCACCCGTAAGCTGGTGGAAGCCCTGGTGCCCCTCACCGGCACCACCTTCCCCGTCGACTTCCGGGCCCTCGACCGCACCGTGGAAGAGGCCGCTCCTCTACTGCCCGCCCGGCCCCCCGTGCTCTGCGCCGGTTGCCCCCACCGGGCTTCCCATTACGCCATCAAGGTGGCTGCCCGGCACGTGGCGAAGGAGCTCGGCCAGGATGTCGAAGCTGTCTTCCCCGGCGATATCGGCTGCTACGGCATGGGCGTCAATCCGCCGCTGGAAATGGTGGACACCTCCTTCTGCATGGGCGCCGCTTTCGGCGTCGCTAACGGCCTGTCCCGGGTCATCGGCGCCCCCGTCGTCGCCCACATGGGCGACTCTACTTTCTTCCATTCCGGCCTGCCCTCGCTGGTCAATGCCGTTTTCAATAAAGCGAAGATCACCATGCTCGTCCTCGATAACTCGGCCACCGCCATGACCGGCTTCCAGCCCCACCCCGGCACCGGCCGCACCGCCATGGGCGACCCTACTGTTTCTCTGAAGATCGAGGATATCGCCCGCGCCTGCGGCGTCGAGTTCGTCGAAGTTATCGACCCCCTCGACCAGTCCCGGGCTATTGCCACTATCGAGGCCGCCATGAAGTTCAACGGCCCCTCCCTGGTCGTCTCCCGCATGCTCTGCGCCATGGAAGCCCAGCGGGAGATGCGGCGGCGGGGCGAGAAGATCGTCCCCTGCACGGTGGATGCCGCCAAATGTAATCCCAAGTGCACCACCTGTATGAAATTGCTCGGCTGCCCCGCCCTTACCAAGGAGAACGGAGTCGCCGTGATCGATGTTTCCCAGTGTACCGGCTGCGGGCTTTGTGCCCAGGTCTGTCCTTATAAAGCAATAAAGAAAGAGTGAAGCGATGGTAAAAGAATATAATATCCTGATCACAGGTGTGGGGGGGCAGGGTGTTATCCTGATGTCCGAACTATTGGGCAAATCGGCCGTCGACGACGGCCTGCGCGTGCGCGGCTCCGAGGTCCTCGGCATGGCCGTCCGCGGCGGCCCCGTCGTCAGCATGATCAGGCTCGGTGACGGCATCGAAGGCCCGCTCATCCCGGCCGGGAAAGGCGACGTCCTGGTGGCCATGGAACCCGCCGAAGGCCTGCGCAATATCGGCTATCTGTCAGCCGCAGGCGACGTTATCCTGAATACCAGGAAGATCGTCCCGCCCACCGTTTCCATCGGTGCCAGCAAGTACCCCGAACTGGCGGAAATCGTGGCGAAACTAAAGGCCGCTTCCGGGAAGGTCTACCAGTTGGATGCCGCCGGTATCGCTCAGCAGGCGGGCAGCGCCCAGACGGTCAACATCGTCCTGCTGGGGGCTTTGTTCGGCCTCGGCCGGCTCCCCGTTAAGATCGAGACCATGAAAGCCGCCATCCAGGCACGTTTCCCGGCGAAAACCGCCCCGGCCAACCTCAAGGCTTTCGACCTCGGCTTCCAGGCGTGCCGGCCGGGATAAAATGATAATAAACGAATTGGGGATAAGGCTAATGTTTATCCCCTCACTTACATCTCTCCCGCAAGGGGAGAGAAAATTAACGATTCCGGTTAGCTCTTTCCTCCTTTAATAGGAGAAGACTGGGATGATTCTCTTCTGAAAAAATAGAATCCTATTTTTTCGTATATTTTCCTCTCCCTTGATGGGAGAGGATTAAGGTGAGGGTGCTATTCAAATCATCTTTTTCGACGGGCTCAGGGCGAACGGGAGAAAACGACCTCTGGTTCCCCCGTTACCCCATTCTTAAATCATATTTCTGAAATCATAAATCCCGTTAGAATCCCCTAACTCCTCCCCACCAGATCCACCGCTC
>CAZSHH010000031.1:0-27178 GCA_964606525.1 uncultured Dehalococcoidales bacterium
TTTGTATGAGATTATCTTTGAATGATGTCCCGGGGGCCAATTTTATGAACAGAATAATCCTCACGTCGTCTTCCCAGTCCTGGCCGATGACAACGCTGTCCTGGACTTCGGGCACGGTCTCCACCTGCCGGTAGATCTCGGCAGTGCCGATCCTGACACCCCCCGGCTTAAGCGTAGCATCAGACCGTCCGCTGATGATCAGGCCGCTTCTTTCCGTTATCCTGGCGAAATCACCATGCCGCCACACATTCGGGTACATGTCGAAATAGGTACTGCGATATCTCTGGTTGTTTTCGTCGTTCCAAAAACGGAGTGGCATAGAAGGGAAGGGGGCGGTACATACCAGTTCACCCTCCTGGTTAACCAGGGGGCGGCCGCCCATATCGAAAACATTTACCTTCATCCCCAGGCCGAGCCCCTGCATTTCTCCGGCGTAAATGGGACTGATAGGATTACCGATGCCGAAGCAGGCGATAGCTTCAGTACCCCCTGATATATTGTTTAAAAAGACTTCCGGTTTGATATCCCGGTAAACATATTTATAGTTCTCGATATTAAGCGGTGATCCCGTGGTAATCATGGTCTTAAGACGGCTCAGATCATGACTTACAGATGGTTTTACACTGGCTTTCTCGACTGCGGCCAGGTACCTTGGGCTGATACCGAACAAAGTTGCCTTTTCATCCTGAACGATATTGAACATAGCCTCATTACCGGGATAAAAGGGTGAACCATCGTAGAGAACGACGGTTACCCCTTGCGATAATGAACTTACCAGCCAGTTCCACATCACCCAACCACAGGTTGTGAAATAGAAGATCGTATCCTCTCTTTTCATGTCGGTATTTAATACCAGTTCTTTGAGATGTTGTATCAGAATGCCACCAGCCCGGTGTACGATGCATTTCGGTTTATCGGTTGTACCGGAAGAGAAAACGATATATATCGGGTGGTCGAAAGGCAGCTGGGCGAATTCAATTTCATCCGCAATCTCCCCGGATGTGAAATCGTTGTAGTCGATTGATTTCGGAGGCATGTTGTTCTGGATACCGACATAGGGAACGACGATAACCTTCTCGACCGAAGGGATTTCGGGAAGCACGGCAGCCACACGCTCCAGCGAATCGAAAATCTTCCCGTTATAAGAATAACCGTCAGCAGTGAACAGGACTTTGGGTGCGATTTGTTGAAAACGGTCCAGGATTCCTCTCGGGCCGAAGTCGGGAGAACATGAGGACCAGACAGCCCCCAGGCTGGTCGAAGCCAGCATAGCGACCACGGTTTCAGTTATATTAGGCATGAAACCAGCCACACGGTCTCCTACGCCGACTCCTGATTTTTTCAATGCTTTTGTTAAACGGGCGACCTGCTCATAGAGTTGTGCGTATGTCAACCGCCTGGTCTCAGTATGCTCTCCTCTGGAAACCAGAGCGGTGCGGTTATCACGGTATCTTAACAAGTTCTCGGCAAAATTAAGCCGGGCACCGGGAAACCATTTTGCCTGGAGCATATCATTAGCATCGGCGACCGGTGTTTGATAAGGTTTCGAAGCTTTAACACCGCCGAATTCCCACATGAGGGCCCAAAAATCAGGGAGGTTGTTTACCGTCCATTCCTGCAGCTCAGGGTAGGGAACGATATACTGCTTGTGCCGTTCGTTGACCTGTTCGATAAACCTGGTGATATTCGCTGTTTTTTTCCTTTCGGGAGCCGGTTTCCAGATAGGTTGTTCTTTAGTTATGTCCATGATTTGTTATTCACCCTTCGAAGGCTAGATTTATCAGTTTTATATGGTAAATTAACTATGGGGTTTGCCAAAACCAAAACAAATATAGCGAAGCACCGACGGCTTGAATAGGAACTTAAACAATTTCATTAGATCACTGTGGGTTAAAGCCGCGGTAGCCGACCAACCGACCGGACTTTCCAGTTTTATATTCATGACCAGATAGCCATCGGTCTCAACAAGCTGCGTGACACCGCCGATCAGCTCAACGTGCTGCAGTCCGCTGACTTTCATTTTCATCCGGTTACTCCATGATTTTTACAGTTGTCTGACCAATTGTGCTGCGTCGGAAATCGCGCTGGACATATTCCGGGCTTTAACACAATCTCCGATTGAGAATAGTTCCCAATTTCCGCAACGGAGCGATTCATAGAGCGTCATGTCGGGATGTGAACCCAGGGCCAGTACTACCGTATCCGCCTTGATTCGCTGTCTCTTGCCGTCGCGGTCAGTCCCGGATATTTCTCCAGATACAAATTCGTCGATCTTGAGCCCGACAATCCCATGTACCTTATATTTTGGCAACATGACAAATGAGACGTAGGTCCGGTTCAGGGTGGACATATCATAGCCGAGGGATGGCATCGGCCATGGCTCAATGACGGTCACCTTTCTACGGTTGTCCTTCAGTGCCAGCGTGATGGCGGTTTCAACGCCAATGAAACCGCCGCCAAGTACCACGATATTCTGGCTTGATGAGCCTTTGCCCTCCAGTATTTCTTTTGGCGTAACAGTGTGAATACGTTCGATACCCTTGATCTGAGGGATGATTGGCCGGGTAGTTCCCGAAGCAATGATAACGGCATCGGGTTTGGCCTCCTTAATCAATTGGAGGTTCGCTGTTTTCCCGAGTTCGAATTCCACTCCCGCCTGGCGGCATTCGGCCATCATCCAGTCCCGCAGCCTTACCAGCAGGTCATTTCCCGTACAGAGCCCGGCGGTTTTCAAATTCCCACCTAATTCTTTCTCTTTTTCGATAAGTTTCACCTTGTGGCCTTTCGTAGCCGCCAGCCGGGCGGTTTCAAGACCGGCCGGCCCGCCTCCGATCACGACCACTCGTTTTGAGGCCGGTGCTGGGCCATGCATAGGCGGGAAAGATGATGTCATGGCCGTCTCCGGATTGATACTGCAGGGTGTCATATTGCCTGGGGCAAAGAAATCAAGACAATTCAGGCACATAACACACGGGCGGACTTCGTTATCACGGCCTTCCAGGACTTTTTTAGACAAATCGGCATCGGCAAGAAACGGCTTAGCCAGGGAGACTGCATCCGCTTGATTGGCTTTTAGTGCAGCTTCCCAGAGAGATGGGTCGTAGCATCCGGATGCAGAGCAGAATACCGGAACTTTCACGGCCTTCTTAAATGGTGCGGCATATTCCCAGATGCCTGTTCTCGGTTGATATTTACTATGCCCGCGGCCTTGTTCCGAGGCAACAAAAGTTTCATGGGTCCCTGCCCGGATATCGAGGTAGTCGACTCCTGCTTGTTCGAGGGCTTTGCCAAAAACAACACTTTCTTCGAGAACGATACCCCCCGGAACGTAATCTGATGCTACCAGGGCAAATCCAATTACAAAATCGGCGCCGCATTTATCACGGATTCCTTTTACTATTTCCAGTTGCAGCCGCATACGGTTTTCTAAATTGCCGCCGTATCTATCGTTCCTGATGTTAGTTTTCGGGGAGAAGAACTGCTGCAAAAGGTAGGTCGCCACACCGTGAGGTTGAACACCGTCGAAACCTGCCGCTTGGGCTCTAACGGCGGCGGCGATATACCGCTCCTGCATGTCCTCAATCTCTTCGATGGTCATTGCCCGGGGGACGATGATATCCTGGTTGGCAGATAATACAGGGATGCCCGAAGGCGATATTGCCGGAAATGCCGAAGGGCCGCCGTGATGCAATTGAGCAATGACCGGTGTATTCTGGGCATGAATGGCTGTGGTCAGCTTCTTGATGCTGGTGATGTACTTATCATCATCCAGGCGCAGTGATGCCCCCCACTCACTCCCCTGGACCTGTACGATACCGATCGTGATCAAACCCGCGCCGCCTTTAGCTCGGGCGGTATGATATTCGATGCCTGTCGGGGTGACTTCCCCGGTGACACTCCACAACATGATGCCCATGGGGGCCATCACAATCCGATTCTTTAAAACAATTTTACCTACTTGAAGCGGTTTTCCAAGTAGCTCAGGTTTACCAGTCATTCGTGTGCTCCTGATAGAAGAAAAAAACCGGTAATCTTAGTATGTGACCACTACCACCATAGTGACTGGTTTGTTGGTCCTATTTATGATTTCTCTTCCTTCATTGGGAGCCAGGTAGAGCGAGTCCATCGGGCCGAGGGTTATTTCTTCAGTCTTGGATTTGACGGTGAGTTCTCCGTCCAATACCAGGTATACCTTTTCCGTAGGCGAGTCCTCGTATGCCCAACCGGCGCCTCCACCCGGGAGGAAATAGGATAATCCCATCCAGAATTTCTGGATGCCGGTCTCTTCCTTACCTTGCAGCCGCATGGCAGTCATTTTAAAATGGCCCGCGGCTTCGTAAGGCTTCACCTGGTCCAGGCGAACCTTCTTCATTTGTGCCCTCTCCTTCTTTATTGAGTGCCGTATTTGTAAATACGGTCGGGAACTTTATTCAGGTCTTTTTCGTCGATAAAAGCCACCATGCGTACGATAGAGCCGTCACCCATGTACCAGCGGATAGGGAAGCCGGCGATGCGGCATCGCTTGCCGACAACTTTCGCAATATCGCCGCCTACGTTCTCCCAACCCAGGATGCCATTACGCAGCAGCAGGTTATGACACGGTTCCCATTCCGGGAAATCCTGGATGACTTCATGCCCGGTAGCCTGTTTGTATTCTTCGCAAATATCTTTCCGCAGTGGGCCGGGACCGTGCGGGCCGATAGCGGTATGCAGCGGGTGGTCCAGTGCCTGCTGGTCGACTCCCACCGCTTTTACTTTATGGGCAACAAACCACTCCCCGGCTTCTTTCCCTAAACCTGGCGAATAATTGAAATACTGTGAATTATCGCCCCAGTATTTGTTCCAGCCGGTATGGACGATGACAATATCCCCTTCTTTCAGAGGGAGTTTTTTATTGGCAGCATCCAGGTCTTTCTTCGTGATCAGTTCCCATTTCTTTTTAGGGATATCCCAGATCACTGCGTCGCCATAATAGCAAGTAAGGGGAATTTCATGAGTAAAACGGCCGCCTTCAAAAACGTGGGCGGGCGAGTCGGCGTGGGTGGTGCAGTGCATAACCGTGGTTACCGTCTGTGACAATACGCCGGATTTCGCGTGGTAATGCATCCTTTCTATCTTGACGTCAGCAAAATACGGCCAAAGTGGTGAACCGTTACCAAAAGGGTGACTCAGGTCAACTAATACCTCTGCCATTTACAATCTTCCTCCATAATCAATTACCGGAAAACTACCATGTAGTAACGCCGCCATCGATATACAAAATTTGCCCCGTGACGAAATTAGCCGCGTCCGAAGCAAAAAAGATACATGGCCCGACGATATCATCGGTAGTCGCCCACCGCCCCATGGGAATGCGTGCCTTCAGGGTTTTGGCATATTCCACATCGGCGAGCAGCTCTTTCGTTAATTCGGTTTCTACTACTGTCGGGGCAATAGCGTTAACCGTGATATTGTGCTTGGCCCATTCACAGGCGAGGGTACGGGTCAGGGTATCCACCGCTCCTTTACTCGGACAGTAGGCAGCGTAGCCGGAAGGCAGGCCGTATCTCCCTCGCACCGAAGAAATATTGATGATCTTCCCGCTCTTTTGCTTGATCATTACCCGGCCCACTGCCTGGCAGCAGAGCCAGGTGCCCCGGACATTGGCATCCATCACACGCTGCCATTCGTCGATGGGAAAGCTATCAGCAGGCTTACGGATCGCCAGCCCGGCAGCATTTACTAAAATATCAATATGTGTAAATTTTTGTTGAATCTTTACCAGCATATCGTCAACCGATTTCTGGTCCGTGATGTCTGCCGAGACCGCCAATGCTTTCCTTCCCTTGTCCTTGATGTCTTTTTCAACATCCTGTAATTTGGCAAGCCCCCGGCTGGCAATAATTACATCGGCTCCATTCTCTGCAAGGCCTAAGGCTAATGCCTTGCCTATTCCTCCGGAACCACCGGTAACGAGAGCAACTTTTCCAGTTAAATTAAAACGTTCGGTCAATATTCACCTCCTCACGTACCTCTGAATACTAACTTTAACAGGTTGAATCCCGCCGGGTAAACTGCTTTTCTAGTACTGTCCTGGAGAGGCAAGGCAGTACGCAGGGGAAAGAGACTGACGGAAGCAGCTTCGTATATATCATATGACTCAATCTACCCGGCGGGATCCTTTCGTTATAATTTATAAATAAAGTTTTGGTTTTTATCTCCCAGTCATCGATTTTTTCATATCCTGGTCGACCCAAACCCAGATCATCGGGCAAGCCATGCTGTAATCAATCATGCTTTCACCGTGATAATTTTTAAGCCACGGCTGCCAGAAATTATATGAAAAAGGTATTGGTGGTGCAATCACCGGGACCTGTTCCAGCAGATAAGGCATCAAGTCATGGAATGTCTTTCTCGACCGGGCATCGTTCACTAACAGGTCCTTTGATATTTCTGCGTAAGCTTTTTCACACACGGGATCGGTTCCGACGGGGTCGTTCCAGTAACTCCGGTTAAAGATGCTCGGACCTCTAAAGTTAGCCATATTGGCATAAGTCGCACAACCCAGCGCCATGGCATATAACATGTCGTTGTAGCCGCGGCTGTTGGAAATATTAGATAGAACGACGCCTTCTTTAATTTGTATTTCCAGATCAACATTAATTTCTGCCCATTGAGAAGCAATCGCCGATAATAAATCGACTGAGGCGGTCGCCGGGGATGTGATAACGGCAGTTTGGAACCCGTTGGCATAACCGGCATCGGCGAGCAGTTGTTTAGCGCCTTCAACATCGTGGCTGTATAATTTCTGTACCGCGGCCGGTTGTTTGTCCAGTGGGTCGATTAAGTCGGCATTACCCTTTTGATACGTGATCGGCCAACTGATTAGTTCCGCTTTACCGCCGTAGAACTCTTTGAGAGCATCGAAGTCCAGTCCCATCATCAACGCCTGCCGGACTTTCACATCGTGGAAAGGAGATTCCGGCTTATCTGTTCTCATGCCGATGATATTAGGTAGATCCGGTGTATATTCCACATATTTAAGGTCGGGATTAGTGCTCATCATACTTGAGGCATCATCCCAGGTCACATTAGCGTAGACATCTGCTTTACCGGCCCTGATCGCTGCCATCTGGGTAGACGCATCAGTAATGATTAATATCTTGAGTGTGTCGGCATAGGGCAACTGATTCCCTTTACCGGGCCCGACTGGGTCTTTACCCCAGTAGTTGGGATTTCTAGCTAAAGTTGCCTGAGAATTGGATACGAAATCGGTCAGCATATAAGCCCCAGTACCCGCCGAATTACGCCAATCCAGCTGATTTCCGTATTTTTGAATAACTTCCGGCGCCATTATTCTAGTACCGATCCCCAAGCCGAACATTAAAAAGCCGGTCCAGGCGTCTACTGGAGTCTTCATGACCACGGTCCACTGGTCCGTTGCTTCAAAGGTGGCTGTTTTACTTAAGGCAGGTTGTGAAATTTTAGGAAAAGCCAGGAATTCCGTGATGGATCTCTTAAAGGTGAATACCACGTCATCCGCAGTCACCTGCCGGCCGTTCATCAACCGGCTGGCTGCACTATTGGGATTTAAGGCGTAATTAACACCTTTCCGGATATGAAAAATCATAGTTCCCAATTCGGGAATTTCCCAGCTCTCGGCCAATCTTCCTGCTTCATAATCTATCCCGTACCAACCGGAGTTGGTGGTCCAAGAGACCTCATTCGTACCGGCCGGGCCTTTACTCCAGTCACCGCCGATAAGGGTATCGTTGGTATAAGGTATCGTCGCTCCACTGTTGGGGCTGGATGATAGATCAAAGCCCAGGATATCCATTGGTGATATGATCGAGATCGTCCCGCCATACTGCGGCTGGTCGGATTTGGTAGTGACTGGCGGCGTGGTGGTCTTGGTTGGGGGAATAGTAGTAGCAGGAGTAGTCGTTGTTTGCTGATTTCCAGTATCACATGAAACGAGTAATAGACTTACCACCATTAAGACACTGATGACAAGTAATAGTATTTTCTTCAAAAATTTGATCCTCCCCTATACATTTATGGTTTTACCGGATAATTTTTAATCGGCACGGGTTCCGTCCGAACCGCCATGTTATTTTTGTCCTGTTGGATAATTATCCATTTCAGCCAGTTCTTGTCATCGCGTACGGGGAAATCTTCTCTGAAATGGAAGCCCCGGCTTTCTGTCCGCATCAAGGCCGCCCGGAATGTCATTTCCGCACAGGTCGTCATCGCCACTACTTCATGACATTTGCTCAGGTAGTGGGTATCTTTGGCCTTTAATTCCGGCAGCTTTGCTTTGATTCCCTGGACTTTATCCAACCCTTCCTGGAGTCTTTCTTTGCTGCGCCTGAGGCTGTATTTCATCGGCGCTGTGACATCCTGGAGCGAGGCGATCGCCTCTTCCGGTGAATAGTGCTTATTCGACTTGACCGGTGCCATGATGCCATCCTTAGCTTGCTTTACCACGGCAGGGTCTGGCTCTGCTGCTGAGGCCGAAGCGGCGTATCGTGCCGCAGAAGGGCCTCCCCAACCGGCGCTTACGACAGCGAACATGATTCCCGACCCGGGAGTCACGCCCGGGGGCGACGCTATCGCTCCAGCGACTGCCGAACCGGCATAGCTGGTGTCGCCAATAGCCCACAAACCGTCGAGGGTGGTTTTCATTTCACTGTTCACGCGCACGCAAGAGAGCTCCCCGTGGAAGGGCACGGCAATAGAACGCTCGGAGGGAGGAGAGCCGGCATATTTTTCTTCCTTTTCGCGCATCAGATTATTCCATTTACCGAGCTTAGGCAGACCGCCCCCCATCATTCCCATGCCCCTTGGTGGCCCGCCTCCCGGCGGCGGTGGCGGTGGCGAAAACAGGATTGGCCCTCTACCCTCGGCAATCTCTTTTTCCAGCCCTACTGCCATCCTGACCGGTAGGAAAACGCCCGCCGGACCGGCATCCGGCATGTATTTCTTTTCGAGATTCTCGCCCCGTGAGTTCACGAGGAACTGGTGTCCCACCTGGCCGGCATCGTAGTCCTGGTACACCACATGGCCGTAGAGGTTACCGTATTCCGCGTTCCGCATCTGGGCTCCTGCCCGGTAAGCGGCAGCGATACCATCGCCGGTACCCGCTGACCAGAACCGCCTCACTTTGTAACCGCAGCTCCCATTTGCAAGGATGGTCGCCTTGGCTTTGAAAATATAGAATTTGCCGCTCGTGATATCGAAACCAACCGCCCCAATGACACGTTCGTCGTTTTTGAGCAGGTCCACGATGTGGATCTTGTTCATGATCTTGGTCCCAAGTTTGCTCGCGACCGAGCGCATCGGAAGCATTAAATCGATATCGACAAAGGTACTTGAGTACTCCGGCGCCCAGGCCATGCTGCCGAGAATGACTCTCTGTCCATCAGGACGTTTGGCCATCTTGGCGCCCCATTTCTCGAGCTGTTCAATGGCGTTAAAGGTATCGCCAACATATTTCGTCAGAGCTTCCTGGTCATTAAGGAATTCACCGACGGTTCTCACTTGAAAGTCGATGAATTTATTGCCGTCGTTTCCGGGACCCAGGAAAGCCAGAATGCCGCCGATTTTGGTGGCTTTACCGGCGTAGCCGACCGTCTGTTTTTCCACCATGAGGACATCGATATCCGGGACGGTTTCTTTCGCTTTGATCGCGGCTGCGAGGCCGCCGACACCGCCGCCGATAATCAACACATCCGTAGAGATGATTTCGCCAAGCTCTTCTAATCTAGTCAATTTAGGCCTCCTTTTTAGAACGACGACCGTAACGGTGCCGGCACATTTGGAATCACTTCGATGGCGTTGACCGGACAATTAGCCTCACAAGCCAGGCACCATACGCAGTCTTCAGGATAGGCGACGACCGGCTTTTTGTTTTCGCTGTCCCAGCGGAGAACGTCAACGAAACAAGCATTCACGCACGTCTTGCAACTTTTACAGGTGTCGTAGTTAATGTTTATTTTTTCGATCCAGTTCTTTGATCCTTTTTCCATGTCCGTACCGGACTCTCCTACTTGACGTAGATGATCCGGTCTCCCTCCTTGCGAATCTTTAATGAAGCTTGCCGGTTAATGGTAGGATCGGTGACCGCTTGCCAGATGCCCCAAAGCGCCGGTAGGAAATTCTTGAAAGTACTGACTTCGGCGATATTGTGGTCGTGCCAGCCGCCACCCGAAGGTTTCTTACCGCTGGGGTGCGGGGGTAACTTATCCATGGGCAGGCCGGGAGGAGGGCCTCCTCCCGGAGGGCCGCCACCAGGAGGGCCACCAGTGGGAGGACCAGGGGGCCGGTGCATACAGGAACGCATCTTGCACCCCCCGGGGACGGCCTCCCACTGGTGGGAAAGCATGACAAAGGGTTTTGTTCCCGGCTGTGCGCCACTGGAACCAGCCGTGAGTAAATGACTGTAGGTCCAGAAATCCTTCTGTTCTTTAGTCCCGAAATTGGGATCCACCCATTCGATACGCAAGTCCATCACCGGGCCGTAATCGATGCTCTCCTTGGCAATCTGGACAGCACCGATATGGCCGCCAAGTGGTGGCAAAGTTTGCCATGTAAAACCCTTATGCTCATCAGGACACCATAATTCGTAGCCTTTTTCCATATTGACCCACCACCAGTCGATCATTTCTTCCGTGCAGCCCGGAATGAAATGGTCGACGACTATCCAACTGGGGGGGTATTTGGCTTCTGCCATTGCTCCTTCCTCCTTTATTGATGAATCACTGTGATTTACTGGCTATTTTTACTGCGGTTGACAAATTACAGAACGAGTATTAATCTTATAAGAATACATATATGAATTCCTATAAGAATACATATGGGTATACTTATATAGCATGGGAGTGGGTGGTTTGTCAATGGTGTTATGAAATGTCTGTATTAGACACAGACATTACTATGTGATAAAAATATACGCGGCTTGAAATTCGTATTAAGATTCACATGCATATCACTATATGAGGGGAAAAACGATCATGCGAAAAATCGAAGATGCCAAAATTGCACTTTACGGTCTGTTTGATAACACGAAAGAGTTGATATCAAAAGCTGTGGAGATGGAACTGGGACAGTACCAGATGAGTGTCCCGCAGGTTAAAATCCTGGATACCCTGGTAAGAAGCAACGGAGAGTTGTCTTTAGGCCAGTTGTCCGATGGTACCGTTAAAGAATTGAATTCGGTATCTGCCCTGGTAACCCGGATGGCGAAGAAAGGCCTGGTCAGGAAATTCAGGAAACCGGGTGACGGGAAAATATATGTAGCGATCACTGAAAACGGACAAGAGGTATATGAAAATACCGTAACCGAGAAATCGATCCATTTGATATTTGATGCCCTTTCCAAAACAGAGGAGCATCAACTTCAAGCTTTACTGAGAAAATTGCATCAACAGGCACGTACCCTGCTCGGTCTTGATTATAAGCCGCCCTTCTTGTCGTAATAGTGTTTTCTATCGTTATTAGGATATTTATGATTTGGGGGGGGAAGATGGTAACAGCGAAAACGATTCACGAAGCCGCAAGGGATATTAACATCTATGCCGAAGCGGATGTTGTCGTTGTCGGAGCCGGTCCGGCTGGCGTAACGGCTGCCGTCACCGCAGCACGCGAAGGCGCATCTACGATTTTAGTCGAAAGGTATGGGCATTTGGGAGGTATGGCCACCGGAGGCTTAGTGCTGATGATAAATCCGTCCCCCGGCCAAAGCCAGGAATGGATCGATAGGTTGCATAAGGTGAATGGGGTTCATGACCTTTCGAAGACTAAAGAACCGGAATGGCGGCATGCCCTGATGATCGATCCCGAGCTCCTTAAATGTATTCTGAACGAGATGGCTCTCGATGCCGGAGTAAAGCTCCTTCTCCATTCCTGGGGGACAACTGCCGTCGTGGAAAATAATACCGTCAAAGGCGTTATCTTTGAAAGCAAGTCCGGCCGTCAGGCCGTATTGGGTAAGGTCATCATCGATACTTCAGGTGACGGTGATATTTTCGCCACTGCCGGCGCTGAATTTGATGCTTCGCTGGACAAGGGTTACCGTACCTCGGAAATGGCCATGGTTTTTCGTATCGGAGGCATTGATTTTGATAAACTGGCCGATTTCCGCCGGGTTGAGCCGGAAAATTGGGTAAAGATCAGGAGTGAGGGTTTCAAAATCGCTGGGTTCCATATCGCACCCGTACCCGCACAACGTAAAGACGTTTTCTGGGTTAACAACTTCATACGCGGGAAGAATTGCCTTAATATTGAAGACCTGAACTGGGTAGAAGCTAATGTGCGTAAGGTGATGATACCTTTTCATTCTTACTATAAAAAGAATGTACCGGGTTTCGAAAACAGTTATATTTACGATAGTGCTTCTCAGATCGGTACACGCGGCAGCCGCCGCCTTATTGGTGAATATGTATTGACCGGCGATGACGCAAATGCGGGGAAAATGTTCGACGATACTGTGTTGATATTCCCGCGCGGCGTTCCTCTTACCTGGCCTGCCGACCGATTGCCTGAGAATGTTGCCATGCCCTACCGCTGTCTGGTCCCTGCGAAACTGGAAGGATTACTTGCTGCCGGGCGTTGTTTCTCCTCCGACCAGGCTGCTAATTCCATGTTCAATATCATCTCACACTGCATCCAAATGGGCCAGGCCGCCGGGACCGCTGCGGCATTATCCGTGAAAAGTAATGTCCTGCCCCGTAAAGTTGATATAAAAGCTTTGCAGAAACGGCTGGTTGCCCAGGGTGTAGAACTATTATCGTAAAAGCAATGCTGATATTCAAAAGCGAATTGAATATGGGTGTCCTGGAGGTAAGGTAAGGTGGATGAACATATTCCTCAAGTAAATCCCTTCACGACCCTGGAGTGGAAGAAATTAACACCTGCTAAAAAACGAGCGGCCCGGTTTGCCCGCTTGCTTGCTTCGGCAGATACGATCAAATTCGTTAACCCGGATGCCAGGAAAGATTACCTGACGAGGCTGAAAAGACAATTGGATGCCTACAACGTGGCAGAACCCGACCGGGTACCTGTTTCGATTAATATCGATGCCCTGCCCATGTACGAATATGTTCTTGATTACAACACCGGGATCCATGATTATGAAAAAATGCGCCAGGCTTATGATGCTTTTAACCGGAAACACGCGGCGGAGCTAGAAATGTATGTCAGCCCTCCGGTTATGTTCCCGGCTAAAGCCTATAAAATACTTGACTATAAACAATATGCCTGGCCGGGGCATGGACTGCCTTTAAACGGCGAAGGATACCAGTTCGTCGAAGGTGAGTACATGAGAGACGACGAATACGACGCCTTTATCAGAGATCCTTCTGATTTCTGGATCCGGACTTTTTTGCCCCGTGCCTTTGGTGCTTTTGAACCGATCGGGATGTTCGGCTCCGCCACCACCGTCATCGAATCAGTAGCAGGATTAGCCCTTCTTCCGCTGGCTACGCCGCAAATGCAGGCTGCTTTCCAGAAGCTGCAGGAAGCAGGTAAAGAACTTGTCAGCATGATGATGCTGGTTGGGGAATTTGCACAGCGTGGGGCAGCTTTGGGGTATCCCGGCTTTTCCTTCGTTTTCGGAAAAGCTCCTTTCGATACCCTGGGCGATACCCTGCGCGGCACACAGGGTATTATGAAAGACATGTACCGGCAGCCTAAAAAGCTGTTGAAAGCGATGGATATGCTTTCCGAGATCAGCATTAATACCATAATAACCCAGGTGAACACTACGGGAAACCAGATAGTAATGTTTCCCCTCCATAAAGGAGCAGACGGCTGGATGTCTCAGAAACAGTTCGAGACTTACTACTGGCCTTCTTTACGGAAAATATTGAAGGCCCTGGTGCACGAGGGGATCTTACCGCTTTGTTTTGCCGAAGGTTCCTTCAATACACGGCTGGAGACTGTCAATGAATTTCCCAAAGGCGCCGTCTGCTGGTATTTCGACCAGACCGATATGGTTAAGGCGAAGAAGATATTGGGTGGCAAAAGTTGCCTTATGGGTAATGTTCCTTCATCGCTTCTTATCACCGGCTCATATACACAAGTTAAGGATTATTGCCGGAATCTGATAGAAACCTGCGGCAGCGGAGGCGGATATATTTTAGCCCCAGGTTCAGCCGGCATCGACCGCGCTAAGGTTGAAAATCTTCGGGCGATGGTCGATGCTGCCCGGGAATACGGATCCTATCTAAAATAACGGTTTTCAGTTTACCTCTCACACGGGGAAAAGAGTATTTCAGGTCAGGGTAATTATGCAGGACTCATTATACTCTTTAAAATGACGTGTCATTTCCCAGTTTAAGCGGTGTAAGTTTTGCATTCCTTTTGTTTTCAGACGTTCTTTTTCCTGTAACCGGGTGCTTATAATGGAACGGAAATATATAGCCGGACACGTAACGCAGGTCTTTCTCATCCAGAGGCTTATCCGGTTCGGGCACAAAATTTTTTCTTTCCTTTGCTTCTTTGATGATACGGCGGCTGCGGATTTCCGGCCCTTCACACATTCCGTCTATTCTGACCACATACGGGATTATCCAGTCGTATGACTGTATCCTCCAGGCACCATATTCTTTTACATAACAAACTTCATAGATGCCGCTGGTGAACTCCCCCTTTTCCACTTTACCGTGGTCGGAATTAAAAATCGCCCCGAAGCCATACCACCGGCCTTTGGCCGACTTGCCGTCCGGGGCGACAGTGATCAATCCACTGGTTGGCATTAGTTGATGTGAAAAACCAGTTGGCGTAGGTGTAGATTTACCGCCGTTGGTAAAATACCGCCGCACGCCTTCTTTGCCTTTCCAGATGCCTTCGATCCAGTTTAAATATACTCCCGGGCCATCGGAAAAACAGTCGATTATCTCTTCGTACATCCAGTGTTCGACATAATATCCATAGGCTTTTTGCAGCCGTTTGATAGCTTCAATATCTTCCAGCAGGGCTAACTTGTTTTCAAGAGTGGCAATATACTTATCCTGTTTTTTCATAAGGTTTTCCAGTTTTTCAATTCTCTGCAGTATTGGGTTCTCCGCCATATATTTCCCTCCCGAATTTGAAATGATCCGGTAATGGTGTAATCAATTATTTGTTCCGTTTTGCTTCGCTGGTTTTCTTACCGGTGACCGGGTGTTTGAAATGGAAAGGTAAGATACGGCCCGATGGATAACTGTAATTGACCGGGTCCGGCCCGGCGTCCGCATGCCACGATGCGGGGAAGCCATGATCGTTGATGGCTGAAGGCCTGGCTTTTGCCCGGCGTATCGGCTTAACCCAACCTTCTTCCAGTGTCCCGTTATAAACCGGCACCCACTTTATCTTAAGAATTTTCCACACGCCGTTTTCCCGGATATATTCCATTTCATAGATACCGCAGCCGAAGGCCTGGTCTACGCCTTCCCCGCCGGCTACTTCCATCGACCCTGCGGGGATAGCCATGGCCCCGAAACCCCACCACCTCCCCTTGGCATGATCACTGTCCGGTTCGATATCGACAATACCTGAAATCTGCATCATCTGGTGCATGAATTCCGGATCTTTTTTAGTGTTAATATTACCGAAAAAGCGCCGGGGGCCGTCCGCTCCGGTGAACGTTCCCTGCGGCCATTCAAGAGTAGTTTGCGGACTTGAAGAAAAGCAATCGATCAGTTCCTGGTGCAGCCAATTCATCAGGTAATACCCATAAGCTTTCTGGAGTTTCTTGATATCTTCAATATCCTGCAACCGCTGTAAAGAGGCTACTTTTTTCTCGAGTTCTTTAACTTTCGCTTCCAGTTCTTTGGTATTCACCGGTTACCTCCGTCTATCATGGAATTCAGGGTATTTACCATGGTTATTATAACCGAAAATGTTGCTGCAGAAATTTACCGGAGGCTTCTAATATATAAGTTTTCATAAGAGTAGCTTCTGGTAAAATTATCCATAGCAAGCCTTTTCACTAACTACCAGGTCACTATTTCCAGGCGTCGATGCTGTAGACCGGGTTGGCGGCCCAGATGCCTCGGAAGCTGCCTGGGAACTGGTAGCAAATCTCTTCGTCGGAACCGCATACGATAATGGTATTTTCATCCGGCCGGTCGCCGCCTACCGGTACCATGTAGTCGTCCGGCAGTTCTTTCCAGTGTTTTCCGGAGATCGGCTCGATGCCCAACCATCCGTTCGTCGTCATGTCCACCCAGGAGCGGTTGCGGAAGTTTTTCAGTGGTTCGAAACTCTTCTTCCAAATATATTCCTGCACTGATTCCTTACTCTTGAAGCCAATATCCCATAGATGTTTGGCCATCTCATGGGCCATGACGAAGGTTTTCGGACCTTCCCGTTCCCCGGCCCATATATCCGGCAGTATCCAGTCCAGCCAGTTATGCGGCCCCGGTACGCCTTTCACCCCGAGTTTGCGGGCCATACCGCCGTGTCCGCTTTTTTGCAGGGCCCGGTAACCGCCGGGGGAAAACTGTGCTCCCATCAGGCCGCCTTCGGCGATCATCACCATGGCCACACTTTCATCTTTACGGTAGCCGTACTGTTCATTCAGTCCTTCCCATCCCGGCGGGAGTTTCTCGGCACATTCAGCGAAACATAAACCGGCGCGGTTGATCGGAGTGCCCAGGCTGCTCATCCGGTTGATCCCGGGGATCGATCCGCCAAGGTTGATGGCCATCAACTGGTAAGCGCGGCCGATTGCCGAGTTGGCCGGATTCCCCGGGCCGAGCATGCCGATACCAGAATTCATGCCTGCTTCTTTTACAAACGGCCCACTGATGACCACCCATTGGTTATTGAATACCGTAGTCCCTGAGGGGGTAGCAGATTCAGCAATTGCCAGGACCGCCGGCAGGTGTTCCGGTTTACATCCGGCCATGACCGCGTTGATGGCGACTTGCTCTACCGTGGCTGTCCAGCCCCGGGGTTGGAAACGGACGATATCACCTTTCTTTTTCGGGCCGCCGTAACTCCCCGTGCGGTCGGATTGATATGATACCAGTTCATCAGGTTTGTGACTGGTCCCCGTCAACAGCCGTATGACTCTTTCTTCCGTCGGAATTACGATCGGCAGCCCATCTGTATATACCGAGATGGGTGCATTGAGTGACCCGGGAACAAACCTGGTCTGTTGGTAGAACTCCTCCGCTTCCATCAATGTACCTTCGAATAGGATCCGTTCGTGACGGGGATTATACCTCCCAGCCTCTTTTTCCTTATTCGTAAGCGGCCGCACCAGTTCATTGAGCATGGGCTCGATCCATTCGGCGACATCGGCGGGGCCGGGGAGGACACGCGAAGCGGGGATGAACCTGATATTGGGCACTCCGGCAGCCAGGGCTTCCTGTTTTACCATTTCATGCTGGTCTTCAAAGTCGATCAGTACCGTGGGAATGCCGGCTTTTTCCAGTTTTGCCAGGTAGGGCAACTGCCCCCAAACCGCTCCACTTCACCAGCAGACGCCCAGTATCACGGCGTCGGTGGTTTTCATTTCCTCTTCGGTTAAATATACCGGCATCGGTGTATAGGATTTTTTGGTCGTCCAGTTAACCCCCGGATAGTCCTGCTTGAGCCTTTTCTCCAGGGCAATAGTGATATCCGGTTCACCGGTGATGCTGAAATGGATTGTCTTCCCATCAAGTTTATCCAGGCGGGGTGCCAGGGGGAAGGTTTGCACCGGGAGTTCGTTGCCTGCGGGACTCAGGCATATGTACTTTCTATCTTTTTCCATCTGCTTTTCCTCTTTTTATCTGGTTATCCGGTTTTTTATCTCCAGGCATCAATACTGTAGTACGGGTTGATGCCGAGGTGATGGTGTGAGCTCAACTGGTGACTGACTTCTTCATCACCGCCGCCGACGACGATGCAGAAGGCAAAAGGATCCTCGGCGGCAGGCACCAGGTAATCATCTGGAAGTTCTTTCCAGTGCTTTCCGGAAATGGGTTCTACCCCCAGCCAGCCATTCGTGTGCAGGTCAACCCACGAATAGTTGCGGTAACGGGACAGCGGGATGAAACTTCTCTTATACAGCCACTCGTATACCGCTTCCTTGGTTTTGAAGCCGTATTCATAAAGGTGCCGGGCCATCTCCGGATTCATAATAATGGTCTTCGCTCCTTCCCGGCCGGCCCAGAAATCGTCGATCAGGTATTCCAGCCAGTTGTGTGGGCCGGGAATCCCTTTCACCCCGAGCTTACGGGCGATGCCGCCGTGCCCGGATTTCTGGAAAGCCCGGTAGCCGCCGGGGGAGAATTGAATGCCCCTGATGCCGTCGTTAACATGCGGATGGACCAGCATGACGCTCTCATCCTTGCGGTAGCCGCCTTCTTCATTCAGGCCTTGCCACCCGGGAGGAAGGGCATCGGTATTTTCGGCACAGCAGCGGCTGCCTTCGAATGGGCTGCCGAGGCTGGTCATACGGTTGATGCCGGGGATAGCGCCGCCCAGGTTCCGGGCCATGATTTCGTATGTGCGGCCAATAGTAGCATTGGCAATGTTACCCGGGCCCAGCATGCCGCAGCCGTAGTTCATCCCCACTTCTTTGGCAAAAGGCCCGCTGACGCAAAGCCACTGCCCGAAGGTATGGGTACTGGCGATATAGCAGGTTGATTCGGCGATTGCCAGCACGGCCGGGAAGTGTTCCGGTTGGCAGCCCGCCATCACCGCACAGGCAGCGACTTTCTCCACCGTGGCCATCCAGTTCATGGGATGGAACAAGACCGGATCTCCTTTCTTCACCGGTCCCTTCCAGTTGCGCCGGTCGGACTGGTAAGCTACGATTTCATCCGGTTTATGGCTGGTGCCTTTCAGCATTTCGGCCACCCGCTCTTCCGTGGGCACCCGGACCGGCAGGCCGTCGGTAAACCTGGCGATAGGGGCGTTTACCGGGTGGGGGACATATTCTGTCTGATGGAAGAATTTTTCGGCCTCGTCCATCGTGCCTTCGAAAATTATCCGGTCGTCCGAGGTCGGTATCCAGGTACCACTTGATTTCTCCTTGTCCGTCAAGGGGATGGTCAAAGCATCCATGATCTTGTCCATCCATGTATCCACATCTTGCGGGCCGGGGAGGGTCCGTGACGCGTGTACATAACGGACGTTGGGGATACCGGACCGCAGCGCCGTCTGCTGTACCATGTTAGCCTGGTCTTCGAAATCGATGATGACCGCAGGAATGCCGGCTTTTTCCAATGTTGCGATGTAGGGCAACTGCTCCCACACAGCATTACTTCACCACAAGACCCCCTGGATCACGGCGTCGGTAGTTTTCATTTCCTCATCGGTCAAGCCGATGGGGAAAAGGCTATAGGTCTTTTTCAATGTCCAATTGACATTGGTATAATCGGTCTTGAGTTTCTTCTCCAGGGCGATGGTGATATCGGGCTCACCGCAGATACTTAAGCAGATATTCTTGCCGTCAAGAGTATCCAGGCGCGGGGCGAGGGGGAAAGTCCGGACGGTATTCGCGATTCCCACAGGACTGATGCATCTTACTTTTTCTGCCATTAGTTAATCCCCTTTCTAAAGTATGAATTCAGTACTTCCAGTTTTCTACAATATAATAAACTAACGCCACGCATCTATGGAATAAAACGGATCCGTGAAGAAACGGTGACCACTTAACTGGTGGCTGACTTCCTCATCGCCCCCGCCGACGACTATACAGAAGTTCGAAGGTTCGACCCCTCCTGCCGGGACGAGATAATCATCGGGAAGTTCTTTCCAGTGTTTTCCGGATGTGGGCTCAATGCCTAACCATCCGTTCGTCGTCAGGTCTACCCAGGAGAAGTTGCGGTATTGCTTTACCGGCATGAAACTTTTCTTCCAGAGCCATTCGTAAACCGCCTCTTTTGATACGAAGCCATATTCATAAAGATGACGGGCCATCTCGGGAACCATGACGATTGTCTTGGGACCTTCACGTCCAGCCCAGAATTCGGGTATCAGGTATTCCAACCAGTTATGCGGCCCGGGAATACCTTTGACCCCCAGTTTCCGGGCAATGCCGCCATGGCCGCTCTTCTGGAAAGCCCGGTACCCGCCGGGAGAGAACTGGACGCCGCGGATGCCGTCATTTACATGGGAAACAACCATCATGATGCTTTCGTCTTTACGGAAGCCGCGTTCTTCATTCAGTCCTTTCCACCCGGGCGGCAAGGCATCCGCATTTTCCGCACAGCAGCGGCTGCCTTCGAACGGACTGCCGATACTGGTCATCCGGTTGACGCCGGGAATGGCACCGCCCAGATTGCGGGCGATTATTTCGTAAGTACGGCCGATCGTGGCATTGGGGACACTGCCCGGGCCGAGCATACCACAGCCAAAGTTCATGCCGATCTCTTTCGCATACGGCCCGCTGATGCAAAGCCATTGCCCAAAGGAGTGGGTGCTGCCGATTTGACAACCTGATTCGGCGATCGCCAGTACTGCAGGGAGATATTCGGGCTTGCATCCGGCCATCACTGCACAAGCTGCAACTTTTTCGACAGTGGCTGTCCAGTTCCGCGGATGGAACAATACCGGATCGCCCTTTTTCCGTGGTCCCTTATCCGACTGGTACGTTAGTATTTCATCGGGACGGTGACTGGTGCCCTTGAGCATTTCAGCCACCCGTTCTTCGGTAGGTACTCTGACCGGTAAGCCATCGGTATATTTAGCGATCTCGGCATTTACCGGATGGGGTACAAATTCGGTCTGATGGAAGAAAGCTTCTGCCTCATCCATCGTACCTTCGAATATGATCCGCTTCCACGGCGGCTGCCAGGTGCCGCTGGCCTTTTCCTTTGCCGTCAATGGGCGGACTAAAGCATCGAGGACTGGCTCGATCATGTTATCCACATCTTTCGGGCCGGGAAGGATACGTGACGCGTGGATGTAGCGAACATGTGGGACTCCTCGCATCAATGCTTCTTCATGGATCATATTGTCCTGGTCTTCAAAATCAATAGTGACGGTGGGAATGCCGGCTTTCTCCAGTTCTGCAATGTAAGGCAACTGCCTCCATACTGCACCGCTTCACCAGGCTACTCCCTGGATGAGGGCATCGGTTGTTTTCATCTCCTCGTCGGTTAATTCAACCGGGTCGGTGCCGTAGGTTTTTTTTACCATCCAGTTTACTTGCGGGTAATCGCTCTTGAGTTTTTTCTCCAGTGGGATCGTAATATCGGGTTCGCCGCAAATACTGAGACAGATGTTTTTACCATCGAGTGTATTAAGCCGTGGGGCCAGGGGATATGTATTAACCGGACTGGCGATTCCGGCCGGGTTCAAACACTTGACTTTCTCTACCATATAATACCCTCCTGATAAATGAAATGATAAGATATAGTTTTTCGCAGCTTCCGCGTCATGGTAACGAGATAATGATGATTGACACTGGATATCTATTATCGTATATTACATATCAAATACGAATAACCGGAATCTTATCACCGGACAACACATACTGTCAATAAATATATTCAGCTTATTATTCAATTAAAAAATGCAGTTTCCCTGACTAATGATGATTCAGGAGTTGATCTATGAGCAACAAGGTGATGAAACTTGATGAAGCAATCAAAAATAATATCAAGCCGGGCGACCTGGTTTTTATCGGCGGGGCGATTCATGCCTCGCCGTCAGCCGCTGTCGCCGAGATCGTACGTCAGCGGATCAATCATCTGACCATAATCGCCATCCTTGCCAATACTGCCCCGCTGGTCGGCGAAGGCCTGGTGGATAAAGTCCTGACGGCCTATGCGATGACGGATGAGAAGCGTTCCTATCCGCTGCAGAGAGCACGTACGAAATACAATGTGAAGGTAGAATTTAAAGAATATTCTCATTTTGATATCGCCCTGGCTCTGCAGGCCGGCTACATGGGAGTACCTTTCATGCCCACCCGGAGCCATTTGGGTTCCGACATGATGAAGTACAACGAAGACATCCAGTCGGTAGTATGTCCTTTCACCGGTGGGCAGATCGGGACCGTCCGGGCCGTAGTGCCTGATGTCGGGGTAATACATGTGCAGCGGTGCGATGCCGAAGGAAATGCCCAGAAATGGGGTACTTTGGGCGTCGATTTCGAAGGGATCAATGCCAGTAAACGGGTCATTATCACCACGGAAAAGATCGTCAGCAGCGATGTGATTCAACGGGACCCGAACCGGACGATTATCCCCGGTTTCAGGGTCAGTGCCGTAGTCGAGCAGCCTTTCGGCGCCTATCCTTCGCATCTGGCGGGCTGCTACGACGAAGGGCTGGTTATGATCGGCGGTATGCAGGACGAAACCAACTGGGAAAAGTATATTCAAAGTATGGTATATGACGTTAAAAACTGGAATGAATACCTGGAAAAGTTGAAAATGATCAACAACCCTGACCTCCTGGACAAGATCAGGATCAAGAATCCATTGCTCAGCGAGCCCATTATCACCGGGATGTAACCGGAAAATATGGCGAGTGAAGAAGAAAAAGAAGGAAGAAGATGCCAAACGATTATAATGAATTCGACCAGATGATCATCTCCGCAGCCCGCCTGGTTAAAGACACGGACGTCGTTTATACCGGCGTGGGATTTCCCATTGAAGCTGCCGTCTTAGCCAAGAACCTGCATGCTCCGAACTGTACGATCGTGCTGGAAAACGGCATCGTCCGGGCCAGCCTGTTCCAGTCGCCCTGGACCACTGATACCATGGAATCGCAGTTATTAGCCGAACAGTTGACTGGCTTAACGTACGTTAATTGCCTGGCGCAAGCGGGATACATCACCCTTGGCTTCATGGGCGGCGGCCAGGTTGACCGCTGCGGAAATGTCAACGATCATGTCGTGGGCGATTATTACAAACCGGTACACCGCTGGTTTGGCAGCGGGGGGGCGAACGACCTGATGAGTTTCTGCCGGCGGACGGTCATTGTCCTTGAGCAGAGTAAACGAAGATTCCCGGAAAAGGTAGATTTCAATACTTGTCCGGGTTATTTCGATGGTAAACCAGGGCGTAGAAAAGAAGTTGGCCTGCCGCCGGATAATGGCCCGATCGCCGTGATTACGAACCTGGCTACCTTTACTTTTGACAACGGTGAAATGACCTTAAAATCAGTCCACACAAGCTGCGGTATCACCTTAGAAAAGGTTAAAGCGGAACTGGGTTGGGATGTAAAAGTAGCCGAAGACCTGGCAGATACCCTTCCGCCAACAGTAGAAGAATTACGTATTTACCGTGAAAAAATCGTGGCGGCCCGGAGAAGCGAAAGAAGAGGCCGGGGGTCTTCCATGCGCTAGGCTGGTTCTCTTTTCCTGGTAGAAGAATTGTACAACCTTGCTTTTTGTAAATAATTAGACTTTAAACCTAATCAGATGGTACAATTTCGACCGAAATGGTTGCAGTATCCCGTAAAGTAAAAAAGCCGCGTCTCAGCATGACATTGAGCGATGGAGTATGGCAGATCCTTGCCCGGACAAATCATGCCCTTGCCAGGGTCCGGCAAAAAGAACTGCATAGATACGGCATCAATATGAATGATGCCATCGTCCTGTTTACTGTGGTCCGGCTCAAAGATGCTGCTTCCCCAACCGCGATCTCCCGGCAGTTGTTCTGGGAACCGCATACGGTTTCAGCACAGCTTAAAACCATGGAAAAGAAAGGCCTGATCCGGCGGGTAAAAGACCAGAAGCGGCAAAACCTGGTCTGGGTGGAGATTACGGAAAAAGGCCTGGAAGCTTACCGCCAGTCATCGCTGCATAAATCCACCAGGAAAATGATGTCCGCTCTCACCAAAGAAGAACAAATAAAATTATGGGCACTATTAGCCAAAATTCGCCAGAAAACTATGAAAGAGTTAGGTTGGGACAACCTGGAACCCTTCCCCCCCTCCGACCCCCATAGCCTGTAATTCCAGATATTATAGCTTTCTTTATAATTTTACTTTAAAGATTCTTTTCATAAAGGTCACCGGCTTTGAGATACTAATATCCTGAGTCAAGTCTATAATGGATAAGAGGACAAAATATTCTATACCGTAGTTGCATGTCGAGTGAGATGAGGGGGATGAAAAATGAAAGATTTTGACGGGAAAGTAGCATTTATTACCGGGGGTGCTTCCGGCGCCGGGCTGGGCCAGGCTAAAGTATTTTCTGAAGCCGGCTGCAAAGTGGTCATTGCCGATATCCGCCAGGATCATCTGGATGAAGCCGTACAATATTTCCGGTCCAAACAAGCGGTCGTCCATGCTGTCAAGCTGGATATTACCGACCGCAAAGCATATGGAGCGGCGGCTGATGAGGTGGAACGGGTATTCGGCAGCCCGCCGCAACTGCTGATCAATACCGCAGGGGTGAATGTGTTGGGGCCGGCCGAAGCCTCGACTTTTGAAGATTTTGACTGGGTAATGGGTGTTTGTCTTGGCGGCGTTATCAACGGCCTGGTTACTTTTGTTCCCCGCATGATCAAAGCCGGCCAGGGCGGGCATATCGTTGCCACCTCCTCCTGGGGTGGTTTCATGGGAGGGGCTACCACAGCACCGTATTCGGCGGCGAAAGCGGCGGTCAATAACCTCATGGAGAGTTATTTTTTAGCCCTGAAACCGTATGGGATAGGTGTTTCCTGTTTGTGTCCCGTCGGCATCCGGTCGAATATTTTTGAAGCTACCCTTACCCGGCCGCAGCATTTACAAAATACCGGTTATAATGTGAATCAAAAGACCATCGAGTTTGAGCGTAAATTTTATGCCCAGGGCATCGATCCAATGGAATTGGCGCATCTCTTGAAAAAAGGGATTGAGAATGATGTGCTTTACATTCTCCCGTTTCCCGACCCGGAACAGGCGTTAAGAGATAATTTTGAACATATCCTCAACTATGCCACCCCTGAAGGTATAAAAAGACAGGCAGAGATCGAGAAGAAACGAAGCACCGAAATGGGGAAAAAACCCAATCCCATGATGGACGGCGCCGAGGAAGCAGGGTGGGGGAAAGCCAAACAGGAGATTACCTGGGTAGCCGAGGAGCATAGGGTTCAGATATAAATTTTCTCTTTCAAGAGAAACCTGTTTCCGGAAGCGATAACCCTGATTCATACAGGTCATATGAAAATTGACGATAAAATATCTCTTGACTAAAATACATTTCGATTAGACATAGTGGAAAGGAGGTGATTGGAAGAACAAATCCATCTTTACATCTTCCTTCCTGGATGAACCAGGCCAGCGACAAGTAACTAGGTCAGTACTGTAATTCGGGTGAGGGGGTGTCTATGAAAAAATGTGTGTTAGGGTTAACTATTCTTATTGCTATTTCACTATTGTTACCGCTGTCTTGCAGCACAGAACAAACCACGACAACTCCAGGCGGTGCCACAACCTCGGTACCACCAACTTCCAAGCCGCCAACTACAAAAACAACGACGTCAAGTGACGTTCCCAGATATGGGGGAACCCTGGTCAAAGGTTACGGCATGGATATCGTCGGCTTTGATGAGCTTGTCGGTTTCCATGCCAACCCGACAACGACGATGCACCTGACCAATGAAGAACTCTGGACCGGAGATTGGGCTAAAGGGCCTGCCGGGACGAATGAGGCAGGTTACGAGATTGGCGGGCTTGACCGGTGGGAATTTAAAACAGGAGCGATCGCCGAAAGCTGGGAATTTCCGGAACCAGGGGTCTCAGTATGGCATATTCGCCAGGGGATTCACTGGTGGCTTAATCCCAATAGTGAAGCCAGCCGTCTGGTCAACGGCCGTGAACTCACTGTCGATGATGTTGTTTCCACTCTCCAGAAATATGTAACCACACCAAGGTCTTACCTGGCGACACAGGTGGGGTTAAGCGGAGCCATAATCACCAGTCCGGAACCATGGGTAGTGAGAATCCAGGTCGAACCCCAGTATCATGCCGCTGCTATCATGCGTTTCGGAGATTTTGCCAGCATTGTACCGCCGGAGGTAGTGGCAAAATACGGCAACATGGGAGACTGGCGGTATGCGGAAGGTACCGGGCCGTTCATGTTGACCGATTATGTTTCCGGTAGTTCCGTAACATTACTGAGAAACAAGGATTATTGGGGGAAGGATTCGGTCGGCCCGGGTAAAGGAAATCAACTGCCTTACCTTGATGAAATCCGGTACCTTATCATCCCTGATGCTTCCACCATGGAATCAGCTTTCCGTACCGCCAAGATCGACCAGTTCGGCACTGACTGGGAAACGGCGCCCCGGTTGTTGGCAGAAATCCCGGAATTGATTTCGGGTAAAAGTACTTTCGATGGCGGATATAACACTCATTTCCACGTTGGTAATCCCAAGTACGCAGATATCCGTGTGCGCCGGGCGATGAGTATGGCCATCGATTGGGACTCCCTGGTTAATGATCTTTTCGGCGGAGATGCGGAGATCGTCGTATGGCCGGTCACTTACAACAAAATGTATGCCAACCTCTATCTCGGTCTTGATGATCCCGAATGCCCGGCTTCGGTGAAAGAACTCTATACCTATGATCCGGAAAAGGCGAAAGCACTGCTCACCGAGGCGGGGTATCCTGAGGGGTTCAAGACGACCGTCATCTGCAGCACTGCCGCTGCACAAACAGACTACTTTTCAGTGATCAAGGATATGTGGTCTAAAATAAACATCGATCTGTCCATCGATGCCAAAGAAAACGCGGTCTGGAACAACTCCTGGCGTAATATGTCCTGGGACGAACTTTGTTATTCAAGTATGGGTGGACTCGGTACCGCCTTTGTCGGCGGCAATATATACGGGTATCAGAACTCTAACGGCGGCCGGGTTGTCGATGCCTATGTTGAAGAACAGGTCAAGAAGATGATGGCATCAGTGGCCACGGAAGGACAGGGAGCCGCAGACAAGGTACATAAGGAACTCATGAAATATGTTCTCGATCAAGCCTGGGTGATTCCTTATCCCAAAGCTCCGAGTTACCGTTTATGGTGGCCATGGGTGAAAAACTATCGAAATGAATTTGCCATCGGCTACTGGAATGAAGGCAACTGGTCGATCTGGACATGGATTGATCAGGACCTGAAAAAGCAAATCACCGGTAGCAGATAATTTGCATGGGATTATAGTTGCTTAGGTTTATCAGAGCCCGGTATTGGTTACCGGGTTCTGATATTAGCTTCTTTTAGCTTCAAAATTGGCGGAGGGGGTGGGATTCGAACCCACGGTAGCTTGCGCTACGACGGTTTTCAAGA
>CAZSHH010000032.1:0-26941 GCA_964606525.1 uncultured Dehalococcoidales bacterium
CGGTCACGGCGGTTCTGTTTTTTTTAATTGGTTATATACTACCAGGCATGCCCTCAATCGCAGCCTGGCAAAGATACTTCCGGAACCCCAAGCAGCCCTGGCTCAAGGTATAGTTCTTGGCGTCCGTAGTAATATCCCGGCAGATCTGGAACAAGCCTTTTGTTTGACCGGGACTACCCACCTCTTAGCAATATCAGGTGTAAATCTTACAATTATTGCCGGGATCCTTTCATCCTGGATCAGCCGGCTTTTTGGCCGCCGGTACTATATCCATATTTGGATGACAGCTGCTGTCATCTTCCTGTATTCCTATCTCACCGGCCTCCAACCCCCGGTTTTACGGGCAGCTATCATGGTTGGCTGCTTTTTAACCGCCGAATTATTCGGGCGGCAAAAAAGCGGTATCATCGCCCTTTTCCTGACTGCTGTGCTCATAACAACTATCGATACCGGGTTATTTTTTGATGCCTCGACTCAAATGAGTTTCCTGGCCATGGCCGGGTTGATATTTATCACCCCGCTTATCAATCAAGCCAGTATACATTTAGTAGAACACGTCGTTCCTGAAGGGCGGACCCGTTCTATTCTCGAAGGTGGTTTAGAAAGTGCGGGCGTCAGTCTCGGAGCAATGATCGCCACCTGGCCTATCGTGGCTTATTATTTCAACATTTTTTCCTGGACCGGCCCACCTGCCACATTTCTTGCTTTGCCTGTGATGCCGGCAATAATCGTTTTTTCAATGCTTGCCAGTGTTCTAGGCTTAATCTCACCAGCCATAGCACTGGCTGCAGGATGGATTGCCTGGCTGCCGCTGACATACCTGATAATGATCGTGACTTACCTGTCTCAGTTATCCGGTACTGCAATCCGAATCGAGGGAATTTCCTTTCCGTTTATGTATGTTTATTATGCTTTGCTTATCATACTATTATTTGTTATCAAAAAATCCCGGTACTTAGCCTGGCGCATCAACCGAATAAAACAATTTTTCTCCCGTGTTCCTTTTAAGTGGGCCGCTGGCTGCTTGACTGTGCTTGCGCTGCTGGCGTGGTCTTTCGCCCTGACGATGCCGGACCAGCACGTACACATCAGCTTCCTTGATGTGGGTCAGGGCGATGCGATACTGATCGAACGGGGCAACCGGCAAGTGTTAGTCGACGGAGGTCCTGATCCTCAGAAGACCATGCTTGCTGTAAGTAAAAAATTGCCCTTTTGGGACCGCCATATTGATATGGTTGTACTTACCCATCCCGATTCCGACCACCTCGGCGGCCTGGTTGAAATTATCGAACGTTACTGCGTCGGTTCTCTTTTGGCGGATAACATCACCAACGATTCTCCGCTCTTTCAAGAATGGCGGCAGACTATTGCAGAAAAACAGGTGCATGTCCTCCCAGCCTGTACCGGCGAGGAAATCACAATGGGAAAGGAAGTTAAAATCTCTGTACTTAATCCGGCAAGGGAAGCAGCATCACTGGACAATATTGATTTCAATAACCGTTCGGTAGTCTTGCGTTTACAGGCTGGTAATATCAGTTTCCTGCTGACCGGCGACCTGGGTATCGATGCTGAAAAAGGACTGATAAGGAACCGGACAAACTTAAAAAGTACTATTCTGAAGGTTGGCCATCACGGTTCAGCCTCGTCCACCAGTGAAGAATTCCTTGATGTCGTTGCCCCCCATTTGGTAGTTATCTCAGTCGGGGAGAATAACCATTACGGACATCCAAATCCCCAGGTATACCAACGGCTGCAACAATCAATAGGCAACGATAATGTTTTCCGTACAGACCGTGACGGTACAATCGAGTTTATCACCAACGGTGATCGGCTATGGGTAAAAACAGATAGATAAAGTAGTGCGATATCTCCAACCAGCGCCCTGTCTCGTAAGTTAATCGACCAGATCAAGCAGCCTTAGAACTGGAATTTTAAACTTGCTTCAGAATCCAGATGATATGGCTATCATAATGTCAATCCTGATTAAGCAAGTTATTTTCAGGACAGCATACAGTTAACCGAGTATAATTCAGCTTGACGCATTTCACGGTTAGCATTAATCTAAAATATAAATACAGGCTGGGAGGTAATTATGGAAGGAAAAATAGTCTATTTCGACAAACCAGGGCTGGAAAATACCGATGCTGTTTTTGAGATTGCCCGGAAACGAGCAAATGAATTGGGAATAAAGACGATTATCATCGCTTCCACAACGGGTGAAACTGCAGTGAAGGCGGTGAAAGCGCTGAAGGGCTTTAAAATAATCATTGTGACTCACGTGATGGGCTCCCGGGAACCTAATGTTCAACTATTAACTGAAGAGAACCGTAATATCATCAGCGCTGCCGGGGCTGCCATGGTCACCACAGCACATGCTTTCGGCAGCATCGACCGGGCTATGCGCAAGAGTTTTAATATGGTCGGTTTAGGCGAGACCATTGCTCATGTTTTACGTATTTTCGGCCAGGGTATGAAAGTCGTCTGTGAAATCAGTTTAATGGCTGCGGATGCTGGAGCCGTCCGCACCGATGAGGAAGTCATTAGTATCGGGGGTACCGGCCGTGGCGCTGATACGGCAGTCGTTCTGAATCCGGTCAACACCACCAATTTCTTTAATTTGAAGGTTAAGGAAATCCTGTGCAAGCCCAGGCTTGAAGCTTCTCTTCCCGCGAAAAAATAACATCCGGGGAAAAACACATGGGATATCATCAACATAAAGAAATATCGCCGAAAAACATTGCTTGTGCGGTCATTACGATTTCGGACAGCCGTACCGAAGCAACTGATGAATCCGGGACATTCCTCAAGGCGAGGATGGCTGAAGCCGGACACCAGGTACTTTTATATACCCTGCTCAAGAACGACCCGGAGGCGATCCGCCGCACCTTTACCGGCCTGCTGGCACGGCCGGAATTACAGGTCATCATCACCACTGGGGGAACGGGCGCCAGCCATCGCGACATAACCATCGAAACCATCACGACCATGCTGGAGAAAAAACTGGACGGTTTCGGGGAGTTATTCCGGTATCTGACTTATCAGGAGATCGGGACTACCAGTGTCATGAGCCGGGCAATGGCCGGGGTGATCCAGGGGAAAGTAGTAATCAGCCTTCCGGGGTCCCTGAATGCTGTTACCCTGGCGATTGAAAAAATAATCCTACCCGAGGTTGGACATATGGTAAGGGAAGCCAGTCGGTGAAGGAGAATACTTTAACTCCCTTCACCAGGGCTATTTCTATCATTGAACGGCATGTGCAACCGGTAGCCCGGGTGGAACAGGTTTGGATCGAAAATGCTCTGGGAAGGGTATTGGCCCAAGATTTCAAACCAGCGATAAATGTGCCGGCTTACCTCCGTTCGCTGCGCGATGGATTTGCTGTGAGGTCCCGGGATACTTTAAAAAGTGACCTTACTCATCCGCAAACTCTGGAAATAATCGGCCGCATTTACGCTGGTGATATTCCCCAGACCGGCCTGAAACCCGGTCGATGTATCCAGGTCGCCACCGGGGCGATGATCCCCCGGGGAGCAGATTCGGTGGTGATGCTGGAAGACACTATAATAGAACGCAATTATCTCAAAGTATACCGGCCGGTGAAACCAGGTGAGAATTTGGGAGAGACGGGAGAAGACGTGGCAGAAAACACCGTTGCGCTTACTGCCGGGACTCTAATTTCTGCCGGCGGCATCGGCGTATTGGCGTCACAGGGAAAGAGTAAAGTCGAAGTATATGCAAAGCCCCGGGTAGCAATATTACCTTCTGGAAATGAGATCAAACCCCTGGGTAAAAGACTGCGCCGAGGGCAGCTTTACAACACTAATGCCTATACCATCGCCGCCATTGTGAAGGCGAACGGCGGTGAACCATTTCTGTTCGATATCATGTCCGACCGGGCTGATGTGGTCCGGGGCACCATAGCTGAGGCCATTAGGAACGATTTGGTGGTGATTTCCGGGGGTACCTCCGTCGGCGAAAGAGACCTGATCGCGGCAGTAGTCGAGGGGTGGGGGAAGATCCTTTTCCACGGTGTGAAAGTAAGGCCGGGTAAGCCGTCTCTATTTGCGGTGGTCGAAGGCACCCCTCTTTTTGGGCTGCCAGGATATCCGGCCGCCTCGATCATGAGTGCCTATCTCCTCGTCCTTCCCGCCCTCCGCAAGATCGCCCGCATGCCAGAGAGAGTAGCGAAGGCCATTACTCTCCCTCTCGCCCACCCGGTTAAAGTTAAACCCGGGCTGCGGCAGTTTTATACTGTTAATATCCACGAGGGCGAAGCAATGTTAACCCTCAAAGACACTGGCGCCATCACCGGCATTGCCAATGCTGATGGTTATATTGAAATCAAAGAGAACCAGCATACCCTCGAAAAAGGCGAACCCGTCGCCGTCACACTATTCTAACGATCAAGAGACGAAGTAAAATGGTATATACTACAAGCGAGAGGATATACCATGAATAGTCCGATTCTCGAAAGGGTAAGTTATCACGCCGTCTACGATGCTTCGATCATAGATGCTCTGGAATACGCCCGGGATAATGGCTTTGCCGGGATCCAGGTGGCGGTAGAGACACCGCACCTGTCTTTTGAGTCGCTGACAGACGATAAGGTGGTGGAAATCGCCTCCTTCACAGCAGCGAATAATCTGTACATCACATTACATGCGCCGGATGAAACGGCTTCCTTGTTTCAACCCAACCGGCTTTTGAGGGCAGGCATCCTGAACTACTACCGGGCTCTATTTGAATTTGCGGCACGGATCAAAGCACGCCTGGTTACGATCCATATTGGACAGATGACATCGTTCCCCACCGACACCGTACGTGAAATGACTATTCCTGAAGAAGACCGGGCAATCTACCGGGAAGTGGTAAAACAAAATCTCGACCAACTACTTGAATTCGCTGCCGGACGGTTTACTCTTTGTATCGAAAACTACGCCCTGGACCAGTTCAGCCTGCTGCTGCTGCGGTCTTACCTGGATGATAACAAAGCAGCATTATGCTGGGATATTCCCAAATCCTGGAATAACTCCATCTTCGAACGCTTTTTCCTTTCCAGTATCGAACATGTAAAACAAGTACATCTACATGATATCCGTATTGACGACAATGGACGCCAGCGCGGCCATCGGGTTATCGGCAGCGGTGAAATTGATTTTGGGTACTATCTGGAAAAGTTTGCCCGGGCTGATGTGCTCGACTACTGTATCGAAGTGCGCCCCCGGGAAAAAGCACGCGAAAGCCTGCAGGCGTTGAAAAATATACTCGGGATGTTATAGTATCCGCAATGTTATGTAGATTTTCTCAGATAAGGCCCACTCTTGCCGCCGGTCTTGCTTTCCAGGCAAATTCCGGTAATGGTCATCCCTTTATCCACGGCCTTGGCCATATCATAGATGGTTAACGCAGCCACCGAAGCAGCCACGAGAGCTTCCATTTCCACGCCGGTTTTACCGGTACTTTTCGCGGTGGTCCTGATGCCGATACAATCATTTACCGAAAGGTCAAAATCTACGGTTACTTCATCTATCAGTATCGTATGGCAAAGTGGAATCAAATCCGGGGTTTTCTTGGCTGCCATGATACCGGCGATCCGTGCGGCGGCCAGGACATCTCCTTTTTTCAAACTGGCCGATTTGATGGCCTCCAGTGTCTCCGGCTTCATGACCACCTTTCCGCTTGCCACTGCTATGCGCAGCGTTCCTGCTTTCTCGCTGATATCAACCATTCTCGCTTCGCCGGCGGGAGTGACATGTGACAATCTGTTCGTTTTCACCCTATTAACCCCCGATCTGCCGCATTGGTTTTTCCGGAGCCCGCTCACCTTCATTTAAGTGGTGACGCTCTCTTTTTGAAATGATAGCCTGTTGGATAAGACCACGCAGCTGGCTGTCGCTTGCCCCACTCCGTAAAGCTTTCTTCAGGTCTATTTCATCATCATCCAGTAAACACGGCCTTAGCTGTCCGTCAGCCGTGATCCGCAGCCGGTTGCAGGTGTTACAAAAATGCTCTGTAATCGGGCTGATAAAACCGACGGTGCCGCCGGCCCCCGGAAAGCGGAAATATTTCGCCGGGCCATTTCCTTTTTTGACTCCTGAGGGCTCCAATGGCCCCAGGATTTTGATGCGTTCCTGTATCTTGTGAGAGGAAACGATGTTTTCGGCGGCATTCGCCGAACAACCAAAAGGCATATCTTCGATATACCGGACATTCCATCCATCCGATATCGTTTTACGGGCAAAATCCACTACTTCATCATCATTTTGACCCCGCATCACCACCATATTTACCTTGACCGGCACCAGGCCAACACGGTTTGCTTCTTCGATACCGGCAATCACATCATCCAACTTATTATGCCGGGTTATTTTCTCAAAACGGTCTGCCCGCAGGGTATCCAGGCTGACATTCACCCGGTGCAGTCCAGCCGCTTTCAATTCAGCAGCCAACTGGCTGAGTAAAGTGCCGTTAGTGGTTACGGCAATATCATCGATACCGGGAGTATCCGCAATCATCTTGACCAACTGCGGCAAGTCCGGCCTTAACAGCGGTTCCCCCCCCGTCAGCCGCACCTTGTTGATACCCATAGCGGCGGTAATCGTGATAATACGGTGGATCTCTTCATAAGTCAGGATTTCATTTCGGGGCAGGTGCGTAAATGACTTCTCTGAACAGTAAACGCAGTTCAGATTGCAGTGATCAGTAATTGAGATACGCAAGTAATTGATCTGACGGTGCCAGGAATCATATTGTACGGCCATATAAATAAACTCTACCACAGAAATAATGTCCGGCACCAGTAAGAGACTGGCCAAGAAGCTGCAAGCCGTAAGGCTTGATTACCAGCGCTTGATGACCCTTGCTGCGGTAGCTTTAAAACCGGCATAGAGTTCAGCGCCCGCGACTAATCCCATCTCTTCCATGGAACGGCGGGTGATCAACGATAAGACCGGAAAACCACAATCAAGCCGGACGCGGACCAGCGGCCCTTGATATCCCAACGATACCACTTTACCCTTAAAAACATTGCGGGCGCTGGATGTCGTCTGCGATGTGGTTAGAGTGATCTCCTCCGGCCGGATCAATACATTAACGGCTTCGCCCGGTTGGAATGCTCCGATCACCTGTGTAGTATGCCCATTTATACGGACATATAACACTCCCTCCTTCACATCCTCCACCAATCCCGGCCAAATATTGTCCATACCTACGAATTCTGCTACTTTCTGGCTTTCCGGATTTGTGAAAATGGCGGCCGGCTGGCCAACCTGTAGTAGGTGTCCGTCAATCATTACCCCGATCCGTTTTGCCAAACGCTGCCCCTGGGACATATCATGAGTCGACATGACTACCGTCGTCCGGGATTCTCTTATAATTTGTCCCAGGACTTCCTCGATTTTTAAGCTGGATACCGGGTCAAGGTTAGCAGTGGGTTCGTCCAGGTACAGAACTTCAGGATCAGTAACGATCGACCGGGCAATAGCTACCCGCTGCATCTCACCGCCGGAAAGAGTCCTTGCACTCTGAAGTAATTTGTCACCTAACCCCACTCTTTCCAAAATCGCCTTGACTTTTGGTTTAATCTCAGCCATCCGGACGCCGCGCCAGCGCAATCCTGCAGCCACATTGTCAAAAACATTCATATTAAAAGGCAGTGGTTTTTGCTGCACAAAAGCCATACGCCGCCTGGCAATCAAACGTTCTCTCTCCGATAACCCTATCAATGCTGAATCATAAGTTATCGTCCCCGTAGAAGGTTTTTCCAGAAAGTCCAGCAGCTTTATGAGGGTAGTCTTACCAGCTCCGGTCGGCCCGATCAATACCAGGAATTCACCCCTTTCAATACCTAAATTGATATCCTGAAGGATAACTTTTTCTTTTGCGATATAGCTCAGTTCTTTGACTTCAATAAATGCCATTATACTACCTTTGCTGCAAGCGGTTAAGGGCTAAATTAATCACTAATGCGATCAAGAGAAGTATGATCCCTAAAGCTAATGAGAGTTCAATATCTCCCCTGCCCGTTTCTAAGGAAATCGCGGTTGTCAGCACCCGGGTTTGCCCAGCAATGTTGCCACCTACCATAATCGCCAAGCCTACTTCAGAGATAGCTCTGCCGAAACCCAATATGACCGAGGTCATTACCCCAAACCTTGCTTCCCTGATCAGGAGTATCCCCGTTTGCGTACGGTTAGCCCCTAATGCCACCGCCGTTTCAGTAATCCCTGGTTCTATTCCTGCCAGTGCCGAGATGATCAGTCCTACCATTAAGGGCAGAACCAGTACGATCTGGCCGATCACCATGATTTCCGGGGTAAACATCAGGCGAAACACCCCCAGCGGCCCGGAAGAGGAAAAGAAGAGGAAGATCAACAATCCTACCAGTACCGTGGGTAAACTGAAAAAAGTCTGGATGGTGCTGATCAAGAATCGTTTACCATGGAAATTCGCAAAATGGATCAAACCGCCCAGGGGAACAGCCAGTATTGTCGCAATAAGACAGGCACTTAACGATATCACCAGTGAACGCAGGGTAATACTCATCACCTCGGGATCCAGGGTGATGATTAATTCGCCTGCCCTAACCAGCCCCTGCCATATCTCGCTCATCGATATTTGCCACTAGTAGAGAGCGTCCTCATGCGGGATGAGGGCGCTCCCAGGAACTTATTATGAAGAAGGTTCGTTGCCCGCACACGGAGTAAACAATGACCGGCCGTAGTCTTTGACACCATAATCGCCGATCATTTTCTGCACTTCGTCAGAAACCATAAAATCCGCCAGCTTCTGCGCGAGTTCACTCTTTACCGAAGTGATTTTCTGGGGATTTATCGGGATCACAGAATAAACATTAAGCATGATACTGCCCTTTTCCACGATCGGTACCAGTTTGGTATCACTCTTATAAGCCAGAAAGGTTCCGATGTCGGATAGGGTATATGCCTGTAGTTCTCCAGCCATAACCAGCGTTGGTCCCATTCCTCGCCCCGCTTCAACGTACCAATCACCGGATTTCTTGATATCGTCATACACGAAACCGGCTGCTTTCCAGATGGCTTTTTCCTTGCTGTGGGTCCCCGAATCATCGCCTCGGGAAACAAATTTTGTGGTCTTGCTGTCTGCCAGTTTCTTAAAAGCATCTTCGGGGCTCATTCCCTTGAGTCCCAGCGGATCGCTTTCCGGCCCGGCAATCACAAAGTAGTTGTAAGCAAAAACGTTCCGTGTAGTTCCATATCCCTCTTCGATGAAAGTTAATTCCCGGGCTTTATCATGTACCGCAATTACGTCCACATCACCGCGCTTACCGTACTCGATGGCGATTCCCGTATTCGCATACAGGACATCCAGTTCTACGTCATACTTGTCTTCAAATTTAGGTTCCAGCAGCGCCCATAAACCTGTGTCATAGAGGCTGCTGGTGGTCGCCACCTTCAACCGTTCCTGGGCTTTCAAAACACCTACTCCGCTGGAACAGGCGAAGGTACTGGCCAGAATCACCAGGCTGGCCAGAATACAAACCAAGCTGAGTATTTTTCTCATTCCTCTCTCCTTTATTTTATTATCCCTGAAAAAAAGAAATGCACCTCAGGAGGTGCATTGGATTTTACATCCATTATTCACTCTCCTTTCCGTAATGGGAGGCATGAGTGTTTCCCCTCACACCAGATGGCAGCTGCCCATGGCCGTCTCTTTAGGTTCAACTGCTCGGAGATTCACTTTTATTTTGTTGCTTGGTACAAGACTAATTTATATCATCCCAAGTTTATTATAGTCAAAAAGTACCGGTTGGAAAGTAGTATTACTGCGGAGTCAAATCAGCCACCCCCATCACCACTCCACCCCCCGGTTTCGGAGCAATACCTGGTACTTTCAGCTTTACCCGGTAAATGCTGGTCTGGGCTGTGATAAATATCGTTTTGTAATCAGCATCGCCAAAGGCCAGGTTCGCCGGAGTTTCCGGAAGCCTGATCCGTCCCAGCGTTTCGCCGCTGCTGTTCATCATCCATATTCCTCCCGGCCCGGTACAGTAAACATTACCCTCCCAATCAACCCGCATTCCATCCGGCGCTCCTGGCCCATCACCTTTTAGTTCCGTGAAAATCCGTCCTTTACCGACGCTGCCGTCCTTGCCAACTTCGAAAGCACGGATATGGCCCCGGAAGGTATCGTTTATGTATAAGATACTTTCGTCCGGGGAGAAAGCCAACCCATTGGGCATATCAAAATCATCAACTAATAAGGTGAGTTCTCCCCGCGGCGATATCCGGTAGACCCCTTTAAAACCAAGTTCCTGCCAGCGCGGCAGATGGCCAAGGCCAAAGGTAGGGTCACTAAAATAGACACTGCCGTCGGAGTGAACCACGATATCATTGGGACTATTTAACCTTTTCTCCTGGTAAAATTCGGCCAGCACCGAGATGGTGCCGTCTATCTCGGTACGCACAACCCGGCGCCCGCTATGTTCACAGGTGATCAGCCGGCCCTGGCGGTCAAGGGTCTGTCCGTTCGGGTTGCCGCTCGGGCTGCGGAAAGTAGTCACCTCCGGCCCTTCCTGCAGCATGCGCAAACGCACGATCCGATTGCGCGGGATATCCGAAAACAACAGGTGATCACCCCGCCACACCGGCCCCTCGGTAAAACCAAAACCTCCCGCCACCCGGTCCAACACGGCTCCTTCCGGCACGATTTCCCGAAAACCGGCATCAAACACATCTGATTTCATATCCAAAGCTGTTACTCCTCTATTTTAAAAATGAGGATACTGATGAACTTCATCAGATTTTATGACCTCCATCTTAAAACATTATCTACTAAAGGTAAAACCTGGGCTGGCGTTATTTTTCTTGACACCGCCCTCACAGCACCATAGACTAAAGCCGCCTGGAAAATATTCACTGGCTTTTTATATCAAATGACAGGAGGTATGTTACATGGCAAAATCCAAATATGCCAAATTGATCACTACCAACTGCGTACAACCGGAAGGCCCGCCTATATGGTTTGACCAGGTGCCTCGCGACCCCGAGAGCGGAGCAATCGTGACCTGGCTGGACAACGATGTCATACCCGGCGGATTTTATTACGAAGCTTTTATGGCCATGAAACCTACTCTTGCGGGCAGTTACAACGACCCGCCGCAGATCCATGATGATTGGGATGAGATCATTGGTATGTACGGGACCAATCCTGCCGATCCCACTCAATTATTCGGCGAAGTCCGCCTTACCCTGGGAGATGAAGTCCAGGTCCTGACAAAAAGCTGCGCCGTATTTATCCCCCGGGGACTGCAGCACGGGCCGCTGGTCATCAAGAAAGTTACCACCCCCATCATCCTGGTCACCACAGGAAATTCGCCGAAATACATCCAGCGCTTACCGGAAGGTTGGGAAAAAAGCCTGAAAGTAAAAGATAAAGCCACAGTTAAGAAGCAGGCCCCGGCTAAAGCAAAGCCAACTTCGGAAGCCAATCAAGGTAAGACGACTGCCGCGGCCAGGCGTGTAAAAAAGGAAAAATAGATGTCTGTTAGAAAGAAATACACTGATTGTATTAAGACCGCCCCAATCAAGGAACTTGGCATCGCCGGCTATAACTGGCCTTCAGTCTATGGGCATAAAGGTGAAATCGGGGCAAATTGTACGCTGTGCTTCCATTACATCACCGAACCGTTTGAAGAAGGCCCGCCACATAAACACGATGCCCACCAGATCATGTGCTTTGTCGGTAGCGATCTCCAGGACATCCGTAAGTTTGATGCCGAAATCGAGATCGCCCTCGGTGACGAAGGCGAGATACACACTATCACTTCGCCGTCGGTCGTTTCTATCCCCCCGGGGATGATGCATTGCCCCCTTCGTTTTAAGCGGTTAGGACAGCCGGTTGTATTTATCGAGATCGTACTCGAAGGATCTTACCAACGTTATACGGCGACTGGTGAAGTTGAAGACGTCCGGCCGGAAGATGTTACTAAACTAATCTAGGATTTCTTTTATAAAAAAGGAGGGTTAAATCGCGCCCTCCTTTTTTTCCTTCACTAATCCGGGTGTTCGCCTTATGAATTAAACAAGTTGCGTGATGAGAACCGGCCGTCAGTGGTGAGATTGATGCCGAGACGCTTCAAGCCAGCCTCATCCCCTGGAGTAGGGATATGGGTCATGTGCATTTCACATTCATTCAGTTCAGTCAACTTGGCCATGGCAATTTCAGCCGTATGATTGATGGAAGCGCTGATGGATAATGCGATCATGGTTTCCGTGAGATCAAGGCTTTCTGAATCTTCCCGGAAGATGCCTTCTTTCAGACGTCCGATCTGGGTAATGATCTGCGGTGACAGCAGTAAAATCTCATCCGGAATATTGGCCAATATTTTCAAGGCATTGAGTACCAGGGCGGAAGAAGCATGCAGCAGGCGTGAATTTTTGCCGGTCACAATCCTGCCATCGGACAATTCCAGGGCCGCGCCGCAGAAGATACCGGCATTACCCTTACCCTGTTCTTCCGCTTTTACGGCAGCCCGGCGGGCGATATCGACGATCTTCCGGTCCGTCGGCCTCAACCCCAACTCATCCATTAAAAACAAGGCCCGGTCCACGGTTTCTTTTCTCTCGGTCCCCTGCACATATTCGGTGTTATAGCGGAAATACCGCCGGATGAGTTCCTGCTTCGATGCTTCCTGCACTACCTTATCGTCCGTGATGCCGAAGCCGGCCCGGTTCACCCCCATATCGGTGGGAGAATTATACAAAGGTAAATTACCCTTTTTTTCGAATATCCGCTCGAAGATATGTTTCAACACCGGGAAACTTTCCACATCGCGGTTATAATTGACTGCCGCCTGGTTATATGCACGGAGGTGGAAGGGGTCGATCATGTTGTAATCCATGATATCGGCTGTCGCCGCTTCATAAGCAACATTCACGGGATGTTTTAAGGGAAGGTTCCATATGGGAAAAGTTTCAAATTTAGCATAGCCGGCCTTGATGCCTCGTTTATTGTCCTGGTAAAGCTGGGATAAGCAGGTAGCCAGCTTACCGCTGTTGGGCCCCGGCCCTGTGACGACGACGATGGGATTACGGGTTTCGAGATAGTCATTTTTCCCGAAACCTTCCTCACTGACCACCAGGTCCAGGTTGGCGGGGTATTCTTTGATCGGAAAATGTGAATAGACCCTTACCCCGCGGCGTTCCAGTTTATTCTTAAATACCTTGGCCAGCGGCTGGCCGGTGTAACGGGTGATCACCACACCGGTAATATCCAGCCCCCATTTCCGCAAATCATCGATCAGTTTGAAGGTAGCCGCATCGTAGGTAATACCAAAATCGCCGCGCACCCGGCCTTTTTCAATATCGCCCGCAAAAATACATAGGATAATATCAATTTTATCTTTGAGCATTTGTAAAAGCCGTATCTTGACGTTGGGATCGTATCCCGGCAGGACCCGGGTAGCGTGATAATCAAAACACAGTTTTCCCCCAAATTCCAGATACAATTTGTTCCCGAAGCGGTTCACCCGGTCGGTGATGGCGGCATATTGTTCGCCCAGATATTTCTCATTATCAAAACCGATATTCTTCATCTAACCTTCTTAAAATTTCGCAGAATAAAAACAAAGGGTATTATAATACTCAAAGGACGGCTTGCCTACTTGATATCTTCATATTTTTATCAGGTATATATTGTTTGTCTGACTTTCTTCATCTGTGATACTATCTAAATCGGTTCAAGGGAGAGAATCATGTCGCAAAGCGTTTGGGACCGGCGATATACCAATTATACAAAACATGATATCTTAGAAAAGCCGTCTATCTTTGCCCGATTTGTATCAGGCTATTTGCCTGACAGAGGTCATATACTCGAACTCGGCGCTGGTAATGGCCATGACAGCCGCTTCTTCGCCAGCAACGGCTTCGATATCATTTCAACCGATTTCTCCGAAGCAGCGTGTAAATTGAATGATAGTTTGATGCCGAATGATTTAAAATCACAGATTACAGTACGCAGGCTTGATATGAGCCAAGATTTTCCTTTCCCCGATATTTTTTTCGACATAGTATACGCTCATCTTTCACTACACTATTTCAATATGATAGTTACCCGTCATATCATCAGCGAAATAGGCAGGATACTAAGAATAGGCGGTACATTTGCTTTTATGGTGAATTCCACCAGTGATCCGGAATACGGCCAAGGGCCATGCCTTGAAAAAGATTATTATCAAATCGGTGAGGATACCAAACGCTACTTCAGTATCGAATCAGCTGAAAAACTCGCTTTCGAATATAAGATAGTCCTGTTAGACGACCTTGGAGAAGCTTACTGGCAGACTGAAAGAGGAGCACATAACCTGATCAGGTTCATCGGGACAAAAGTGAAGTAGAAGGAATAGAAGGCATGGAATTAAAAAAACCACGAGGTATTATCTTTGATTTCGGCGATACCCTGATGCAGGAAGAGTCATTCAACGTCCTTGACGGCTATATCCGTTTGATGGATTTTGCGATTAATCCCAACGGTATTACGGCACAAGAAATAACCGATTTTACAAACGAGATGGCAAAAGAACTCAAACAGAGGGAAGACCAATCCGGTTTAGAAATAAGCCTGCCTAGTTTTTTCCGGTTAGCTTTCGATAGATTAGGGTTGTCTTTAAACATCCCATATCAACAAATGGAATGGGAGTTCTGGGAAGCCGCGGTAAAACACCGACCCTCTCCTGGTCTAACCGGTTTTTTAGATTTTCTAGACAACCGGGGAATTATGAAAGCCGTCCTCAGCAATGCTTCGGTTAGCAGTGCGACGCTGATATCGGACCTTGCCACACATCATCTTAAGGACCATTTCTCTTTCATAATGTCGAGTTCCGAATACGGCATCCGTAAACCGAACCCAATGCTTTTCGAAGCGGCCATCAAAAAAATGGGCTTTCCTCCCCACGATATATGGTTCGCCGGCGACCGTTTAGATAATGATATCGCCGGAGCCCGGAATTCAGGCCTTTTTCCCGTCTGGTATAATCACCGGAAGCTAGCCAATGATACGGATTGTGTCTGTCTCGAAATAAATGATTGGCAGGATTTACAACAGGTAATCGAAAACCTATAGGAAAGAACCTATCAGCTACTGACTATAACGATTACTAAAAACCATATCAGTATTCAGTCCATATTCAGCACACTCATTGCTCTTTTCCTCCCTTAACAGTCTTGATACAATCAGGGTGGTTTAGCATATGTTTATAGCGCATATGATATAAATGAATAGTTTGGGTATGAAATGGAGGAGTGGAGTTGGTTGAGAAAATCGAAATCCAGGGAACTTGCGACCGGGAATTTCTACCGGTTAAAAATGCCTTTGCCGAGAACTTCAGTGCTGGGCTGGAAATCGGAGCTTCCTTCGCCCTTACGATTGACGGGAAATATGTAGTCGACATCTGGGCAGGTTATGCCGATGCCGCCCGTACCCGCCCCTGGGAACGTGAGACGATAGTCAATATATTCTCTTCTTCCAAGGTGATGACGACCACCGCTGCTTTACTGCTGGTTGACCGCGGCTTGCTTGACCTGGATGCCCCCGTCGCCTGCTACTGGCCGGAATTTGCACAGAACGGCAAGGATAAAATACCAGTGCGCTGTCTTTTTTCCCATTCTGCAGGATTACCCGGATTCACAACAACTCCTACACCGGAAAATCTTTACGACTGGAAATACATCACGAACATGCTGGCCGGGATGAAACCGATGTGGGAACCGGGGAGATACAGTGGTTATCACGGAATCACTATGGGCTATCTGCTCGGCGAATTGATACACCGCATCACCGGAAAAACGCCGGGAACCTTTTTCCGGGAAGACGTGGCTATGCCGCTGAATGCCAATATCCATATCGGTACCCCGGCTGTGCTGGACCATTCGGTGGCGGAAATGCAGCCAGCACCCGAGCTTAAGCCGGGAGATCCCGGTTTTGTAGCTGAAGATCCAAATTCCATCCGGGGTAAAGCGAATGCTACCCGGCCTAATATCCAGGATTTCGTCAACCAAACTGCATGGCGGCGGGCAGAAGTCCCGGCGGCTAATGCCCATGGCAATGCCCGGGCGATGGCCCGGGTTGGTTCGGCCCTGGCTTGCGGGGGGACAGCCGACGGGATCCGCCTGCTTTCCCCAGCGACCATAGCAAAAATCCTTGAAGAACAGACTAACGGCGTTGACCTGGTGCTTAACACGCCTATCCGGTGGGGTTTAGGGATGGAACTAAACACGGCAGAAAGGCCGCTCGGGCCCAATCCACGGACCTTCTCATGGGGCGGCCTGGGCGGTTCTATGATCGTGGTCGACCTTGATGCCCGGCTGTGCTGGGCTTACGCCATGAACCGCATGGGACAAGGGCCGCATTTCCTCGACCTGCGCAACCGGGCTATCGATAAAGCCCTCAGTACCGTAAGATGAATAATGGCCGGAAGCTAATATATCCGCCTGTATAGGTTAGAAATAGTTCATTTCTCTGAATTAACTCTTAGTTCGAAGGATTTCGTTTTTTGATTTCAGAGTTAAGCGTCTAGAACTATTTTCATTTCATAGTACTATCGTTACTAAGGATAGTACCTATATGCTATTCACAGGGCTGTAAAATAAGGATAGATTAAGTAATGTAAGGTTACGTTAAACAGGTACAAGAAAACTTCCACGTTTTTTTGCGGAATGAGGTTGATGTAGTGGCCCAGGAAACGATAAAGCAAGCCGGCATACCCGTGGATATTCCGGTATACTCCCCGGATGGAACACCGTCTTTAGTCAGCTGCCGGATAACTAATACCTTAATCAAGTATCTGGAATCATTGGGTTATGACATCGTTTCATTGACCGGGAATCTGCCGGTAACCCATGACTTCCTGACCAATTCTCTTAATTGGACCACTACAGCGATACGTGATATTTTAGCCAACCGGGCAGTTGAAATAACTAATGATGAAAAGATAATGTACCAGGTGGGGCTGGCTACGCCCCGACTCAGTCCTATCAACGGGTTTGAATTCCTCATCCGCTTCCTGGGGAACCCCGAGAAAGCCTACAAAAAAGTACCCCAGTATGCTAACCTGTTTGACAAATCCACGATATTCGACGTAACAATGGACGGGGAAGGACAGGTGACCGTCACCTTCTCACTTAAAGAAGGCACCCGGATGTCCAAACATGCCTGTTACTATACACAGGGCATCCTGGCTGCCATTCCAACTGTCTGGGGGTTACCCCCCGCCGCCACCCAGGAGACGCAATGCATGCTCGACGACGAAAACAATATCGGGGATATAACACCGCAATATACCAGGCAGTGTGTTTACAAGGTTACCTGGGAAGTCCCGGAAAAGAAAACGGTAAAATTCAAAGACCGGTTATTCCGGTCCTCACCGGATACCGAAGAAACCTTAACCAGGCTGGAAGAAAATTTCCGCCAGCTTGACGAAAAAAATGCAGAATTATTATCCCGTAATACACAGCTATCGATTATTCGAGAAATCGCACTGGGCATCGATAATGTCCATTCCGACGACCAGGTCCTGGAGCTGGTCGTCGAGAAAGCCCGCGATATTCCAGGCATCCGTTTCGCCATGGTATTGGAACTTGACGATAAGACTGGGAACATTAATATTCCTTATTATTCCAAAGCCAGGGGCCCCATCGCACAAGAGTTAAAAACTTTCGGCTTCGATCCGGAAACATACCTGGGAAAGAATCCGGCCAACCATATGTTTGTTTTTTCTCTGGAGCAGATTGAAGCCGCCAGGGATATGGTCCGCCAGCCACGGGTTATCATCAAACAACACCTGCATGAATTTGCCGGCCGTGCGCTGCCCCGGGCGGTCAGCGACACCATCGAGCGTATTCTCGCGATAAAATCCATTATCCTTGTCCCTATTATCATTGATGGCCAGCTTTCGGCAGGTATGATGTTCTTCACCACAGGCCACGTGCCAACCGATATCCTGGAAATGGCCGCAGCCCATTGTGCGACGGCTTTGAAGAACGTGCAGAAGACAGCATCCCTGGAGATGAAGAACCGGGAACTATCGGCGATCAATGCAATCACCAGCCGCATCTCTTTTGTCCAGGGGCTGGAAACACAGTTAACCGGAGCCCTGGAAGAAGTCACTAAAATTTTCGCTGCAGAGGCAGCGTCAGTTCATCTCATCAGTGCTGATGGAAAATTATTTAACCTGGCGGCACAATACGGCATGCCGAAAGCCGTGGTAGATATTTCCCGGCATTATTCCAGAGGAAACAGCTTGACCAACAAATTCCTATTGTCCCAGGGCACCGTCTTCATGGGTGACATGGCGGAGTTACTTAAAGCTGATTCCGCTTTTAAGAAAGAATTGAACAATTATCCATATCTTCCATATATCTTTGGCAAGATCGAGGTTAAGGGACAGATCCGCGGGGTGATTTTCCTGGTACGTTATACCAATACCCCATTCACCACCAGCGATACTTCTCTCTTCGAAACGATCGCCGGCCAAATCGCGATGTGCCTGGAAAACAACCGGTTGCAGCGTGAGGTTTCCGCATCCGAGGAAAGGCTGCGGATGATCTTTCAATCTACAGCGGAAGGCATTATCGAAATCGATCTTAAAGGACGTATTATCCGAGTCAACCAGGCTGTGGTCCAGATGCATGGTTTCGATAGTGCGCAGGAGATGATCGGACTTAGTATATACGACCTGATTTCCGGAGCCGACCGAAATCTCGCAACCAGGTCCAAGGTAGATGCCCTCACTGCCGGAACCAGTGCGGTTATCGAGTTTGACCTCAAGAAAAAAAATGGCTCTTTATTCCGGGGAGAGGCCAGTGCCTCGTTGATCCGTGATGCCGCCGGGAATCCGAACGGATTCGTAACAGTAACCCGCGATGTTACAGATCGGGAAAAAACCGAACAAGCGCTGCGGGAGAGTGAACGAAAATACAGCCTGATCGCCGAAAGTACCGTTGACTACATCGCAGTCTTAAATATGAAAGGCGAATATTTGTACATGAGCCCTGCCGTAAAACGGCTAGGTTATACGCCGGAGGAATTAGTCGGCCGGAACAGTTTTGATTTCGTACATCCGGATGACAGGCGAGCTATACTTCCTCTACTGGCCAAATACACCGGTATGAAGATGAAAGAATTGTTCGGATTGAAGAATGAATCTTTCTCGGTCACTATGACCTATCGGTTCCGGGATAAGCAAAACAACTGGGCTTTCATGGAGTCGGTGGCCAGCGGTATCGAATCCAGCGACGGTAAAAGCATCGATATCCTGGTGGTAAGCCGCGACCTGACCGAAAAGAGAAAAGCGGAAGCTGAACTACACCGCCAAAAAGATCTCACCGACCGTTGTCTCGATGTCATCCCTAATGCCATTGTTGTAATCAATCCCGAGATGTATATTCTGTTGGCGAACAAATGCTTCATAGAGAAACTTGCTTCCGGCCGGGACATCAAAGGCCAACCGATAACGGAAAAGATGGTTCCGGCCAATATCCTCGAAATGGTCAGGAATGTTGCCGCCGGTAGAAGTAAAGAGGAAAAGATGGAATACCGGGCCGAGACCGGGGAAGGAGAGAAAACCTATTTTGCCATAATTCTTAGTATCGGTAATGGGCAAACCCTGCTGACAATAACCGACTTGACCAGAGAGCGGGAACGAGAAGCCAAGATGTATTTGACAGAACGCCTGGCTTCCGTCGGGGAAATGGCCTCCGGTATCGCTCATGAACTCAATAATCCGCTGACCTCAGTGATCGGCTTATCAGCACTCCTGGCAGAAGAAGATCTCCCCGGTACCGTCGGCGAAGATGTCCAGGCAATTTGCCGGGAAGCACAACGGGCAAGTCAGATCGTCAAGAACCTGTTGAGTTTTGCCCGCAGGCATGAACCAAAACGCCAACCAACCCAGATCACCGATGCCATAAATGACGTACTCAAACTGCGGGCTTACGAACAAGAAGCCAATAATGTCACCGTGACCACCAATTTCAGCCCTGATTTACCCGAAGTGATAGCGGATTACTTCCAGATGCAACAGGTGTTCCTGAATATCATACTAAATGCTGAACAGGCGATGTACGAAGCCCACGGTAAAGGTAATCTGATTATTACTGCGGAACGACGCGGCGAGATGATAAGGATATCATTTGCCGATGACGGCCCGGGTATCAAGCCGGCAAACAGTAAACGGATCTTCGACCCGTTCTTTACTACCAAAGCGGTGGGTAAAGGTACTGGCCTGGGATTAAGCATCACTTATGGGATCATTAATGCTCACGGCGGCAGGATATGGGTAGAAAGCGAACCCGGGAAAGGCTCTATTTTCATTATTGAACTACCTTTATCTAATAGTAAATAGACACGGGAGGGTTTGCCTTGACGGATCATAATGGAAGAAAAATACTGGTAATTGAAGATGAACCTTTTATCGGTCGTGTCTGTACGAAAACCCTCACGGCGGACGGATTTGAAGTTGACGTAGCCAGCAACGGGTTGATCGCTCTCGAGATGTCGGGAAAGAAGAAATACGACCTGATTTTCAGTGATGTACGCACCCCCGAGATGAATGGCATAGAATTCTATAAACGGATGAAGGAACAGGATCCGGCGCTCGCCAACCGCATTATTTTCACAAGCGGGGATGTCATGAGTCCCGATGTCAAGGAATTCATGAGTACCAACCAGAATCCTTTTCTACCGAAGCCTTTCATGCCGGACGAACTGCGGACGATAGTGAGGCAAGCCCTGAGTAACATAAAGTAGCGTATGCAGCCTTACCGTCGCCACTGGATACTATTACAATCTCCTTTTCGTACGATGGTACTGCACAATACATTACTTCTTCCCCATTTTGCCCGGCCGGACAGTAGGCTAATATGAACTTAGATTAAGTTAAGTAGTGTTTGGTAAGGTCGAGGAAGTCTTTCCCGGACCGGGAACGTCTGCAACCTTGCCCGACCAGGACTGGACCGATGCAAGAACGAAATATCTCTCCCGGGCTGCCTGGCCCGGCAGAACGGAAAACATTAAGGGTATTAATCTATGATAAGGACCCGGCCGAACGCCGCCTTATAATCACCTATCTTTCCCAGTTGAACGACCTGATAATTGAAGCCCAGGAGACCGACCAGATTTCGCAGCTAAAGGTCAGTGTATCCCGCAAGGAGTCGGACCTGGTCATCATGGGCATCGGGTACCAGGACGAACCGGAATTCTGGCTCGAAGAAATCGGCGAAAACCACCTGGCACCGGTGATCGTACTTAGTGAACCCGGGATGACCAATATCCCATTCAATACTCATGACAATGGCTCGGTAACTCATCTTAGTAAAGACCGCCTGACGCGGGATGCCCTGCTGCAAACCATGGAAAGTGCCTTGAAGAAGTGGCAGGCGATCAAGCGGAACCTGGCACATAAAGTTGAACTCGACCGCCTGGCTAATACCGATCCCCTTACCGGACTGCTCAACCGCCAGGCCGTACTGGCTCGCTTGGAAGAATGCATTGCTAATTCACGGAGGTACCAGACCGGGCTCAGTATTCTCCTGATCGATATCGATCATTTTACAATTGCCATCCAGGCATTAGGCAGCATCAACGCCAATATTTTACTGAACCGTATCGCTTCCCTTTGTGAGAAGCGAACCCGGGATACCGATTTCATCGGCCGCTACGGACGTGATGAGTTCCTGTTGATTTTCCCTCATACGGATATTGAAAATGCCGTCATCGTAGCGGAACGATTACGCCACCTGGTCGAAGAATTCTCCGTGGAAAGCAGTCCCGGGATCCCTTACCAGATCTCCGTCTCCGGCGGGTTGGCAGGATACAAACCCGGTGACGATGTAGCGACATTCACCTACCGGGCGGAAAATGCCCTGTGCCGGGCTAAGGAGAGAGGGCGCAACCGGATCGAACGGTAAACCATGTAACCACAATTAAACCTCAAGAAACAAACCTGATTTGACTGGTGTCCCGCCTGTCATTTTTATATCACCTGATGATGACTTTCAGTATTCATAGATGATATGTTTTGTACAATTCCATTTATAGTCCTGGTGTTCTAAAGATTCCTCCAGTACCAATCGAAGGATTTCCAAACCGGGCAACTAACCGGTCTTTTACCATGAGTACTTGAGAAGATAAATGGTAAAGTAGGTTTTTCCAATATTCTGTTATACAATATCGGGCAGCACTAAATTATGGAGAGGAAGTGAAAATGGCTGTGGTAACAGAATTCAATGAATATGGTACGATCCTGGAAAACTGGCTGCCCTTCAGGACCTCACCGCTGGCGGTAAAGATGCTGGAGAGTGAAGCTGATATCCCGGAAAAAGCCTACCGGCCGTACCGGGATGACCGTATTCACTACTCGCAGTGCCAGGCTTTCGCATTATCACGGCGTGATAAAAAGATAGTGGCAATGTTGAAAGAGGACAACTGGTGTCCCGCTCCAATCACTGCCTTCGGCCTGGATGAGAGGCCGGAGAGGCCGGACATGGTCGCAGGGCAGGCCATGGGCTACTATTGCTTCAAACCAGGAAAATATATCGGAATCCTAACCGCTCCGCTGAAAAATGCCGGCTATATACCTGACCTGGTGCTCATGTATCCCACCAACAACCAGTTGCGGAGTCTGCTCATGGCCATACCCCCCGAAGAGGTGAAAGATATGAAAACTCATTTCTTCGCTCCTTCCTGCACCTACGCCATTGTAAATCCCATTCTAAGCGGCCAGTACTGGGTCGTGCTACCGGATGGCGGTGAGACCACCCGCGCCCTGGCCGATGACGGAGAGATGATGTTCTCCGTACCGGCACAAAAGATGGCCGGGATGATGTCTAATGTCAAGCAAATGCAGGAACGATTGGGCAGGTTCTGGTATGATGCAAAATATATGCTAAATGATTTTCCCCAACCGCCGCACTATATCAATGCCTTCAAAATGTGGGGAATGGATTATGACCAGAGCGGCCGGTCCTGGATGTAAAAAGCTCAGGCATGGATATTATAACGAGAAAACACTATTTGGTTTTCCCGAAAATACTCAGGTAGGCTTCTTCGAGAGTGGGATCCCGGGTGACAATCGAATCGATATTATCCAGGCCGAGGACCTTTTCTACCTCGGCTCTGATCTGTATGCCCGGCTGGGTGTGCAGCGTCAATTTCGTCATCGGCCCGTCTGCACTGGTAGTTACCTGTTCAATTCCGGGAATAGTATGAAGCCGGTTGGCAGTATCGGTGCCGGCCTTGCGGCAGAGTATTTCCACCACCGCGACCTTACTGAACTGCCGTTTGATCTCTGGAGGTGTACCGGAAGCGATTATTTTACCTTTATCAATAATCGCAAGGCGGCTGCTTAGTTCATCAGCTTCAGACATGTAATGAGTGGTTAAAAGGATAGTTTTCCCCTGCGCCGTAAATTCCGGGATCATCTGCCTCAATTCCTGGGCACCGACCGGATCAAGGCCGATAGTGGGTTCATCCATGAAAATAATCTCTGGATCGGACAACAAGCCCCGTGCCACGTGCAGCCGTTGCCTCATGCCGCGCGAATACTGTTCAACCGGACGCGTGGCAGCGGAAACAAGTCCGACTTTCTCCAGGACCTCATTGATGCGGCGGTCGGTCGAGGCGGGGCTAAGATGATTCAAGGCAGCAAAATAACGGAGATTTTCCTTGCCCGTCAACCGCCCGTACAGGCCCCGTTCACCGCCTAGTATCAGGCTGATTTTTCGCCTGACTTTTGTTGCTTCACGTACGACATCATACCCGGCGACAGTGGCCTTGCCGGAATCAGGAATCAACAGGGTAGACAGCACCCGGATCGTAGTCGTCTTCCCGGCGCCATTGGGTCCCAGTAGCCCAAAGACAATGCCTTTGGGGACTTCGAAGCTGAGGCCGCCCAAAGCGGTGGTTTCATGTTTCTGGCAGGTAATGGTCCGGGAATAATACTTCCTGACGATATCTTTACATTCGATTATCATTTCCATAACACATCCACCATCAGCATTACTAGAATGTCTCCTGTTCCAGAGTACCTTTCTTTTTCGCCTCGATTTCAAACAGGTGGAAACCGATATACCCAGCCACCAGATAGACCAGCCCGGTAAGTCCTTCCCGTAATATATATCCGAAGGCAGCGCCGAGCGGATTACCATTGAAGCTGCTGTTCAGAGAGACCAGTCCGTTCGTTACCGGCAGCAGCCGGGCGATTTCCCGGACCGGGACTGGATATATATCCAGCGGTATGATCACCCCGGAAAACACCAGTATCAGTCCCACAAACACCGTCTGGATGTTCGACCAGTCGCGAAAAACGATGGCAAAAGTTCCCAGGAATTCCCCTAAAGCCGTAAGAGAAAAAGCGATAACCAGGATGCACACGATAAATCCGCCCCAGTCTACCGTGCTGAAATTCAGCCCCACCATGATCCAGGCAGTTACCAGCGTGGAGGTAAAAGACAACAGGCCGTTCGGGTAATGCAAAACCGCCCGGGCCAGGTAGTTTTCCATCCGGTTGGTTGGAGATGCGAACATGAAGGACAGAGTGCCGCCCGACCGGTCGTAGGTATAACACTGGGTGATACCGGGCAGGATAATCACGGCCATAGTATAAGCGGCGATGCCCAGGGAATAACTGCGTACGGCATCCGGGCTGCCGGTAAACCGGCCGAGGACGGAATAGATGATCATCAACACCACCGGCCGGAAGACTACGGTCGAAATATATGAAAACCAGTTCAACCAGCCGAACAACCCAACGTATGTCGTATATACCTGGGACCAGAAATGCTTCATTACAGCCTTTTTATCCTTTAGTCTTTCAGTTTTTAAGTCCTTTAGTAGTAGTCCCTGGTGCCGGTAACCCGGAGTCTCCTTTCTACAATGCGGAACATGGCATAAGTAACGGCACCGAGGAATACCGAGGTGAGGATACACCAGCCCCAGGATACTAATATCTCTAACCAGGTACTACCTGCGAGCAGCGACAGGCGCACGCCGTCCATCGCCCAGGAAGTTGGCATCAGGCGGCCGATCACCATCAACCCTACCGGCAGCCGGTCAACGGGAAAAACAAAGCCACTCAACACGAGACCGAACGGGATAACAGTGTTAAAGAAACCGCCCCGCCCTCCGACCAACACCATCAGCGGAGAGAAGAACAGGCTGGCAACCGTGATTCCGATGATCACCAGGAGCAGTGAAATCACCAGGGCCAAGGGATGGGAAACCTCCGGTAAGGTACGGGTCATAAGCAAGATCACGAAGAAAGAGAAGATGCCCATCGGCAGCCCCCACAGAACTTGTGCCAGAGCTTTGCCGAGGGAAACGATGATCACCGGAGTTCGTGAAATATATACGAATTGCAGCACCTGGCTGGACAATTCTGTACTAAGAGTATAACCAATGCGGAAAGCTACCCCGCTCCAAACCGTCATCAGCGGCAGGCCGATCGATAAATAAGACAGCACTTCACGGTCGCCTTTTTGCAGTGCGATCCAGGTGTAGACCACCGCCATGGGAATTGTAGCCAGGAAAAAACCCAGGTTGCCGAAATAAGTGCTGAATTGCTTCCACTGCTGCACAACCGAGGCCGCTAAAGCACGTAGTTGATATACCAAGCTGTCCCCTCTAAATTACCAGGAACAAATTGTAGATTCGTCACCGTGGAAGAAGTAGATATATTAAGAGATGTCCGGCAGCTTGTCAATAACTGAATCTATCACTAGTGATTACTTGGAAGCTATCATAGGTTACTATATTGATGTGGACTCTGTGGTTGTAGGAAAATTATCAAATTTAAAACGCTTTAAATAGGCATCTATCACTGCTTGCGGACGGCTGTGGTCAATGTCAGGAGTAGTATTATCTGAATTTTTGGTATAGTTATTTAAACAGGATTGCCTTTCTTTCAACGATCCAGGTATAGTTCATTGATCCCGGCAGGCCGAAACGAATTTTGCGAAGATTTGCTGACATGCCGGGTTGTCCGGTTCCATTTCCGGATGCCATTGGACAGTGAATACCAGGCTGTTGTTCCCTTCCAGTGCTTCGATTACGCCGTCAGGTGCCCGGCCAACCACCCGCAGGCCGTGTCCCACCTCCTTGACGGCCAGGTGGTGGAACGAATTCACCTCTAGTTTAGTTGCAGCCAGCCCGGAAAATAAACGGCCCGTTTTATCAACAGTAACCGGGTGATGGTTATTTGCCGGCGGGGGGAGTGTCGGCCAGTGATTCAGGACACCAGGATATTGTGTTTCCAGGGCAGCGAACAGCGTGCCTCCAGCGGCGAGATTGACCAGTTGATGGCCGCCGCAGATGCCCAGGACAGGTAATTCCAACGATAGGACGCGGCGGGCGAAACGGATATCAAAATCCTGCCTGGTTTTCGATATCAGGACATTTTCCTTTTGTCTTTCTTCGCCCCACAATTGAGGGTCGTAGTCCTTGCCGCCAATCAGGAGGACGCCATCACATTTTTCCAATACAGACGGCATATCACATTCGCTGATATACGGTGGCAGACAAAACGGTACCGCCCCGGCTTTTATCAGCGCCGTGAGGTAACGGGAAGATATCTGTAACATGTTCGAAGCCTCGTCATGGTCGAGATTGGTGACGATCACCGGTTTCGCTGTTTGATTTTGCTCGTTTTTCACCGTCATTGTCCTGTTTCCCTTATTCAGAAAATGAACGGGCTCTGCTAAACCGCCAATCAGGAAACTGGCTTGAAAGAAAGGAAATATGGTTGTTCCAGACTTCCTTTCCCGTGGCTTCAACTAGTATGATTACCGGTTTTTTTTCGATAGTGTTGTACTCAATGTAACCCCATCGGAATCCCAGCAGCCAGGCAATTTCCTCATTTCTCGACCGTCCTGGAAAAGATGTTAAAAAGGTGTCAGCAACCCACTCTAATCTA
>CAZSHH010000033.1:0-25961 GCA_964606525.1 uncultured Dehalococcoidales bacterium
TGGGATTTAGGATTTTGATATTTGAGTTTTGTATCGTGTATTAGGGGCAGAGCCCCTGTCTCTGCCCTCTGAGGGGTTTTTATAATTTGTATCTTGGTTATTGGTCATTTTTTGTACTTTATATTTTGGGAATTGGGATTTGTTTCGGATTTCGATATTTGGATTTCGGATTTACGCACAATTCGTGCCTGAGGTTGTTTCTTCAAAATCCGTCATTTAGCCTCAGGTTGTTCCGCGGTTCCTGAGGTTGTCCGAAAACTATAGATGGCTTCGTCTTTCGGGTTCTCTCGCCCCTTATTTAAGGGGAGAGATTACAGAGAGGGGTTGTTTCTTTCACCGGAATAAGACGCAGCGGGCAGGTTGCGTAAACCTGCCCCTACCGTTTTTAAATAATTGGTAATATCGTGGAGTACCGAGTTCCCTCGCCAAATGTTTTAGCGAAGATATAGAAAATACCATTGTCCCCGGAATCATGTTATATTGTTGGCAATAAAAATAGGTAGTTTTTTTTAAGCAATATCTTAAGGGAGGGTTTCAAATGGGAAAGGTTAAGTTGGAGCAGGGTACGGGACCGGTCCCTATTTTAGCTGCTTACCCGGTAGTGATGGCCGGCTCGCTGGTGGATGGGAAGCCGGATTTTGCCACCGCCGCCTGGACCGGCGTAGCCGCCAGTATACCTCCGGCAATCACCGTAGCCTTGCAGCATCACCGCTACTCACTGAAAGGAATCCGGCAAAATATGACTTTTTCGGTAAATATCCCCTCCCTCGACCAAATAAAAGAGACTGACTACTGCGGCATTACCACGGGGGCAAAAACGGATAAGGGAAAAGACTGCGGATATAGCATATTTTTTGGTAAACTCGAGACTGCTCCTCTCATTCAGCAATGCCCGGTGAATCATGTTTGTGAAGTAGTACAGATGCTCAACCTGGGGAGTCATGAATTGATCGTCGGCCGGATCGTCGAAACCTTCATTTCCGAAGACTGTCTCACCGAAGGCCGTCCGGATTCCGTAAAAATGAAACCATTCTTCTTTGCCAACGGTAATTATTACAGCTTGGGGGAACATCAGGGCTCAGCTTTCCGTGTGGGCAACAGCATCAATCCAACTGCTAAAAGGGACGCGCCTTAACGATACGACATTATTAAAAAAGGGAGGGCAACAATATGGCCAAAGAGATAATAACCAGTAGTTTGAAGACAACAATCAAGAAGCTGCGGACTGAGATCGAGAAGAAGCATGGCAAGACCGTCGACCAGCTTCGTCTGGAACGCGACAAGCGTATCAACGACACCATCCGGATGAAAGCGCCGGACCGCGTCCCGGTTACCATCCAGACCGGCGTTTTCGCCTGTAAATATGCTGGAATTCCCCTCTCCGCCATGTACTACGACCCGGTCGCTTACTGGGAAGCCTGTGTCAAGACCATCGTCGATTTCGAACCGGATACCGGTGGGATGGCCGGTGTCGGAGCTTCAGGATTGATCAATGAACTGCTGGACCCGAAGACATCGCGCTGGCCGGGCGGCAACCTCCCTGACGACGTCCCTTACCAATTCGTGGAGGGCGAATATATGAAAGAAGAGGAATACGACCTCTTTCTCTCTGACCCCTCTGATTTTGTCCTCCGCTATTACCTGCCCCGGACATTCGGAGCATTCGAACCACTGGCTGATTTACCTCCACTGCGGAACCAGGCCGGCGGCTTCTTTTCCAGTTTCCTGATGGCCCTGGCCAGACCGGAATTCCGGAAACTGGGGAAAAAGTTATCACAGGCAGTCGTTGAACAGGAAAAACAAATGAAGCTGGCGATGAAACTCGCCGAACTTGAAGCCGAGCTCGGCTACCCCTCCCAGTTCGGGCCGCTGGGTAGCCGGGGGATGGGTATTGGGGGCGTCCCCTTCGATGCTGTTTCTGACTTCCTGCGCGGCATGAAAGGCGCCATGCTCGATATGTACCGCTGCCCCGACAAGCTGCTGCAGGCTTGTGAAAAGATACAGGAATGGCGTTTCGCCGATGCCGCCCCGGCGGTACTTGACCCCCAGGGCAATCCGCCGCGTATCTTCATGGCCCTGCACCGGGGTTCCGACGGCTTTATGTCGAAAAAACAGTTCGAAAAATTCTACTGGCCGGGCCTGAAACGGGCCATTCTAAAAGCGATTGAACTTGGTTATATCGCCGCTCCCTTCTTTGAAGGTGTGTGGGATGACAAGTTGGAATACCTGCTCGAGCTGCCTAAAGGCAAAGTCATCTTCTGGGTGGAGCGGACCGATGTTTTTAAAGCCAAGAAGGTGATAGGCGACCATATGTGCATCCAGGGCGGGGTGCCGCCAACGATACTGCAGGCCGGTTCGCCTCAGGATGTCGAAGCACACGTGAAAAAACTGATCAAAGAAGTCGGCAAGAACGGCGGCCTCATCGTTGGCCCCGGCAGTGCCATGGACTATGCCCGGCCGGAAAACGTAAAGGCAATGATCGATACCGTCAAGAAATACGGCAAGTACTAGGGCAGGATTTAGTTGGAAGGCTTGCCGGCAGGTGTATTATCATTTTAGGGATAATGCCTGCCGGCACTTTTTTGAATGCAGCTTTTACCGGGGAAACACAAGGTGAAAAATAAACTTTCATTTTACAGCCTGAGAAATAAAACCATCCTGGCTGTTATCCTTATCACTGCCCTGTGTGCTCTGGTAGCCGGGTTGATCGTATATCTGGTCATCCAGTATGAACTCACCACCAGGTATATCGCGGACAAACAAGCAACCATCGAGTCGCTTTCATATTCGCTCAAACCGCTGCTGGAAACTGCAGACTACCAGCAGGTCAACCAGCTGATCGAAGCTAACCTGATTTACCAGCATATTCACTATATCGCTGTTTATGACCGTAGCGGGGTGTTGATCGGCGCCGATAGTACCGCTGATGCCACCGAAAAAGAATATGTCACCGAAAGTCACGATATCTCGGTAAACGGCCAGCCTGCCGGCCGCTTTGAAATTGCTTTTTCCCGGGTTTACATCAATGACCTGGCCCGCCAGACCACTTTTGTTCTGGTGGCGACCCTGTTGGCATTTTTCCTGATCGCCGGGGTAGCTCTGGTCATTTTTATGAAAATTTCCATCCTCCAGCCGCTAGAAACGTTTACACAAACGATCCGCCGTATCGGCCCGGGCGACCTCTCGGCCAGGCTGGAGGTGAAGTCCCGGGATGAAATCGGTACTCTGGCAGAGAGTTTCAACCGTATGGCCAGTGACCTGGAAAACTCACAAAATGCCCTGGCTGAAGCCCGCAGCGACCTGGAACGAAAAGTTGAAATGCGGACCCGTGGAGAACGGCGCCGGGCGGAACAGCTCCGGGAAATCAACGAGGTCAGCCGCCGCATCAGTGCCATCTTGAGCCTGGACGAATTATTGCCCTATGTGGCAGATTCCCTGCAGCAGACTTTCAATTACCATAACGTTAACATCTACCTGTTTGACGAGGTCCAGAAGAACCTGTTGTTGAAGGCCGGAGCCGGCGTCGACGGTAAACCCGTCCTGCCCGGATTAGCCGTGCCGCAGGATGATGCGGTGGTGGGAAAAGTCGCCCACAGCGGCGAGCCGGTCAGTATCGGTTCCGGAGCCAGGCCGGAGATGGCCGTCCCCATCAAGTTAGGCACAGAGATATTCGGGGTGCTCGATATCCAGAGCATCGAACCGGACGACTTCGATGAAATCGATCTGTTCACCATCCAGACTCTGGGCGACCAGCTGGCGGTAGCTGTGGAAAATGCCCGTTTGTACCGGGAAAGTCAAAACCTTGCCATCTTGGAAGAACGCAACCGCATGGCCCGGGAGATTCACGATACCCTGGCTCAGGGTTTCACCGGCATCGTCCTGCAGCTGGAAGCTGCAGAGCAAGCCCTGGAGACGGACACGGCTCATGCGCAGCAGCATCTGGACCGGGCACGTACACTGGCCAAAGAAAGCCTTAATGAAGCCCGCCGTTCTGTTTGGGCCTTGCGCCCGCAACAACTGGAACGACTGCCGCTGGAAACAGCCCTCAATCAGGAAACAGACCGGTTTTCCCGTGATACAGGGATCCCTGCCGGCTTCGCTATTTCCGGTAATAAGTTGGCTTTATCCCCGGAAATCGAAAATGCTCTGCTGCGCATCTGCCAGGAAGCTCTGACCAACGTGAAGAAACATGCCCGGGCAAACCAGGTAGAGATCAAGATGATATACGAAGAAAAGGCCGTCCGGTTATCCGTTCACGATGACGGCACCGGCTTCGACCCGGCATCTTTATCCACAAACCATTTTGGGCTGGTGATCATGCAGGAACGGGCGAAACTACTCGGGGGTATAATAGAAATCAACAGTGAAAAAGGCAAGGGAACTCACCTGGAGGCCAGGATTCCCGTAGAAAGGGGGACTGCATGAGTGAGACAACGCCGCAAAAAATAAGAGTCATGGTTGCCGACGACCATCCGGTGGTGAGAGAAGGATTGACCACCATGCTGGCCCGGGAAAACGATATCGAAGTGCTGGGTGAAGCGCAAAACGGCCGTGAGGCCATTGAGCAAGCCCGCCAGTTGCAGCCGGATATTATTCTCATGGACCTCCGGATGCCTGAAATCGACGGTATTGAGGCGATACGCCGGATTAAAGCTGAAAATCCAAAAGTAAAATTCATTATCCTGACCACTTATGACAATGATGAGTATATCTTCAAGGGAATAGAAGCCGGCGCCCGGGCTTATCTACTGAAGGATGCGCCCCGGGGCGAGCTCTTTAAAGCCATCAGGGCGATTAACCGGGGAGAATCACTCATCGAACCGGCCATTGCCGGTAAAGTCCTGGACCGCCTGGCCGAGTTATCCCGCCAGGCCCAGCCTCAGGAAACTCTCTCCGAACGCGAGTTTGAAGTATTAAACTTAATCGCCAAAGGGGCCAGTAATAAGTTGATCGCTGCCAACCTGCAGATCGGGGAGAGCACGGTGAAAACACATATCCAGGGCATCTTTAACAAGCTGGGGGTCAATGACCGGACTGAAGCCGTCACCCAGGCAATCAAAAAAGGCCTTGTCCACCTGTAAACCCTCCCCTTCCCACCTCTCCTCCCCCGGAAGGTTGACCCCGGGGGTCATCTTTTTTTCTATCAAAAACCAACCATCCTCCTGAAGCCAAACAGTGCCGCGGGCGCTAGACTGTTTAGCAACATCACCTGTAAAAGGAGTATGGTATGTTAAAAAAGTTCTTTCAATGGTGGGCCGTCCTGCCGCTGCTGGCCTTGCTGGTCCTGCTGCCGGCATCCTCCGCTCTGGCAGCAGATCTGAAGTGTGAAGATTCGATCATCATCGCCAGCGGCGATGTTATTGAAGACGACCTTTATCTGGCAGCCCAGAAAATCCTGATCAACGGTACAGTGAACGGCGATGTCATGTGTATCGGCGATACGACAGTCAACGGCATTATCAACGGCAGCCTGACGGCTGTTGGTTCGACCATGATAATCGACGGCGAAGTCACCCAGGCGGTGCGAGTTGCCGGTGGGAACGTCGACATCCGGGGTAAAGTCGGTAAAGATGTCATGGTGGCCGGAACCTCGATTGATATTCAAAAGACCGCTCAGATAGGCCGCGACCTTGTCTTCGCTACCGAAAAAATCCGCATCGATGCTTTGATTGAAGACAGCGTGAAAGGTTACGGCACCACGGCGGACTTGGCGAGCCAGATCAAGGGTAACGTCGATGTCGAAGTGAAAAACCTGACCATCGATTCGACTGCGGATATCCAGGGCGACCTTATCTATAACAGTAAAAATGAGGTGGAGATAATTCCGGGTGCCCATATCGGCGGCGCCACCACCCATAATATCCCGGAAACACGGCAGCCGGTTATCCCGACTGCAGCTAAAGTCTGGTTCCGCGTAGTTTGTTTCATCATGACGCTGGTAACCGGCGGCCTGATCATCCTGCTGGCGCCGAAAAGAGCAATGGCTGTGGCAGTCTCGATCAAGCGTAAACCCTGGCTAAGCCTGGGATGGGGTGTCCTGGTCTTCTTTGTTGCCCCGCTCGCAGCCTTGGTCGCTTTCATCACAGTCATCGGGATTCCCGTAAGTATCATCGGTATCATCTTATACTTCATCGCTCTTTATCTCAGCCAGGTCGCCGTTGGGCTGTTCCTCGGCTACTGGATACTCGGCTATGCCACCAAAGTAAACTCCCGGGGCATGCTGCTGGCCGCTTTCGCCCTTGGCTTTGTCATCCTGACACTGGTTTCTCTGATCCCGTATTTCGGCTCAGTGGTATGCTTCGCCGCCGCCCTGTTCGGCCTCGGGGCTATGGCGCTATCCCAGAAGACGCTGCGTGCGATGGAACCAGCATCAACAGTTGAGATTATCAACCCTTAACTACCGGGAAACTATCGCCGGGAGATGGGACTGTAAGCCCATCTCCCGGTCATGATGAAGGGAGACGAAAATGAGCAACACAGAATACCGTATCACTGACCTGAAAACCATGCGCACCTTTTTAAAAACCGGTGCCTGATCGGAAACCCTTATCAACGTGCTTGATAAGTCGGCCGGTTATCCTCTGGAAACAGAAGAACATGCCATCAATCCCCTCGCCGGGGGTATCGCCCGGCACGGCTACCAGTGCGGGATGATCTGGGGAGCGGCCATGGCGGCCAGTTTTGCCGGCAGCATCGGCTTGAGCGGCGGCGGGTGCGGGGTGCTGGGAGCGGCAGTTTGGCTCAACGAGATGAAAGGTCATCAACAAGGGGACAACATTAATGCGGCCAATGCCCGGGCGGAGGAGGTAGTTAAGACGTTTTTACATGCCTCCGGGAATAAGTTCACGTGTGCGGAAATCACCGGGCGCCGGTTTAACAGCATCGGCGACCACGCCGATTTTATCCGCCAGGGAGGTTGTGCCCAAATCATCGAATCCTGTACCCTGAAACAGTTACCGGCGGCGGTAGACGCTAACAAAAAAAGTGTGCTGGTGCAAAACTGACATGAAAGCCGTTGTGTATACCAACTTCGGTTCACCAGAGGTCTTACGCATCGAAGAAGTCCCGAAACCGGTGCCCCGGGATAACGAAGTCCTGGTAAAAATTATGGCTTCCTCGGTGACCGCCGTAGACCGGGGATTCCGGCATTATCTGAGAAATAATGCTGCCGGCGAACTGCGGAAACACCGGTTGGGTTATTACCTGGCAGGGAAAGTGGAAGAGGTGGGTAATAAGATAACACGGTTTAAAAAAGGCGACCGGGTTTGCGGCGGAGATGTGTGGAGTGTGGGGGCATTAGCGGAGTACAAGTGCATACGCGAAAACAGTGTCCTGGTAAAAATTCCAGCGGCGATGACTTATGAGGAAGCAGCGGTGCTGACATACGGCGGATTGACCGCTTTACCCTTTCTGCGGGATGTCGCCAAAGTCAAACCCGGAAAGAAAGTCCTTGTAATCGGGGCAGCGGGTAGTATCGGGAGTTACGCGGTACAGTTAGCCCGGTATTTTGGTGCTGAAGTGACCGGAGTTTGCCGGCCGGAGAAGACAGACCTGGTAAAGTCGCTGGGCGCGGCACAGGTGATCGATTACACCCGTGATGATTTTACGAAAAACACGCAAGCCTACGACGTCATCTTCGATACCCCGGCGAAGAGTTCTTTTACCCATTGCAAGCGTGCTCTCACGAAAAAGGGGAAATACCTGACCACGGTTCCCTGGCCGCGCGTATTACGGCAAATGCTCTGGACTGCCATCGCCAGTAGAAAGAAGGCGATCTTTGCCCCCATGGGCTTGAGGTCGAAGCGGCAAAAAACTAAAGACCTGTCAGTCCTGGTTGACCTGGTGATAAAGGGACAGATAAAACCCGTGATCGATAAGATATATCCGATGGAACAGATCGTTGCCGCCTACCAGTATGTCGATCAGGGATTGAAGCAAGGCAACGTGGTCATCAGTATCAACAGTGGTTGATCTCAATCATAGTTTGTATATTGACTTTTTCCCGGTGCTTTATTGCTGCTTTCCAACTGCAGCAAGCTGCGTTTCATCTCCACCCCGCCCCCGAACCCCCCCAACCCGCCGCTGCTGGTCAGAACGCGGTGGCAGGGAACAATGATAGGAATGGGATTCGCTCCTAGAGCCTGGCCGACCGCCCGGGCGGCATGCGGCCTGTTTATTTGCTCGGCAATCCACTGGTAACTCCGGGTCTGGCCGTAAGGGAGACGCCGGGCAGCCTCCCAGACCTGTTTCTGGAAAGCTGTACCTTGCGGATTGATGACATCGTTGAATTCGATCCGTCTGCCCTTGAAATAGGCCATCAACCGGGCAGTGATATCTTTAAGACTACCTGGATTTTCTACAGCTTCTCCGATATCCCGTCCCAGCGCCAAAAGGGCGTGTTGTACCGACCGCTGCGGTAGAGTCACGGCAACCAGTCCTTTTTCCGAGGCCATGACAGCTACCCAGCCCATGACAGTATTGATAACGGCATATTGCAGCATATCTCACTCCTTTTACCCACCGGCTGCTTGTGTCAATTCCTTGAGGCTGGTCATGACCGAGATATCAGCCAGAAATTCCTTCACCGAGCTGCTTTCAGCCCTTATCTTTCTCATCTCGGTACCAATGGGATCAACTGAAGTAGGGCTATCTGCATAAGTGCCGTGAAAAGCAAAATATGCCTGATTCAACTTCCGGATGTAGTATCCCTGCTCGGCCAGGTAGTCCCGTTTTTCTTTCATATAGCTTTCGGCAGCTTCGATCTGCCCCTGTGCCAGGTAAAAATCCACCTGCTTTCGTATCTCACGCATCTCGGCATTGAAATCGAATACCGGACGGGAACCGAAAACAGACTCTTCCGGTTGGCTTTCCATTTCAGGATCCCCGGTTAATAAGTCACGATAATACCGGTCAAAAACCATGCCGCCGATCTCTTTACTGACGATACCCGCCAGTGTCTCGTTCATACGGGCGATATCATAGTCCGGGACCAACCCGACTGAGTCCAGGACATATCGAAAACCAAGGGGCGTAAATGCTAGGTACTGGTGCAGCCATTCTTCGGCAGCAGCATTGATGGTCGATTCTAAACTCAAATCATTCGCCACGAAAGTAGGGTAGGTTGCCCCCAAACCCCCGATACCGGTTACCAGCGACGATACTCCAAGCCGGTCGACGCGGTTTTCGATATCTTCCATGTCTGCCAACGGGATATCCGGCTGCAGCATCGTCTCACCAACGTTTTCGATCCGGGCGCGGGGTGAAATGATCAACATTTTAGGTGGTGCCGCTAATGTAAAATTCAGTGGCGGGAAAGATAACTTTAAGCCGGGCCACGGACTGTAGATGCCCTGTTCGACGTACATGTCCCGGATCTGCTTTTCCAGCACCTGTTCGGCTGTTCCCTGTAAACCAGATAAATTTTGCTTATCCCGGTTTAATTCCTCCTGAATATTTTCCACCTCATCCGGGGAATCGATTACCGCCCATAACAGCTGGTTATCAAGGTAATTTACCCGTGCTGCTAGTTCGAAGTATTCAACCACATTGGACGCATCTCCGGCCTCCGGTGAAGTTCTAGTTAGTTCCCGTACCAGGGCGGAGATTTCCCAACCGGCGATATTAAAAACATATGGTTGGACAATCTGGTCAAGCTGATTATCAAAACTAGAACCGCGGTTACCGGTTAGCATACAGGACAGGATGATAATGACAGTAAAAAAATACCCCATAATTACGGGAAAAACGTGCTATTCCTGGCGTAACACAGCGCGGGCCAGGTCCCAGGAATAGTCGTACAGGTGCAGGCCCTTGCTCATTGCCAGGATCTCGCCGTCTTCTACCCCGATCTCTCCTGAGATATATTCCTTAAGCAACTGGATAGCCGCCAGGTTCGAGGGGAAGCCTGCCCAAAGGTCCCAGGAACGAAAATAAACAACGAAATTCAGTTTGTTATCCTGAACCCGGGTATCGATCATCCTCAGGCAAGGGGGATCGGGCAGCGTAATCGACTGGGCATCACCGACAGACATAAATGCCTGGTTTGTATTGAAGCCGTCATTCTTGTACATACGAATTACCTCGGCAATTTGACTCTCCAGGTATTGTCCGTAGGTATACTCTTCGCCCTCAGCTTTATGAGAAGTCATCAAATAAGGCAAGTAGTTTTCAATATATTCGTTGGAGGTAGGCGCCGGGACACCGGCGGGAACATCGGGAATCAGCGGCCGGGTACCAGGGTACTGGATTTTAATTACGACCAGCCCCAACTCTTTACGTTTTTGTCCTTTATAACTGCCCCGTTCGATCTGGTATTCCCGGCCAACCGCCAGCGTTTTGCCGAGACAACGGAACCACGCTTCGGACAGATCCCTGGCTTCAACCTGTATAATGTCCAATCTCTTCTGTCTCCCTGTCTATTTCTTGAAAAGGGCGAGGAACCGGTCCTGGTATTCTTCGAACACATGCCAGCGGTCCAGTTCATCTTTTAACTCCCGGGGTTCGCGTTCACCACGGGAAACCTCCCGGAACATCTCATCGATACGCAAACGGGCATCCATGGGCAAGCCGCTGGCATCCATATGCAGTAAACCCCGCTGTCCCAACTGGTTAACATTATCACCGACCGAGCGCCGGGTAAGTTCGAAGATAAACTTTAAGAGTGATACATCCCACAGGGTATCTTCGCCCCGGATGATAGCGGCAAGGTTATCCCCCCGCTCATCGATCTGGGCATTGATTTTTTCCACCACCGCCCGCAGGTTCTCGGAAATGATATTCATTTCTTTGGGTTCATTTTTATAGGTATAATATATTCCTGCCAAACCTGCTCCGAATTCTGCGGCTAAAGCTTCGAAATATTTCCTCGCTTCAGCACCGAATCCTTCCAGGTGAGACAGGAAATAAGGCGTAACAATACGGGGCCGCTCCGCAATCACTTTACCTTCCCGTACCACCGTTTCGGTCACCGGTGTATCCGGTGACGCATAAACAGGTTGAGTAACCAGGTAATAGGAAATCGTCGTGATACCGAAAGTGTACAAGCTTTGTTTCGGCGTCCGCAGTATTTCTGTATTCAATACTGCATTTTTTATCCGTTCGTCATCAATTTCCATCTATATATCACCATAATAAAGCGGCGGGGTGCCTTTGCATAAACTACAGATGCTGCCGGAGAAGCACTAGCCGGGAGAAGCGGGATTTCTAAGAAAGTTTTTCCAGGGCATCTTTGTAATCTTTGAGTACGACCAAATACTGTGAATCCAGTTGATTTTGAACTTTACGCCATTCCTGCTGGAATTGGGGTAATTTTTCAACATCGATATTGGCCCCTGAAATCGATCCCAGCTGTTTTTCCAGCTCCGGCCGGATGCGGGCTTCAAAATCCATCTTCAGCGACTGGAACGCCTGCTTTTTTTGCTTTTCCCCCTGTTCCGAATAATGCGTAAATAATTGGCGCAGCCGGGTATAAATGTTTTCCAACTGTGTTTTGTCGTTCTTAAGCGACCGCAGCCCTTCCATGGCTTTGCGGTTGGTATTTTTAATAAAATCATTCTTCGGTAGGGTAATAGTACGTATCAGCACATCACCAGCCCCGGCTTTCACGAACTGCCGGTATTGCTCTTCGAATTTAGCCAGGCCGGCCACAAGATTATCATCATCTTTCAGGTAACGGGCAGCCAGGCTTTCACCTTCCGGGCGGTATTTCCAGTTAAGGCGTTCTTGCGGCGTTGCTTCACCGAGTTTCTCTACTTTTTCCATGGCGATCTCGCGGGCACTTTTGATATCAGCCATAAATCCTCCAGAAACGGGCATCTTTTAAAGCCATTATAACAGACCGGGCAACAGGCACAAAGACTCATCGTCCACCTTGATATAGGCCACCCGCACGCAGACACTTCCGGGCAACCGGTTACCAAAATTGACACGCCTATCCGCCTGAGCTATGATGCCCGCAACCGATACATGATGTGTACTCAGGAGGATGGTTGGATGGAAGAGAAGATCGTATATTTTGAAGAATCCGGTACAGGAAATACCGAGGCTACATTGTCGTTGGCCCTGGAAAGGGCGCAGGCGCGCGGCATCAAAAAGATAGTAATTGCCTCCACCAGAGGCGATACCGCCCGGCTTTTTGCCGGGAAACTGGCCGGGACCGGAATCAAGATGATAGCCGTGCCTCACCAATACGGATTCAGCCCGGACGGTAAGCAGCGTTTTCCCACCGAACTGGTAACAGAATTGGAAAACCAGGGGCATGCCGTTTATTTCGGGACGATGCTTTTCCATACCGATAGTTTTTTCAGCACTAATGAACCCCGCCTGATGGCCAACCTGCTTCGTACGTTCTGCCAGGGAATGAAAGTCTGTGTGGAAATATTGTTCATGTCCGTTAACGGCGGAGTGGTAACCCCCGGTGAGACCGTAGTCGTAGTCAGCGGAACGGGGCGGGGAGCAGACACAGCAGTAGTCGCCATCGCTGCCCCCACTACGGCGATGGCTGACTTCCACATCACAGAAATTATCTGCAAACCGCTACACACCAAACAAGGGCCGCCCCCACCTCCTCCTGGAGCTCCCGGGACGCCGCCAGCACCACCACGGCCATAAAAGAGACGGCGGCAGAGAATAATGCAGACCAGGAACGCCGGCTTTTCCGGACGGTCCGCCTCACCTCAACGTGATTGGACCCAGGGCAGTATCACCGCGAATTTTTGGGCATTATCCTGGCCAATCGTTATCGGTGGGACGCTGAACATGCTGGGGCCAACTATCGATATGGTCTGGGTCGGCAGGTTGGGAGAAGCCTCGGTTGCCGGCGTGGGTGTATCCGGCATGGTCGTACAGCTGGTCAATGCTATGACCATGGGCCTTTTCACCGGGATGAGAGCGATGATCTCCCGTTTCATTGGAGCCGGCGATGCTGAAGCCGCCAACCACGTAGCCCGCCAGGCTTTCGTAATAAGTGTGGCTTTTTCTGTGGTAATGGCAGCAATCGGGGTATTCTTTGCTGAACCCATATTGGTCATACTCGGCGTCGCCCCGGATGTTGTCAGCGAAGGAGCGGCCTACCTGCGCATCAACTTTATCGGGACCGTAACAATGACCTTTCGCATGATGACCGAGGCAGCCATGCAAGCCTCGGGAGATGCCATACGGCCGATGCGGATCGCCATCTTTTTCCGCATCTTCCACGTGGTTCTATGTCCGTTCCTCATCTTCGGCTGGTGGATATTCCCGCATATGGGGGTCAGCGGAGCCGCGGTAACAAATGTGTTCTCACAGGCGCTTGGAGCCGGAATCGGCTTATGGTTCCTTTTCGGCGGATATACCCGTCTTCAATTCAACTTCAATAAATTCCGTCTCGACCCGGGGATGATATGGCGGATGGTGAAGGTAGGTATTCCAGCGTCAATCACAGCTATGGAACGGACCTTCGGCCAACTGGTATTGATGTGGCTGGTAGTTCCATTCGGAACCCTGGCCGTGGCTGCCCATACCGTAGGGCAACGGATCGACCAGATGGTAGCAACCCCCTTAATGGCTTTCGGGCAGTCCGGCGGCATTCTGGCCGGGCAGAACCTGGGCGCCAATCAGCCGGAAAGAGCAGCTAAAACAGGCTGGGTTGCAGTAGGCTGGTCAACGATAATATTGTTAGTGTTATCGGGAATACTCCTGATCTGGGCAGAACCGATCGCTGCGGTGTTTACCCCGAGCCGCGAATTGGTCGACCTCTCCAGTGTATATATCCGTATACAGGTGGCAGGATACCTATTCTTCGGATTGGGAATGGTCTTGTCCCAAGTCCTAAATGGCGTCGGCGATACCCTGCCGGTGATGCTTTTTACCCTGTTCGGGATGTGGGCTGTCCAGATCCCCGTAGCATACCTGCTATCACGGCATACGGACATAGGCGTTGCAGGAGTATGGTGGGGGATGGCAGCCGGGATTATCTCACGGTCCATCATATACGGTTTCTATTTCCGCAGCGGCCGGTGGAAGACTCGCCGCGTCTAAAGGGCCTGCCTGCCTTCGAGTGCCCGTGTCAGGGTGACATCATCGGCATACTCCAGTTCGGTCCCGAACGGCAGGCCACGCGCGATTCGGGTGACCTTTATCCCCAGCGGTGTGATCAAGCGGTTGAGATACATAGCCGTCTGTTCACCTTCCAGGTTGGCATTAGTCGCCAGCACGACTTCGGCAATCTGGCCATTTTTCAACCGTTCCATAAGTTCCTGGAGATGGATATCGTTGATACCTATACCCTCAGTGGGCGAGATGGCACCATGAAGGACATGATACAGGCCTTTATAAGCATGGGTGTGCTCCAGGGCCAGGATATCCTGTGGCTGCTCAACGATACAAACCCGGCTGTGATCACGTTCAGGATTGGAACAGATAGCACAAGGATTGATATCGGTTACATTACAGCACACCGAACAAAGGGTTATCTCCAGCTTTAGAGCCAGCAGGGCATCGGAGAGAGATTTCACCTGTTCGGCCGGAGCTTTAAGCAAATGATAAGCCAGGCGCTGGGCACTCTTCGGCCCTACGCCGGGTAACTTACTGAATTCCTCGATCAATTTGTTGATCGGCCCTGCTGCCGGAGGCAGTGCCGGTTTAAGGTCTGATTTTCCTTTCAATATCCTGTCCTCAAATACTTAAAGTCTTATGCTTTTTCCATAAGGGAAAACAGGCACGACTCTACTTGTGCCCGTTGGAATAACTCACTTCTTATCGAAAAGAATCTCCGGATTATACCCGGTAAATCGCTTTATCCCATGCCCGGGAGTTTGAAATTGCCGCTGGCCATCATCTGCTTGGCAGCTGTCTTCTGCGCCTTCTGAATGCCATCATTGACCGCCTGCAAAATCAGATTTTCCAGCTTATCAGCTTTTTCGGGATCGATCACCTTGGGGTCGATTTTAATAGAAAGGACCTTCTGCGCTCCATTGACCGATACTTTAACAGCACCATGGCCGGAATCAACGTCTACTACGATGGCGGCCATCTGTTTTTGCATAGTTTCGGCCTGCGCTTTTAATTCACGCATCTGGTTAATTTGATCTTTAGCTTGTCTAAACTTAGCGAAACTCATTTTTCCTCCACAAAGTAAATAGCAAAATATCCGGTATTAGTTGCCTTCCTGTTTAGTGATTTGGGCCCCTATCTTGAGAGCTTCCTTCACCAGGTGATTTTCTTCCAAAATACACTTTATCTGGCACGGCCGTCCCAGGAAGCTGCTGATCACTTTTTCGGTGACCCGCTGGTTTTCCAATATTTCGATCTTTTCTTTAAAGATCTTGCTGTTAAAGGCCAGGCATACCACGTTATTTTCAATCGATACCGGCCGGACCGGGGCGCTCCGGAGAATAGCGACCGCCGGGGTTTTCTGGGTATCGGCGGGAGCCTGTTTGATGACAGTTTTCCAGTTAACCCGGAGACGTTCCAGTTCGTCAGTGATTTCCATGGGAGTACCGGCCAGTGATGAAGGAGGATCTACCGGCACAGTTTTCACCAGCGTCGGAGCGGCCGGTTTGTTTTGGGCCGGGGGCACAACCGGTGGTTTAATTTCATGCTCTGTTTTCGGCGGGGGTGGCACATTTACGGACGATGACATTTTTGCTGCCGGAGTTACTTCAGCGGCAGCCCGGATCGGTTCTTCCAGGGATTTAGAGGGAGAATTTACTTCTTCTGTTACAGACGTATCCACCAGGGCTAGTTCCAGCGGCAAGGTCGAATAGTTGTCGAAGCGCTGGCCGAGTTGTCCGAAAAGGCGGGTAGCTTTCACGATACGGTCTAAAGTTGTTTTTTTCGCTAGGGCTTTCACTTCTGCAATATCATCGACCGTGGAATCGATAGCATCGCCGGCGTTGGTCTTAGCCAGCAGCAAAGCCCTCAGGTATTCAACCAATTCACGGTTGAACTGCCTTAAATCCATGCCGTCAGCATTTACACTCTGAATAGTGGACATCCCGGCTGGGATATCCCCGTTCACGATATGCTGGGCTAATTCCTTAACCCGCTGATCGCCGCTGATACCCAGGGTCGCCTGGACCTGGCGGAGGCTTATTTCATTACCGTAATAGGTAGTCAACTGTTCCAGGAGGTTCAAGGCATCACGCATACTACCAGTAGCATTACGGGCAATCAGCCGCATGGCTTCGGTCTCGATCTTAATGTCTTCTCCACGGCACACCCGCGCCAGTTCAGTCATGATATTTGCCTGGGAGTGGCGGTGGAAATCGAAACGCTGACAACGGGACATGATCGTCGCCAGGATTTTATGGACTTCAGTGGTGGCCAGGATGAAGATAACATGAGACGGGGGTTCTTCGAGAGTCTTCAGTAAAGCATTAGCGGCACTGTTACTCAACATGTGGACTTCATCAATGATATAGACCTTATAACGTGCCTGGTTAGGCGCGTAATTGACCTTCTCCCGCAGGCTGCGGATATCATCCACGCTGGTATTGCTGGCAGCATCGATCTCGATCACATCAAGGGCCCGGCCTTCAGTAATAGCCTGGCACATGGTACAGGCGTTACACGGTTCGGCATTACCATTGTTCAGGCAATTGACCGCTTTTGCCAGAATCCGGGCGGTACTGGTTTTGCCGGTACCCCTCGGGCCACAGAAAAGATAAGCGTGTGAGATACGGCCGGAAGCCAAGGCGTTCAACAGCGTTTGCGTGATCGTCTCTTGCCCTACCACATCGGTCAGGGTCTGGGGACGCCATTTACGATAAAATACCTGCGCAGTCACGGTGTCTATTATACCCTAAAGGAGACCAAACTCTAAACCCCGCGCACGCTCAGAAAATGAGAATATTGTGAAAAGTACTTAACATCCGGTGGTGGCCGCATCCGGTCCCGGAAATATATACGCCATGTCTGGCGGATTATTCCTTAGTATTCGCCTCTTCTGCCGGAGAGGAACTGGCGGGTGGTTTTATCTTATATTCCTGGGCGGTAAAGGGGGAATAACCTTTGGCAATCAGTTTGCCATTTTCATATATGTCAAGTCCTGTTCCACATCTCGGACAGGATTGATACCTTTCGAAATGAAGAGCCCAACCCACCTGGCGAACACCGCATTTCGGACAAACTCCCTCAAGCATGAATCGATTATCTAATTACCATGACAGCCTGTCAATCAGCCGTGTGAAGGAAATAGAATATATGGTTAACTTGTTAATCTAGATATCTTAATATTTCTCTCATTATCTTCATTTTTCATGGTTATCGTGCTATTAAAGCTCCCAAGTTTTTGCCTATTGGGAAAAGAGATAAACGGGCAGGGGGCTAATCCCTCATAAAAATGGGACATAGCCCCCTGTTAAAGCTAGTGCTTCACTAAGCCAAACCGGTTTTGAGTATCAGCCTAAGCCTTACCGATTCGGAACATCTTGGTGCCACAGGTCGGGCAAACGCCTTGAGTTGCGGGTTTGCCGTTCTTCATAGTAATATTCTTGGCACTCTTCATTTCTTTCTTGGCACGACACTTTACGCAGTATGCTTGCATCGGATTCACCCCCTTCAATTATTGAGATTAAGCGTAATCCATCGCAACGTGGTTGTCAATAGGCTACCGAGGGTGATTAATACTATTTTGTCAAAAATCTTGGTGAATTCAGATGGACACAGAGTAAAGATGTCCTATAGTACTCGAAAAAGCCCACGTATATGAAGAGTATTATTGGCAAATATTACCAGGTGTTTTTTCAGCTAATCGTGCGCGGCCGATACTGGATGGCTTCCGCTACATGATGGGTCCGGATAATGTCACTATCGTCCAAGTCGGCTATCGTCCGGGCCAGTTTCAATACCCGGTGAAAAGCCCGGGCAGAAAGATAAAGTTGTTTCATGGCTGCTTTAAGCAAACTCTGAGCTGCGTCTTCCACCTGGCAGAACTGCCGGACCTCACTTGCTGTAAACTCAGCGTTAGAGTTTAACCTGGTACCAACCAACCGGTTTGTCTGTATTGCCCTGGCTGCTACTACCCGCGCCTGGACGGCTTCAGATTTTTCGCCTAAGCGGTTGTCTGCCAACTTCTCATAATCGATATGCGGCACTTCGATAAAGATATCGACGCGATCCAGGAAGGGCCCACTGATACGGTGCTGGTAGCGGGCGACCATACTGGGGGAACAGGTACACTGTTTGAAGGGATCACCGTAAAATCCGCAGGGACAGGGATTCATTGCTCCCACTAGCATAAAGCTGGCGGGATACATGACACTACCCTGAGCCCGGGAGATGGTTACTACTTTATCTTCCAGAGGTTGCCGTAAGGTTTCCAGAAGGCTGTGGCCGAATTCGGGTAATTCATCCAGAAAAAGCACCCCGCGGTGACTCAAACTGACTTCGCCAGGTTTAGGATACTGGCCCCCACCCACCAATCCTGCATTAGATATCGTGTAATGCGGTGCCCGGAAGGGACGCTGGCGTATCAGGGGGGTATCGGAAGGCAACAACCCGGCGACGCTATAAATCTTGGTGATTTCCAGCGCTTCCTCGTCACTTGGCGGCGGCAGTATTGACGGCAGAGCCCGTGCCAGCAGGGTTTTCCCGCTGCCGGGCGGGCCTACCATTACCAGATTATGACCGCCGGCGGCTGCTACTTCCAAAGCCCGCTTGGCATGCTCCTGTCCCTTGACATAAGCCAGGTCAGTACCGGTCGATAAAACCGGGACCAATTCTTTATTCTCAGGTGGAGAAAACTGCGGGGCGGGACTTTCTCCGGTAAGAAATGATGTCAGTTGAGCCAGGGAGTTGAAAGGGACAATCCTGACACCACGGACAAGCGAGGCTTCCCTGGCATCAGCTTCCGGTACGATGACGGTGTTGTAACCCTGCTGCTGTGCCAGGGACACCATGGGCAGGACACCATTAGTATGGCGGAGAGCGCCATCAAGGGACAACTCCCCCAGGAAGACCATCCCCGAGACATCGGCGGTGATCTGCTCGGAGCTGAGTAATATACACAGGGCGATCGGTAAGTCATAGGCCGGGCCGCCTTTTTTCAAATCAGCCGGGGCCAGATTCACAATGATACGTTTCATCGGAAAAGTAAAGCCCGAATTCCGGATTGCCGGACGGACCCTTTCGCGGGCTTCCTGGACGGCGGTATCTGCCAGGCCAACGACAGCGAAAAATGGCAAACCCGGTGAGATATCTGCTTCCACCTGGACCATCTCGCCATCAAGCCCCACAATGGCACATGATATGACTTTTGCCAGCATAATCAGCCTATAATATAACACATTTGACAGATATAAAGAAAATATACGGACTAATTGTCATTTTTCATAAACCCGGCAAACCGTTATAATTGGACAAGATTCTGTACAGGAGAAAGACGAAATGCTCAGTTACCGCGAAGGCAATATTAAGTCAGGCAAAGTCAATATTCACTATTACCGCACCGGGGGTATAAAGCCGCCGTTCATCCTGCTTCACGGAGCTACTGATAACGGCCTTTGCTGGACAAGGACCGCGGAGAAGCTCGCCCAGGATTACGATGTCGTCATGCCGGATGCCCTGGGACACGGTTTATCTGATAGGTTTAGCCATGATACTACCTCGATGGAGTCTGCCGATGAAGTTGCTGCCCTGATCAAAGAACTGGGGTTGCAGAAACCTCTTGTGATGGGCCATTACATGGGAGCAGGTACCGCAGCCAACCTAGCCGCCAATTATTCGTCTCTCCCCGGTGCGATTATCCTCGAGGACCCGGGGTGGGGCAGACCACCGGCGGCTGACAACCCAGAAGCCCGGAAACAAGCCGAAGCCATGCGGGCCAATATGATAAATCAACGCAACCTTTCTCTGGAAGAACTACTGAAAGAAAGCCGAAAGCGCGACCCTTCCTGGGACGAGGAGGAAAGGCTGCCCTGGGCAAAAGCCAAGCAGCAATTCGATCCATCCTTATTTTCGAACATGACTACCAACCAGCGGTCTTATACCGAGATAATACCCAAGATCAAAAGCCCGACACTCCTGATATGTGCGGAAAAAGGCATCGTTACCAGGGAGATTGCTGAAAATGCAGCGAGGTTATGGGCAAGTAAGAAACCTTTCAAATGGGTGATGATAAAGGGGGCCGGACATAATATCCGCCGGGAGAAATTCGAGGAATTCTACAAGGTGGTAACCGATTTTCTAAAAGATAACCAGGCAAAGTAATAAAGAAAGCTTGTCGCTCTATACGCCACCAGGTGCAATCCCCGGATTCCCGGTACTTCCTCATCCCTATCTTCTCCAGCACCCGGTGTGAGGCGATATTTTCATTCTCGGTTTCTGCTATCACTGCCATAACGCCATGTTGCTTTAATGCCCAGCGGCATATCGCTGTGACCGCTTCAGTCATATAACCTCTATTCCGATATCCGGAATCGGTTCCGTAGCCAATTTCAACTTCACCTTTTTCATCCGCTTTTCCTTTAAAACAGGCACTACCGATAGATACGTTCTCCGATTTCAAGACGATCTGCCAGTTGGTATACCACAAATAATATCCCGGGTTTTTCAGGGCATCATGGTAAAGGTTTTGCATCGCCTGTTGAACGTGGCCTTCCAGAAGCTGGTTCGATGCCTTCAACTTTAGATTTATCTCCAGTTTCGCGGTACCTTCCAGCAGCAGTTTAAACTGAGCCAGGCTCAATGGTATTATGCTCAACCTGGACGTATTAAGTTCCCACATACTGCTTCTCTCACATGGTTTTACTACCGTTCGGTGTCAATGCATTATAACAGAAGCCTTGATTTCCGATTATCACCGGAAATCAAGCTTGCTTTAGTAAAGAAATCAGATTATCCTCTAATAATTTATACATTCATACTTTATACCGGAGAGAACAGGATGCCTGACAATACTACCATTTCCAAAAAGCGCTTATGGCCGATTACCACCAACCGTTGGTTGGTATCCCTGATGTTAGTTTGGGGAATCGTTTTTAGTATAATCCTGGGCAGCCAGGATTCTCTTACTGCAAGGTTATACCGAATCGCGGCAGTTATTATCTTAACAGCTTTTTCTATCTGGCTTACGCTAAGAAAACCGAGGCTGGGAGCAGTGCTTGCCCTTATTCTGAGTACTATCGGGCTGGCAGCCGGTATTGCAGTAGGGGTCCGCTTCCTCAACAGCAATGGCCTGTGCTGGCAGGCATTGGCTGGACTGGCTGGACTGCTGGCCGGGTTAGGACAACTAGTTCTCGGCAGTTCTATTTTCTTATCCGGAACCCGCCTGATCTGGCGGCTGATAGCCATCCCGGTTATTATCCTGATTATCGCTGTCTTGACCTGGACTTTCACACCGGCGTTTTTAGCCACCTATGTACCACACGATGTTAAAATTAACCAAACCCCACCAATCGCAGAAGCTCATCCCGTCAATTACACGACCAAGGAGGGTGTTGACCTGTTTGCCTGGTATATTCCCCCAACTAATGGAACTGCCGTGATATTACGCCACGGTTCCGGGTCCAGCGGCAAAGACGTTCTCAACCATGCTGCCGTACTGGTTAATCACGGTTACGGGGTCCTGATCACCGATGCGCGGGGACACGGTCGCAGCGGCGGGATTGCTATGGATTTCGGCTGGTACGGCGATGCCGATATCGATGCCGCAGTCGACTTCCTGTTAAGCCAGCCTGTAGTTAACGCACAGCGTATCGCCGTAGTGGGTTTATCGATGGGTGGAGAAGAGGCGGTGGGGGCAATTGCCGATAATCCACACATCGCCGCTGTTGTAGCCGAAGGCGCCACTGCCCGGACTGAAGCCGACAAAGCCTGGTACCGTGATGCTTATGGATTCCGGGGTAGTATCCAGACCGGATTAGAATGGATGCAATATACCCTGACTGACCTGCTGACGGATGCGGCGAAGCCGGTTTCGCTGGCCGAAGCGGCCGCGCAAGGAGGACGGCCAGTATTACTGATTACGGCGGGGAAGGTGGAAGAGGAGCATTATGCCGCCGCATACATAAAGCGGCATGCCCCGGGCAAGGTTATAATCTGGAATGTGGCAGAGGCCGGCCATATCCAGGGATTGTCAGCGGCTCCCGCAGAATGGGAAGCGGCGGTTACCGGTTTTCTGGACACAGCCCTTGGGCTCCAATGAGCGGGGATACGAAAAAGGAACGGGGATTTTTCATCCCCGTTCCTGCTGATACCTTATTTCCAGTTCATTAATCAAGATGGAATACTTTTTCTTATTACACCATGACTGTCAATACTACGGTTAGTAGCCCATCGACTCCTTCAAATCCTGGTCGATCCAGAGATACATATTTTCCTGCCATTCGTTGATAATACCGGGACTGGATTCACCATGATAACCCTTAATCCAGGGCTGCCAGAAGGTGACCAGATACTGGACCGGCGTGGGGACAACATAAGCAGCCTCGATGATTGAGGGAGTAATTTCCCGCATGATAGCATCGCAGCCGGCATCATCTCCGGCATTAAAGCGGGCTTGCATGTCGTCTTTCGCCTTTTCAAGGGCAGGATCGTTGATATAGCTGAGATTGTAGCCGACACCGACACCGTAGAAATTGGTGCCCCGGCGGTATGTCCCGGCGCTGGCCATGAGGCCGAAGAACATGTCATCGTAGTTGCGTTGGGCCCAGCGGGTGTTATGAGCAGCGAATTCCAACGGGACCAGGGAAAGATTGACGCCAACCTTAGCCCACATCTCCTTAAGGATAGACAGGTAGTCAACGTTGAAGGTACCCAGGCTACTGTACATGATACTGCATTTGATACCATCCGGATAGCCAGCTTCGGCCAGGAGGGCTTTGGCTTTTTCAGGATTGTATTTAAACAGGTCCTGGATCTCGGCCGACAAATCCTCTAATGGTATATAGACCGTCTTGAAGTCCGGCATCGGTGTCATCGGGAAAGACTGGGCAAAGGCTTTTCCTTCCATGAAATCATTGATAATGGCATCATAATCAGTGGCATACATCAAAGCCTGGCGGACCCGTTTGTCCTTATATGGCAGGTCCTGTTTGTCGGTTCTCATGAATAACTGCTGCGGGTTCTGGTAGATATAGGATAACTCATTCAGTCCTGTGATACCGCCTCTCACGTTCTTGGCATCATCCCAGGTCTGGCCCTGTAAGATATCCAGTTTACCGGTGCGCATAGCAGAATGCAGGGTGGAAGTATCAGAAATAATCAGCAGTTTGATGCGGTCGACATAAGGGAGTTTATTACCCTTGCCCGGCCCCACGGGATCAGTGCGCCAGTAATTGGCATTCTTAATGAAGGTAGCCGAGCTGTTAGATACGAAGTCGGTCAGGAAGAAGGGGCCGCTGCCGACCGAATTCTTCCAGTCGCGTACGTCGCCGTACTTCTCCACCACTTCCCTGGGAAGGATGCTGCACCAGTCGACCAGGTAAGCAGCGTGACTGTAGGCGTCTGCCGGATTACAGGTAGCTTCTACCGTCCACTTGTCGACGAGCTTGATACTTAAACCAGCGACATAAGAAGGCGAGCCGCTGACCCAGTAGGATGTTTTTAAGGTGCGCATACGGTTCATGGTCCACTCGACATCTTCGCCGGTCAATTCACGGCCGTTCACCAGGAGGCTGGCAGGAGAATCCGGATTCAGGCCAAAATGAATCCCCTTCCTGATGTGGAGAATAATCTTACCCGGTTCGGGAATTTCGTAGCTTTCAGCAACCGAACCGCCTTTACTGGCCCAGGAATAATTACCGTTCGACAGCCAGGTATAGTCGTTGGTACCACCAGGGCCTTTAGCCCAGTCGCCGGTCAACGGCTCGTCATGGGTAAGATGATTGGTTACGGTGAAGAAGACGGCTTGAAAACCCTCATCAAAGCCGAGGATATCGCCCGTCCGGGCGATGTTCAAATTACCCCCATACTGGGGGGTATTGGTACCGGGTTGAGTCGTGGGGGATTTGGTAGTAGTAGTCGAGGTGGGTTTTGCTGTACTTGAGGTGGTTGTGGTGGTGGACGTCCCAGAACCGCAGGACATCAGTACCAGGGACGCGACAAGAAGCAAAGCTGCGATGAGACCAAGATGTCTCCTGTTCATGTTCCCCTCCTAATACAATTCCCTTAGATATAAATACTGCCTGATTTTACGTCATACGCTAAGGCAGTTTTATCCCTGAATCAGTAGAAGAAAATAAACCGTTCCATTTTAATGTTAGTCGAATTAGCGACTTACGATAAGGTATAACAACCATATCATATAAGCTATAATGATATCAAATCGAAATGGGACAAAGCAAGTCTACTTAAATGAGTTTTTTCTGAGGAACCCCTTGATCCGGGCCGGCCACAGACTTACCTCCGACATATCCCCGGCGATACACAACTCCGACTGCGGCAGCAAAGCATGCAGGTCATATGCCGAGGCTACCGGATGAACCTTATCATGTTCCCAGGCTAATATCAAAATGGGCAGTTGTAGGTGAGTGATATCTTCACGCGGCGGCAAGTCAGATAAAGCCGCCCCCTGGTATACATTAACAAGTACCTGACGGTCAAAACTACTAAGATTCTCATACACTGCGCCCAGCCGGTCCTCAATTGAAGCGACCACGTAGGCTGGAAATAAACCAGTGGGCACCCGCTTCATGGCACTGGCCAGCTTGCCCGGGCCCAGCGTGGCAGCGATCTCAGCGCTGCGGCGGTACTGTTCACATTGCGGCGGCCGCGTCTCCCAGGCGGTAGGGGGATTCGCCAGTACCAGGGCTTTTACCTGTTCCGGTTTAAGGAGAGCCGCGTTAATCGCAGTAGCACACCCCATCGATTGCCCGCCGGCAATGAAAGAAACAGCCCCGAGAACATTAGCGATCTGCAACATATCCCGGGCAAGGTTCGACCAGACATAATCTTCAGGAACACAAGTAGCTTCGGATTGCCCGTGGCCACGGGCATCGTACCGTATCACTCTGGCGGCTGTTTGTACGTCCTGCCAGCGGAAGATATCTAAAGCTTCTTCCACAGCCATATTCATGGTCAAGCCGTGACCCCAGATGAAAGGGACCCCGTCGCCTTCGACTTTCACGTTAAAATTCAGTCCATTTATCTTCATTCTTCCCTCACGATGTCCAGATGCAGCCGTACTACCGGCCGATGTTCAGCCGGGCCGCCAACCGTTGGGGCAAGCCTTGCCGCTGCATCCGTTGTTGGACCGCGGCGATGTCATAAGCGACACGGCGTAATTGGAATTCCCGCCTGGCCAGGTCAAGAAGTGCATAGCTGGCCCGCGGGTCGCCGTCGCGCGGCTGGCCGACCGCTCCGGGGTTCAAGATAAGCCGGGTTTCGCCGAGGACGACCGGAATATCCAAGCTGATTTCGTGAACCCGGTTTGCTTCCCTGCCAAAAGCCAGCGGTATATGGGTATGCCCTACCAGGCAGAAAGGAGTAGAAAAGACAGGGAAATTCACCGCGGCGGTGTCGATCAGGAAAATATACTCCTGGACCGGGTCACGCGGACTGCCGTGCACTAATGTGAAGCCAAACCTTACCTGCGCCACCGGGAGGCGGCGGAGAAACATGGAATCTTCGCGGCTCAACTGCCTTTGCGTCCAGGCAACAGCGGCGGCAGCATCAGCATTGAAATCAGCAGTACCGATAACACCCGCAGCAGCGAAATCGTGATTGCCGGCCACCCAGACAGTACTTTTCTCACGCAGCAGCCCCAGGCAGGGGGCGGGGTCGGGGCCATAACCGACGGCATCACCCAGGCACCAGATTTCATCAACCAGCCCTCCCGCTTCAGCATCAGCCAGGACAGCTTCCAGGGCAGACAGGTTAGCATGGATATCGGCGATAACCAGGATACGGTTTGACACAAGTCTATTCTAGCATGAAGACGGCGAGGCCGGTTTAAGACAGCGACCGCCTTGTTCTCTTTCATACCAGTTCCCTGCAGCGGTGATTATAGCCCTGTAACTATACACTAAGGGAGCCCATACATT
>CAZSHH010000034.1:0-25645 GCA_964606525.1 uncultured Dehalococcoidales bacterium
GAGTCCGCGCCCCGGGACGACGATGACCGGAACCGGGCGGAGTAGGCGGGGCGGGAGCCGGGTTGGGGGCGTACACATATGTCAGACCTGCTATCCAAAATCGACTGCCCGGATGATCTCAAAAAACTGGCGGCGGACCAGCAGGCGTCACTGGACGCCCTCGACACCCTGTTCGCCGCGCTTCAGCACCGCGCTTTCGGAGGCGAGCTTGTACGGGATGAAGCCGACGAGGTTGCCGTGTGACGACGGAGATGTTGATAAAAGCAGCGATGATGAATTTACCGATAATCATTTCAAGGACATCACCGACAAACAGAGCAATAGAACTGGCGAAGGATCTGGGAATAGCCCTGGTAGGATACGTAAGAGACGACCGGTTCTTTGTATATGCACATCCGGAAAGGATCATGCGAACCCCCAGAAAAAAAGTGGTATAAAAACAAATCAGTTAATTTGATGATCTTAAGGAAGAGAGTTAGTGGAAGAAGAAAGGGATGAAGGACAATTAACCGATAATCCGGTGGACAATAATACCGGTGATGTACTGATCGTCGGGGCGGGAATAAGCGGCATCCAAGCAGCCCTGGACCTGGCAAACAATGGTTTTAAAGTATATTTGATAGACAAATCTCCGGCGATTGGCGGTAAGATGTCGCAGCTGGATAAGACATTTCCTACTAATGATTGTTCGATGTGTATTGAATCGCCGAAATTTATCGAATGCAACCGGCATCCTAACATAACCATAATGACCTTTACCGAGGTCGACCGGATAGAGGGAGAGGCGGGGGAATTCCAGGTATCACTGTTAACAAAACCGAGATTTATCGATAGTGAAAAATGCCGGGGCTGTACAACATGTACGGAGTACTGCCCGGTCAAGATACCGAATCAATACAATCAGAATCTGTCGCAGGCAAAATGCAGTCATATCTATTTCTCACAGGCAGTGCCGTTGATTCCATATATCGATGCAGAACACTGCCTGTTCCTGAAAGATGAAAAATGCACGATCTGCCAGGGCGTTTGCAAGAACAGTGCCATTGACCTGACCCAAAAACCGGAAAGAAAGGAAATCGAGGTAGGAGCGGTGATACTCTCTCCCGGGTATGAGACATTTGACCCGGTATTAAGGCATGATTTCGGGTACGGAGTGATGGCGAATGTGGTAACGAGCCTGGATTTTGAAAGGATCCTGTGTTCCACCGGCCCATATGAAGGTGAGATAAGGAGGCCGTTCGACGGTAAACATCCCAAAAAAATTGCCTGGATACAGTGCGTGGGTTCAAGACAAGTACTAGAAGGCGGGAACAGTTATTGTTCCGCAGTATGCTGTACTTACACGCAGAAACAAGTCATCCTGGCCAAAGACCATGAAGCTGATATCGAAGCCGTGATTTTCCATAATGACGTGCGAGCTTTCGGTAAAGATTTTGAACGATATTACCAGAGAACGGAGAATCTACCCGGGGTGCGTTTCATACGGAGTTATGTATCAGTGGGGAAAGAAATCCCGGAGACCAGGAATGTAACTATCAGGTATGCGACGACTGACAGCGGGGTAAAAGAAGAAGAATTCGAAATGGTAGTGTTGTCAGTGGGACAAAATCCACCGCAAGACGTCCAGGAACTAGCAAAGAAATTCGGCATTGAACTCAATGCTCATGAATTCTGTAAAATAAGTCCGACCAATCCTATCGAAACATCACGGCCAGGGATATACGTTAGCGGGGCATTCCAGGGGCCGATCGATATACCGGAATCGGTGATGACTGCCAGCGGGGCAGCGGCGCTTTGCGGACAATTACTGGTGTACCGCCGAGGCAAGCTGAATAAAGAAAGAGTATATCCTACCGAGAGAGATGCCGCAAAAGAGCAACCGAAGATAGGAGTGTTCGTGTGTCACTGCGGAGCCAACATCGGCCGGGTAGTAGACGTACCTTCAGTAGTAGAATTTGCAAAATCGCTACCGAATGTAGTCCATGCCCAGGAAAGCCTGTTCGCTTGCTCAACGGATAATGCCCGCCAGATATCGGATGCCATCCGGGAAAAGGGATTGAACCGGGTGGTAGTCGCAGCATGTACCCCCAGAACGCATGAGCCTTTATTCAGGGATACAGTACGTGAAGGGGGCATCAACCAGTATTATTTTGAATTTGCTAATATCCGGGAACACTGTTCCTGGGTGCATTCACGGGAAAAAGAGGAAGCTACCCGGAAAGCTAAAAATATTATCCAGATGTCAGTGGCCCGTACCGCATTACTGGAACCACTAGTTGAATTCCAGTTGCCAGTGGACAAACGGGGACTGGTGGTTGGTGGTGGAGTGGCGGGGATGACCAGTGCCTTAAGCCTGGCTAACCAGGGATTTGAAGTATACCTGGTTGAGAAGGATAAGGATCTGGGCGGTATGGCACGGAAGCTGTACTACACCCTGGAAGGGTTGGATGTACAACAATACCTGGATGACACCGTGCGGCGGGTATACAAACATCCATATATCCATGTATATACGAATGCAAGGATAACCGATGCTACGGGATATGTAGGTAATTTTATAACTTATATCGCTACAAAAGGACAAAAGAAAGAACTGCATCACGGCATCACCATCATTGCTACGGGGGCTGAAGAGTATAAACCGAGCGAATACCTGTATGGAAAAGATGAACGGGTTTTAACGCTGCTAGAACTTGAGGAAAAGATTGCCAGAGGGGACGAGAAAGTAGCGGCAGCGGAAAGTGTAGTGATGATCCAATGTGTAGGCTGCCGCCAAACCGACCGCAATTATTGCAGCCGGGTATGCTGTGGACACTCAGTAAAAGAAGCCTTGAAACTGAAAGAAAAGAGACCGGAGACAGAAATATTTGTCCTTTTCCGGGATATGAGAACATATGGTTTTAAAGAAGACTATTACCGGGAAGCGGCAGATAAAGAAGTCAGGTTCATCCGTTATACGTCTGAGGATAAACCGATAGTAGAGCCAGCCCAAGGCGAAGGCGGTAAGCAAGTCCTGCGGGTGACGGTAACAGATCCGATACTAAATAAAAAAATTGCCCTGGATGCCGATATCCTGGCCTTAGCGGCGGCGGTGGTACCGCTGGAAGGGAATACGGAGACAGCCCGGTTATTCAAGGTACCGTTAAGCCTGGATGGTTTCTTCCAGGAAGCACATGTAAAACTGCGGCCGGTAGATTTTGCCGCTGATGGGGTATTCCTGTGCGGCACGGCGCATTATCCAAAACACATCACCGAGACGATCAGCCAGGCATATGGAGCAGCGGGGAGGGCGGCGGGAATCTTATCCCATGACTCAGTAACGGCAACCGGGGCCATCTGTGAAGTGGATGAGAATAAGTGCCTGACGTGTGGGGCTTGTATTTCCGTATGTAAATACGGAGCAATAGAATTTGTCGAAACCCCGCAGGGGAAGAAGGCAAAAGTAAATCCGGTACTATGTAAAGGGGATGGTTTGTGCAACTCGAAATGCCCGACAGGAGCGATTTCGCTGAAACATTTTAATGATGAAGAGATACTGGCACAGATCGATGCCGAAGTCCCGGAAACGGTACAAATAGCGGCAAAGGTTTAGAATATGCCAAAACAAGAAATGGGGAGATACTAGAGGAGATAAAGTTGGCTGATTTTGATTTCAAACCAAGACTGCTTGGTTTTTTATGCAACTGGTGAGCATACTCTGCCGCTGATTTAGCTGGAGTTTCCAGGCTGCAGTATCCACCCTATATGAAAATAGTCCGGGTCATGTGCACCGGGAGAATCGACCCGTCTTTCATCTTGCGTGCTTTTGCCAATGGTGTAGACGGAGTTTTTGTCGGCGGCTGTTGGCTGGGGGAATGCCATTACCTGACCGAAGGTAATCATCATGCAGTAAGTATGATGAACATCACGAAAAAATTGTTAAAGCAGTGCGGTGTGAATACGGACAGGTTAAGGCTGGAATGGGTATCGGCAGCACAAGGGATAAGGTTTGCGGAAGTAGTCACTGATTTTTCGAAACAGATACAGGGGATCGGCCCGCTGGCAACTAATGAAGCCAGAGAAGAAAACAAGCTCAGACTTAAGCTTAAGGCTGCCATCAGCATCGTACCATATGTCAGGCTGGTGGAAAGGGAAAGACTGAGGGCTCATTTCAATACCAGGGAAGAGTATGATGCTTACTTTAATACCGATGAGGTAAACCGAATCTTCAAAGAAGCGGTCAGCGATAAACTATTGTTGAAACAAATCCTGCTGCTGCTCGAAGAGAAAGATTATACGAACGAAGAACTCGCAGCGATACTGGGTATCGATGCGAGGGAAGTAGCGCAATACCTGATGTTGTCATCGAAAAAAGGATTAACCAAGTTCGATGAAAGTGAAAAGCGTTTTAAAGCGGTGGCGATAGGAAAATAAGCAAAAAATATCAGGAAATCATTCATGGACAAAAAAAAGGTAGACCGGATCATCGATAAATATGAGGGTAAGGAAAGTGCCCTGATACAGATATTACTGGATATCCAGAGTGAAAATCACTGGCTGCCGAAAGAAGTCCTGGAAAAGGTTAGTGAGCGGTTGAACCTACCTTTAAGCAGAGTAATGAATACGGCTACTTTTCACAAGACGTTTAGCCTGATACCACCAGGACAACATGAAATCCATATATGTAATGGATCATCATGCCATGTCAGGGGAGCGCAACGGATCATCGATGTTGTAGAAAAAGCTGCCGGCATTTCACCGGGAGAAACGGACCAGGACATGAAGTACAGCTTGAAAACAACGACCTGTATGGGCTGTTGTTCTGCAGGCCCGGTGTTGCTGATAGACGGCGAATATCACGCAAATATCGAACCTGAACAAGCTGGAGAAATAATTAAGAAAAGCGATAAAGGATAGCTTGTGCCCAAACTAAATTCAATAAGCGAACTGGAAGAATTACGTAAGAAAATCCTGTCAGATAAAGACCGGAATAAACCCTGCATTGCTATATGCGGTGGTACCGGTTGCCATAACCAGGGAAAACCGGGCTTAGTTAAGGCTTTTAAAGGCGAGTTGGAGAAGCAAAAACTACAAGTAAAAATAAACGTCAGAGAAACCGGCTGCCAGGGTTTTTGCGAACAGGGGCCGATTGCTGTCATTTTTCCAGATAAGACGTGCTATGTAAAGGTAACGATCGATGATGTCCCGGAAATCGTGAACGGTGTCAAGCACAACCAAATTGTGGAACGCCTTCTGTATACCGACCCGGGTACGGGCCAGAAAATTACCTGCGAAGATGATATCCCGTTCTACAAGAATCAGGCCCGTTTTATCGGGGGTGACAATAACAAAATAAGTCCCGTAAATATCGAAGATTACCTGTCAATAGGGGGTTATGCGGCACTGACAAAAGTGTTGCAGAAAATGACGCCGGAGCAGGTAATTGAGGAAGTTAAGAAATCAAACATCCGGGGACGTAGTGGAAATGGTTTCGCCGCGGGAAGAAAATGGGAAGCCTGTTTGAAATCAGAGGCAGAGACCAAATACATCATTTGCAACTGCCATGAGGGCGATCCAGGAGCCTTCGTCGACCGCCGCATGATGGAAGGCAACCCTTACAGCATCCTGGAAGGGATGTTGATCGGCGCCTTTGCGATGAAGGCCAATGAAGGATTCATCTTCGTAGGCGATGAGTTTCCTTTAACAGTGCATTATACGGAGATGGCGATAAAGCAGGCGGAAGAATACGGACTGTTGGGTAAAAATATCCTGGGTTCGGGGCTGGATTTCACGGTAAAAGTGACCATAGACGGCGGGAATTATGTTTGCGGGGAATCCACCGCTTTAATGGCTTCAATGGAAGGAAGAGTCGGCGAGCCTATAGCGAAGTACGATCATGCCACGGAACACGGACTTTGGGCAAAACCGACCGATCTGAATAATCTGCAAACCTGGGCAAATATCCCGTTCATTTTGAACCGGGGCGCCGATGAATATATCAAGACAGGCACGGAAAGAAGTAAAGGTACAAGGAGTTTCTCCCTTTCCGGGGCAATCAGGAACAGCGGAATTGTGGAAGCGCCCATGGGAATGCCCTTCCGCAAGATAGTCTATGACATCGGCGGCGGGCCGAGGGCAGGGCGTAAGTTAAAAGCCCTCCAGGTGGGGGGGCCGATGGGGGGCTTCATACCGGAAAACCAACTGGACATTAAAGTGGATTTCGATGAATTAACAAAAGCGGGTTTGACGCTGGGGCCGGGTTTGATTGTCATCGATGACAGTACATGTATTGTAGACATGGTTAAGTTCTTTCTGACGTTTCTATCTAATGAATCCTGCGGAAAGTGCACCCCGTGCCGGGAAGGCCTGCGGCAAATGATAAAGATCATGAACCGGATCATTGAAGGCAAGGGAAAGAAATCCGACCTGGAGTTACTGGAAGCAATAGCGAAAGTGCAGAAATCGGCAGCCTTATGCGCCCTGGGGAAAGGAGCCTCAAATACATTATCCAGTGCTTTAAAGAATTTTCGGGAAGAATTCGAAGCACATATTGAAAAAAAAGAATGCCCAGCAGGGGTATGTAAATTGCCAAGTCCAGTATCCTAACAGAGTAATACAGCAAACATCATAGAGATAAAGCAGGGAACAAGGTAAACCAGGATGAACGAAATAACCCTGACAATCGATAATAAAACAGTTAAAGCCACAGAGGGAATGACCATCTTTGAAGCGGCGAAAAATGCCGGAATAAATATCCCGACTCTTTGCCACCATGAGAAATTGAAGCCGTATACTGCCTGCCGTATCTGTACCGTTGAAATTGAAGAAAGAGGAAGAACAACCCTGGATACTGCTTGTTCTTGTCCGGTGGAAAACAACATGATGGTAAGGACACGATCAGAAACCATCGACAATATCCGGAAAACCCTTTTGGAATTGATGCTTTCTCATGCACCAGATGCCCCTATCTTATTGGAACTGGCAAAAGAGTATAAAGCAGACAAGGACCGTTTCGAAAAAGAACCCATGTTTTGCATCCTGTGCGGTTTATGCGTCCGTTACTGCAATGAAGTGAAAAAGAAAAATGCCCTGGCGTTCGTGGACCGGGGAGCGAAACGGGAAATCAGTTTCATACCGGAAATAGCTGCGAAAGAATGTTGGGACTGTAAAGAATGCTTCCCCCTATGTCCTACGGAATATCTGCAAGCCACCTATGTGCTAACACAGGCAATGACAGATTCATGGGAAAAGAATCCGGACGCCACAAAATAGTCCGGGGTATCCAGTGAGGGCAGGGAGAGGGATAAAGCCCACTCATCTTTTAGTTTGTGATTTCTGGACTATCCTCATATAATAGCCGCGTCGATATTGTCGTTTGTTTATATTCAGGAGGGGAGTAGATGGAAAGGGAGAAGATCACAGTTCTAGACCCGCGCGGGCAGCCCAGCGGGATATTCGGTAAAGCCCTATCACCGGAAAACGATATGATGGATTTGTTGAATCCAATTGGCCAGCCGGAAACAACCTTACAGGAAATGCACATGGCAGAAAGGCTGCCTACGCTCGAGGGTAAGACGGTATATATCGTGGAAACTGGTTTTGCCGGGGCGAAGGAATTCATGGAAGAAGTTCAGGCGTGGTTCAACCGTAACAAACCAGGTATCAAGACAGTTTTCCGCAGTAAAGGGAATAATACCTTTGCTAATGACCCGGTACTCTGGCAAGAGATTAAACAAAAAGGCGATGCCGTAATCTTTGGTGTAGGTTCATGAGACGGATGTACGGCGAGTCTCGCCGATTTTGCCCGTAACATGGAAGATGCCGGCATCCCCACGGCTCCGATGGCTACAGCCCACTTCGCAAATTACATGGCAAGAGACAGTAAGATACACGGCATGGCACTGCGTTTCAGCTTCCCGCCTCACCCCACCGCCTGGGTCTCCCGGGAAACGCACCACAAATATGTAGAAGGGGAAGACCCTATCACCGGACAGCCGTTGATGCAGGAGTTGATCGATGCACTGACGAAACCGCTGACGGAAGAAGAAAAACAACCAAAGCCTTTAAAGAGACCCCGGAGGCCGCGGCTTTTAGAATCGGATACTGAAGATAACCTGAGGCGGTCATTTATTACGAATGGATGGACGGACGGTTTACCCATTATCCTCCCCACCGAGGAACGAGTAGCCGAAATGCTGACAGGCACCGACCACGACGCTCAAGAAGTAATCGGACGCATGTCAGTGACGCCGCACGAGGAAAAACTGGAATATAACGTAGAGAAGGTGGCGGTGAACGCCGTCATGGCCGGCGCCCGGCCGGAACATTTCCCGGTAATACTGGCAATGGCGGCAACGCAGCGGGCATTAATACCCAGTTCGACCGGTTCGTGGGCGCACATGGTACTGGTTAACGGCCCGATCCGCAATGAAATCGGCATGAACTGCGGCAGCAGCGCTTTAAGCCCTTTCAACTTTGCTAATTCAGTCATCGGCAGGGCTGGTACCTTAATGAGCATCAATTTTGGGGATATCGTACTCTCGGAAAATTTTACCGGCGGTGCGGGTAATAACTTTAACTATAACAATCTATGCTGCGGAGAAAACCAGGAAAATTCACCATGGGAACCTTTCCATGTTCAAAAGGGCTTTAAAGCAAACGAAAATACGATCAGCCTGTTCCGGGGTTGGAGTATGCAAGGTTTCAGTGTCGGCCCGCCGCAGCGGATGGCACAAATCATGATGGGTATTGGTTTTGGCGGTGCCACATTCATATTGGACCCGCTGGTGGCAAAAGGCCTGAAGAATGATGGTTACAAAACTAAGAAAGAAATGGCGGAAGCTATAATAAAGGAAGCGAAAGCGTCGGGGCCAGGCGGCCGGCCGCTGACAGCGGAGAGCATAAATATCATAGTATTAGGTGGGGAATGGAACCCGGTGTTTATGACCAGCGATTTTGTATATGTCCAAACAGAACCGATCGATAAATGGATTCCCAGGAAGGGAATCCGTAAAGATGATATTCCTATCAGGATGCCGGCACAGGCGATATGCAGCGAAGGTGTCTGCGGCATACCTTTAAACATCCTGGATGATGAGGGAGGGTAAAAGTAATGGAGAATGTAAAAGGAAAGATAGCATTTATAACCGGAGGCGCCAGCGGGATAGGATTGGGGATAGCTAAGGTATTGGCAGCGAACGGTATGAAGGTAGTTATTGTTGATGCGCGACAAGACGCCCTGGATGAAGCGATGGTTTATTTCAAGGCCAGGAAACTATCTGCCCATCCCATCAAGCTGGATGTCACGGACCGGGAAGCTTACGTCAGAGCAGCAGATGAGGCGGAGAAAGTATTTGGGAAAATACATATCCTGATAAACAACGCCGGAGTATCTGCCGGCGGTCCAATCCAGACGACGACGTACAAAGACTGGGATTACGGCCTGGGGGTGAATATCGGTGGGGTGGTGAACGGCATTACGACGATACTACCCAGAATATTGAAACACGGTGAGGGCGGACATATCGTTTCCACTTCATCCACGGCCGGCTTGAGTGCCGTGGGCGGTTGTTGTGTCTATAACACCTCGAAATATGCCGTGACCGGGATGATGGAAACGATTGCCACGGACCTCCAGGGGACGGGGGTGGGAGTGTCGGTACTGTTCCCGGGAGCGGTAACAACGAACCTTGGCATATCATCACAGGTAAACCGGCCAGCTAATTTAAGGAACGAGAATGAACCGAAGATGCCGCCCGGAGGCCCCAAGCCGCCGCCGATGGACTCGAGCACATTTATGGACCCGGTAGAAATGGGAGAAAGAGTATTAAGAGGCATCATGAGGAATGATTTGTTTATTAATACCCACCCAGAATTTAGAGCCGGTTATGCAGCCCGCAATGAAGCTATCTTGCGATCAATACCGGACGAACCACCAAACGACAAACGGCATGAAGCACTGAAAGCGTTCGGGACGCTGCTGTATAATCCCATCTACGATACACAGACTACGCCGGGCCCACTTAAGAGGACGATACAGCCTTAACTTACCAGCTAGAATAATATGACACAATAAAAAACGGGATTGGTTAACAACCCCGTCTTTTATGTTCAGTTGAGAAAATAGTTACTCTTTTACTTTTGTTTCTTTCTCTAATAGATCGGCAAGGGTTTTATAGCCTTCACTGCCGAAAGCACGAAACTGCATAGTCAGCAATTCCGAGTATTTGAAGCCTTTGGAATTGATCCAGTCACGGTGTTCTTTATCACCACGGCCGATCATATGGCGGGCAAGATCTATTGAGGATGAGGAGATTTTGATGCAAACCGGGCATTTGTAACTCATCGGCCAGCCTCCTTTTTACCGGTTTTCTTTTGTTTCTCTTTCTCCTTGATCGCTTTTAGTATTTTTTCCGGAGTAATCGGAAGGTCGGTAACGGTAACACCCACAGCATTGCGGACCGCATTGGCAATGGCGGCGGCGGTGGGGTTAGTCAAGCCTTCACCAGCTTCCTTGGCGCCAAAAGGTCCTTCCGGTTCATAAGTATCAATTTCGACAATCTTGGTATCCGGCATATCAAGAGAGCGGATGACTTTGTAATCGGCCAGCGAAGGGTTTAAAATCTTGCCCTGGTCCATGGGCTGGTCTTCACACATTCCGTATCCACCGGCCATCATGATGGCGCCTTCGAGCTGCCCCTGAATACCGATGGGATTGATGACAGTGCCGCTTTCATGGGCAGTAGTGACATTGATGAGTTTCATTTTGCCGGTTTCAGGATCCACTTCGACTTCGGCGGTCTGAACACCGAAGCTGTAGGCAGGGGAAATCATACCTTTTCGGTGGGGCGTATAGTGGCCTCGAGCGATCAGTGTTTCGCCATCCTTGCCGCGCACTACCTGTTTGATCATATCATAATAAGAGATGCCTCTTTCCGGACGGTCAACCAGGTGTATCCAACCATTCTTAATATCCAGGTCATAGACGATATTGACTGCCATTTTAGCGGCAGCAAATTCCAGTATCTGCCGCTTGGCATCAGCCGCGGCCATCTTGATGGCGTTACCACTCATAAGTGTCTGGCGGCTACCCCAGGCACCGAGATCAACGGGGCAGATACCGGTATCGGCAGCATGGATACGGATATCTTCGAACTTAACACCGAGTTCCTCGGCGCAAATCATGCTGAGGGTGGTATCGGAACCCTGGCCGATATCGCACGCTCCGGTGAAAAGGTCGACCTTGCCATCGACGTTTATCTTGATTAAAGCCGAGGAGAAGGCATAAGGGGTATCGAACCAGTTAAAGATACCGCCGGACATAAAACCATAAGCTGCGATGCCAAGGCCGCGGTTTGGCGGCAGTTTACCTCTTTCCTTGACATGTTCTTCTATCTTATCGAGGCACTGGTGCAGCCCGCAACTTTGAATAACTGCTTGTCCGGGGATTTCATGATTGGGTGTCATCCCGTTCTTGCGACGAATCTCGATGGGATCAATACCCAGGTCTTTAGCCAACAGGTCAAGTTGCGATTCACCGACAAAACAAGCCTGGGGTGCACCAAAACCACGCATTGCCGAAGTGGGTTCGGTATTGGTGTAAGTACGGTAACCATCATACCGGTAATTGGGATATTTATAGGGGAAAGAAGAGAAGAATCCGGTCAGATAGATGGCGGTAGAACCCATACCGGTATAGGCACCGCCATCGGTGATCACACGTACTTCCTTAGCTAACAAAGTGCCATCTTTCCTGGCTCCAAGGCGGGTATAGTAGTACATGGGAGTACGCCGTTTGGTGGCGGTAAATTCCTCTTCACGGGAAAGGATGATGCGGACCGGGCGGCAAATCTTTTTCGAAAGAAGCGCAGCACAGAATTGGGAAGAATCAAGTTCGAATTTGCCACCGAAAGCGCCGCCGGTGGGTGGCTTGATTACCCGGATATCGCCTTCCCGCATACCCAAGGCGCCAGCCAAGAGCCCTTGAATATAGTAAGAAGACTGGGTAGAAGTATATACAGTCAGTTTGCCATCATAACCATAGCTGGCGACGGCACAATGGGTTTCCATGCACATATGGGCTTGAGAGGAGCAATGGAATTTGTCTTCACGGATGTAATCGCATTTCTTGAAGGCCTCGTCGACATCTCCCCATTCGATATGCCGGGTAACATTGATATTTAGTTCTACCCCGGCATGGATCTGAGGAGCATCTTCTTTGATGGCATCCAGGGGATCAAAGACGGCGGGCAGTGGTTCGTATTCGACTTCGATGAGGTCGAGGGCCTCTTCAGCAATATCTTCATCGATGGCAGCTACGGCAGCTACCGGATCCCCGATGTAACGTACCTTTTCGCGGGCCAGGATTTCTTCATCGCACAATTCAGGGAAACGGCGCCAGATACCAATTTTTTTACCAAGGCTATCTTTGCCCGTAACGACAGTCTTGACCCCGACGAGTTTTTCCGCCCGGCTGGTATCGATATTCAGGATGCGAGCATGGGGATGTGGACTCCTGAGTACTTTACCGTATAACATATTGGGGAGGACGATATCAAAAGTATATTGTGAATTACCGGTTACCTTCTCGGTCCCGTCAACACGGTGGACTTTCTGACCGATAACAGAATAATTGCTCATTTTGCCTCCTTGTATTCACCCCGGGCGACGGCTGAGATTGCCCGAATAATGCTGTTATACCCGGTACAACGGCAGACATTGCCATCGATACCTTCTTTGATTTGCTGCTGGGTAGGTTGGGGAGTTTCATCCAAAAGGGCTTTAGCGGACATCAGCATACCGGGAGTACAAAAACCGCATTGGAAAGCACCATAATCGAGGAAAGCTTTTTGGAGAGGATGCAAATCGGCACCATGGGCAAGCCCTTCGACGGTTAGGATTTCGGCTCCATCAGCCTGGACTGCAAGTACCGAGCATGACTTCACGGCAGCACCATTCATGACAACCGTACAAGCACCACAGGCACCTTCATTACATCCACGCTTCGTACCGGTTAATTTCAATTGTTTGCGAAGAATATCGACGAGCAGCGTCTTGGGATTGATCGAAAGCTCATATAGTTGGCCGTTGACTGTTAGTTTGATTTCTTTTTTCATAACTTCCTCCTTATACCTGGGCTCTCGACATAGCTTCTCCGACCACGCGGGGTACTAAAACTTTGAGAAGTTCCCGGCGGTATTCTTCGGAGGCATTAATATCGGTTACCGGTTCTGCTTCTTCGGATGCTGCAGTCCCGGCTTTTTTCAACAGGGCTTCGGTTACTTTCTTTCCCCTTAGAACGGCTTCGGCCTTTTTTGCCCGTATTGGTCTGGCTGCGGCAGCTCCCAGGGCAATATGGATATCTTTACAGGAACCGGAATCTTCCAGATTAATACAAGCAGCTACTGAAATAGTAGCCATATCGCTTTCGATGATGTTGAACTTATAATAAGAGGCGCCGGTGTTTTGGGGTAAGGCAGGCAACTGAATTTCAGTAAGCATTTCCCCCGGTTCAAGAAGAGTTTCGAAATAGTCTACCGAGAAGTCCTCCATAGAAACAATGCGTTCACGTTTAGAATTGGCTAATTTCAATCGGGCTCCTAATGCCATCAATACCGGAGCAGGGTCGCCTGCGGGATCGGCATGACAGATATTACCGGCCAGGGTACCCCGATTACGGGTCTGGATAGAAGCCAGGCGGTTTTCCATTTGGGGCAACACCTGAAAGGCACCTTTAAATAAAACCGACTTTTCGATATCACGGTGGGTTGTCAGGGCACCGATCTTTAAACCTTTTTTCCCATCGCTCTTGATGTAGTTAAGTTCGGGGATGCCGTTAATATCGATGAGGTATTCAGGCGCAACCAGTCCCTGGCGCATCAGGATAAGCAACGATTGCCCCCCGGCGATTATTTTATAATCATCCTGGTGCTTATCCAGTTGTACCAACGCTTCTTTCAGCGTCCTGGGACTCAAGTACTTAAAGTCTTTTATCATGCACTCATGTCCTCCTTATCACTTTTGTGCTTGGCGGAATATTTAGTTCACTATTCTTCGATATAGATAATTCGCAGAATAATGTGTTGTCAGGCAGTTTTGTTCTCCAGTTTATTTTGCAGGTTTTTGGTAAATTCCTCCCCGACTGATTTGATTTTAGCCCGCATGATACGGTCACCGAAGGTCGCCAGTTTGCCAACCAAGCTAACATTTGAGGCGTAAGATATTTCGGTTTCGCCTTTTCTAATCTCATTCAAGCGGACGATGGTCTCCTGGGTAAAAGTGCCCATCTTCCCCTCATCGCCGCCGCGACCGATGGCTTTTACATATTTGGGAGGGTCGGTTTCGGCAAGGACAGTGGTGAATTTCAGGCGAACGGCAATCGGCCCGACTTTCTGTTTCACAATGGTTTCATAGGTCTTGTCATCAAGGGCAACCATCTTTTCCGTACCCGGGATGCACGAGGCAAGCGTGCCTGGCTGCAGGACGGTATCCCATACTTTTTGTATCGTTTCTTTGATGGTAAACTTGCCTTCAATCAACATTAGCCTATTTCTCCTTATTTTCGTTTTCTTGATTGTTCAGGAATGGATCCATTGCTTTGACATGGAGAGCCGGGATATCAAAGTTATCCTTTTTAGCAGATTTATTCGCTGTCCTCCGTTTACCTTTTTCACCAAGATAACCACGGTAATCCTGGCAATAACAGAGGTAATAGTGGCGTCCCCGATATAAAGCACATTCGGCACACAGCTTTTTAGAGAAAGGACAAAGAACCTGCTCTTTGGCCATGATTATTTCTTGTTTTCCCCTGCATAAAATATCATCTTAATAATAACTGAAAAGTTGATGGATAAAAGAAAATGATTGGGTAAAGTACAAAGATGGTCTATATTTTCGTATTCCACACCACATTCCCAATTAAGAAAAACATATATTGTCCCATATTGACTAATGATTATCGTATACGATAATCATTTCAATTAATCAATGATACGGAAATTATACATCCCTGCCTGATATGGTGCAATATGGACGAAAGGAAGCCTTGTATTTCCAAGAGGTGCATGATATTCTAGCTTCAAATCCAGTTGATACCAAATAATAGTATGAATAATCAGCATTGGTTGAAAAAGGTCTGAAGCTAGTGAAAAAAGGGGTGCTTGATGGTTTCTGAAGATAAACTATACCGGGAATTACAAGAACATCTGAATCGTTCGCCGTCCGGTTTTCCCGCTTCAAAATCAGGGGCGGATATCCGCTTATTAAAGCATTTATTGACACCAGAAGAAGCAATAATAGCCACCATGCTTTCAACGATGAAAGCGGAACCGGTTAAACGTATTTATAAGCGAGTAATAAAAAGCGGAGTGAAAATTTCCGCCGACGAATTACAGAAAAAGCTAGACCATATGGTACATAAGGGAACGGTTCTGGCTTTCACCGAGGGCCGCGGGAAAAGAGTATATAAGAATGTCGGGGTTTCGGCAGGTGGGATGATCGATTTCCAGGTAAACCGGTTGACCAAGGATTTTATCGAAGACCTGGATAAATATCATGAGGAAACATTCGCCCAGTTGCCGAAGCCTGATCAGCCGGGAAAACCGCGTAAGCCAATGATACCGCAATTAAGGGTAGTTCCCGTAGAAAAAAGTATTCCCGTGCCGGAAAAGAAACTGGTCAGTACTTATGATGATGTGAGAAAACTGGTGGAACAAGCATCCGGGCCTTTCTCCGTAGCAAATTGTATTTGCCGGCAAATGAAAGATTACCGTGACCAGAAGTGTAAGTATTCAGAGATGCGGGAAACATGTTTACAAATTGGCCCGGACCATGCCCGGCAGTATGTGGAAATGGGGATTGGCCGACAGATAACGAAAGAAGAAGTTTTCAATATCCTGGATAAAGCCCAACAAGCAGGTTTCATACTACAGCCGGAGAACTCCCTGAAACCACAAAACATATGCTGCTGTTGTGGCGATTGCTGTGGGCCGCTTTCGGCAGCTAAAAAAGCACCGAACCCGGCAGACCTTTACGCTTCGAACTATCATGCTGAAGTTAATATAGAAAAATGTACCGGCTGTGGAGTGTGTGTTACCCGGTGCCAGATGGAGGCCAAGGTGATGGAGAACGGGAAAGCAAAAGTCATTTTAAACCGTTGTATTGGCTGTGGGAACTGTGTTACTACATGTGTTTCTGGAGCCAGCAAGATGGTTAAGAATGAGAAACAACTGGTACCGTTCCGAGATAAAAACGAGACCTTTGAAAAAATCATGGCGCAGAAGTTGGGCTCCTGGGGGATGTTCAAACTCCGATTAAAGATGCTGTTCGGGATGAAAGTATAAGACTAATCTAGATTAGTTAACCGATATGAAGTAATGATTCGAGTATACAGGCAGCATCTTTCACAAAAATGGGACACCGAGAAGTGAAAATCGATTTACTGCGTGCTTCAGCGAGGCCTTCAGGAGTACTGATATCCATACCGATAAGGTCTTTACATTTCAGGGTACCATGAATCTTAGAAAATTTCCGGTTAAATTCCTGAAGTAAATCATATGTCCCATCTATGTTTGCACGCGGATTAGCTGTTGATATCTTACGGGCTAAACCAATCACCATATAGGCTCCGGAAACGGCACCGCAGTTATTTTCCCCCTGCCCCATACCGCGACCGAACCCCTGGGCAAGCTGAATAGCTAACATCCGGTCAAGGTTAAAAATATCGCAATATGTACTGAGGATTGTCTGGGCACAATTCATACGGCGGCCAGCCATGGTGCTAAATGCAATCTCATATCGACTCATAATTAGGAGTATAAAGAAAACCGGGCCTTTCGTAAAATCACCCGGTTTTTCTACATCTTTTATAGAGATAATTGTTACTTATATGCTTCAGGGTCGTCAGGATCAGGGATGCCGCAGGTCCCATCCGCACATTCATCCGATTTCACAGCCCGCCATTTGTCTATCGAAATACTGATCATATGGTTGTAATCGGAAGCTTTCCATAAAGGACTGGTCTCGCCACCGACGACGATCAGATTGATACGGGAGGGATCAAAATATGGGGCAATAAGGGCATCATCAGGAAGTTTTTTCCAGGATGCATAAGGTTCAATGCCTTTATAAGCTTCAGAAGCGACCAGCATATCGATGTAGTCCGTCTGCCAATATCTCCCGGCAGGCATCTTTATATTTTCAGAAAGGTATCGGCAATATTCTTCTTTTGTCGTGAATCCTTCATTTTCTTTCAGGTTTCTAGCTACGGAGGGGTCCATAATGATAGTAGCAGCAGATCCAAGAGGCGGAATAACTGCCAGTTCCAGGTTCAGTTCTTCCGTCAGGGTACGGTGTGCAGCAGCACCGGTACTATTGATTACCGCCCAACCCATGAAAAGACTAACCACGCTCTCCTCAGCCTTAAACCCTTTTTGTACATGAAATGGCGTCCAGACACTCCTTTCTTCGTTTTCAGCCACACACATATTGTTATATGAAGAATTACTACCTTGCGATGTCCATAGCGATTTTTTTATCTTACCGCCACCCCGGCAGAGGCTGAGAAGGGTCCAGGCACGGCCGATAACCGAATTGGCGCGGTTGACCGGGCTAAAAGCGCCGATGCCGGAATTCATACCGATCTCGTTGCGGATCGGTCCGTTAACCAATACCATCGCTGAGAAAGCTGTAGTCGAGGGCATCAGTGATGTATGCCGGGCAGAAGCTATCGCCAGAATAACCGGGAAATACTCGGGTTTAGCTCCGGCCATGACCGCGATAACGGCAGTATTTCTCACGGTATACCGGGCGAGTTCACCAGTTTCGAATTGAAAAACTTCGGCAACAACATCATCCGGAGAAGCACTGGTCCCGGCCAACATCCTGGCCACGCGTTCTTCTGTAGGTAAAATTATGGGCGAACCATCAGTCCATCCCCGCTGGTAAAAAAGGTCCTGTAGATTATCTTCAGTATCCGGTTTAAGGATAGCTGCGGGTGCATTTGCCAATGAAGGGGTAGATGATACCGGGATTGCATCAGACTGGGCAGCTACCGGCTTGGTTAAAGCCTCAATTATTTCACTAATTACTGTTTTTCCGGTTTCCGGGTCTTTACCGTTAATATATCCGTCCAGTGTCTCAGGAGAAACCCCGGCAACCGGATGCGGAGTGAAAACGAAGGGTAATGGAACGCGTCCCTGCTTATAAGCGTCTTTCGCCAGTATTTCAAAACCGATAGTAGATATTGGTGCCGTAGGAATACCATACGTCTGTTCGAGCTTCAAGCTGCCGGCAGCAACCGCTGCCACACAGCCCGGTCAACCGGCGACGCCAAGCACGACGGCATGCCCATTGGTTTTTACTTCTTCCCAGAGGTCAGTAGTGTCATCAGCGAAAACATGACCAGTCTTGCGTTTTCGAATGATCTTTACCGATGGAATATGCTTCATCAGCGAATGCTCGAGCTGCTGCATGAAACGGTAACTGCCGCCATATCCTGTATCCACCAGATAAACTGTCTTATTTGCCAGGGTATCCAGTCGCCTGGCTGGAGTAGGGGTAAAGGGAGTGAATACGGGGGTGTGGGGAGGGGCTTCCGGTTGGCCGCGGCGGGATGTGGAAGGGCCGGGTGGCGGGCCGCCCATTTCCGGAGGTGGAACACCTTTTATCTTCTGAATACCAGCTTCAGGACTGATTACGGAATATAATACTTCGATCGCCATATGAAGCCTCCCTCAGATTGATTGATAACCGATAGATTGAATCATATCCTGATTTAACTTATCTGAATATTACGGCAGATTAATCGGGAACTCTATGTTCTTTAGCGACCCAGGTAATATCCGGACGAGCCTTGCCCCAGCCGACTGCTTCCGCCCCGTCGATACTGGGGTTGGGATGCTTAATCATCTCTTCATGCCGCTTTTTTTCAATTTCATCCTGATGTTTCATCCCCTCAGGGGTAAGGTAGTTAATCATCCGTTCGAAATTATCCCGCAGCATTTTTTCCGGTTCAGCAAAAACGAAAACATAGAGGACATCATTTTCAATACCTTTTTTGAAGATATAAGCTAACTCGACCGGGTCGATACCATAGGAATAATGCTTCCGCATAAATTCAATAGTCTTTTCATTGGTGTTGTAACCGGTTTTTTCCAGATGTTTAGGGCGCGTATAGGAAGAATCTCCGATATTCGACCGGATGCCAACCGGACACAGGCAGGATACCCCGATGCCGTATGGTTTGAGTGCCAGGTAATAACTTTCCATGAGGTTAACCACGGCAGCCTTGGCAGCTGAATATGGCGCGGTAGTGGCGCCGCCCATGAAACCACCCCAGGAGGCAGTAGTAGCGATATGACCACCCTTTCCAGCTCTAATCATGCGGGGCACAAAAGTAACCATACCATTGACGACACCGCCGAGACAGACGCCCATCACCCAGTCATAATCCTCGAAAGTAGAAGTCTCGGCAGGACCGAAAGCATTTACTCCTGCAGTATTGAAAACAAGTTGGGGAGGACTGCCGAAAACTCTTTCCACTTCATCAGCCGCAGCGGTATATGCTTTACGGTCGGTAATATCCAGCTTGATGGCATGAACTGGGGCATGCTTCTCCCGGAAATAAGCAATGGCTTCGTCCAAGCGGTCCTGGCGAATATCAGTGATAACAACCTTACAACCGGCTTCAGAAAATACTTTGGCTTGCCCGAAACCAGCCCCGGATGCGCCACCGGTAATGAAAGCAACTTTTCCGGTGAAATCTTTCATCGTTTTCCCTCCATTAGATTAGTGGGGTTTTTCAGCAGCCGTTTAGTTAAAAAGTGATGATATTACGCAGGTCCTGACCTTTTTCCGTAGATTCGATGGCATCATTTATCTTCTCGAGAGGATAATGACCGGAAATCAACTCGTCGAGCTTGAGCTGTTTCCGCTGGTAAAGAGAGATGAGATTAGGAATGTCAATCTTAAGGTTAGCCGAGCCCATAAAGCCGCCCATCATGGTCCTTTCGGAAATAATCAGTTCAAGGGGAGAAAAGGTGAGTGTTTCTTTTGCCGGTGGTAATCCAATGATGACGGTCTTGCCACGGGTTCCGGACATGGCAAAACCCTGGCATATAGCGGCGATACTGCCAACGGTAACGAATACATAATCAGCTCCACGGCCATAGGCAATCTTGCGGGCAGATTCTATTGCATCAGGTTTGGTGGCATTAACCGTATGGGTTGCGCCGAAAGCCACAGCTTTTTTTAATTTTTCATCTAAAACATCTACGGCAATAATCGGATAGGCCCCGGAATAGGCGGCACCTTGAATCGCATTGATGCCGACACCGCCGGTACCGACAACGACTACACTGCTAAAGGGCTTTACCTGAGCCCGGTTAACGACACCGCCGAAGCCAGTGGAGACACCACAAGCCAGTAAACATGCCCGGTCGAGGGGCATATCAGCAGGGACCTTGACCAGCTGCGATTCATCAACTAAGACGTATTCGGCAAAACCGCCGATGTTACCCTTTTGTACCAGGGGAACACCTTTTTTCGTTCTCAGCGTAGGAGTCTGCGGCGGCACCATCATATTTTGACAAAGATGAGGTAAGCCGGTAATACAAAAATAGCATTTACCACAGGATTTCATAAGAGAAACAATAACCGGGTCTCCTGGTTTTACCGAAGTGACATCAGTACCGATGATATCGACATATCCGGCGGTTTCGTGGCCGCCGACAAAAGGCAGCGTCCCGGGAAGTTCGCCCTTGATGTCATGAATATCACTATGACAAATGGCGGTAGCGGTAACCCGAACTTTAACCTGATTTTTCCCGGGTGGGTCCAGTACCACCTCTTCTACCAGTAAGGGTTTGCCGAATTCATAACAAATAGCTGCTTTCACCATAACCTCCTTAAAACACTTTGATTAGTCGAACATAATCACATTTCTTAATGCTTGACCTTTTACCATCATATCGATAGCGGTGTTGATTTCAGATAAAGGGTAATGAGACGTGATCAAGCCGTCCAAGTTTAAACGGCCTTCATGATATAGTTCTACCAGACGCGGGATATCGATGCTCAGGCGGGCGGAGCCTCCACCACAACCGGTTAAGGTACGTTCCCCACCGATGAAATCAAAGGCGGAAAAAGTAAGGGGATCTTTAACTGGAACAAGCCCGATAAGGACGGTCATCCCGCGCGGAGCCGACATCGCCAAACCCTGGCGTACAGCAGCCGCGGCGCCGACGGTTACGAAAACATAATCAGCACCACGGCCGGAGGTCATTTGTTGAATTGTTTTAATGGGGTCCTTTTCTTTAGCCGAATTAATCAAATGAGTAGCCCCAAGTTTTTTTGCCATTTCTAATTTGGAATCAAGAATATCAACGGCGATGATAGGCCGGGCACCAGCGATAACGGCAGCCTGGATAACGTTAAGTCCGACACCGCCGGAACCGATTACTGCGACACTGTGCAACGGCTGTACCTGGGCACGGTTAAAGACTGCCCCATAACCGGTCAATACCCCACAGGATAACAGGGCAGCTTGATCGATGGGAATGTCATTTGGAATAATTGCCAGCAGCCTTTCCGAGACAACAGTGTATTCGGCAAAACCAGCTACGGGTCCAGCCATAGAACCAAGGGGTTGTCCGTTTTTATTTCGATGATGGAACGGCAGGGGTTTACTGCGTTCGCAAAGATGCCGTAATCCAACGGTACAGTAGTAACAGTGGCCACAACCGGAGGTAACCGTGGTTACTAACACGAGGTCGCCGGGTTTTACCGTATTTACACCTGGACCAACCGCATCGACCACACCTACAGTTTCATGACCGGGAATACCGGGCAACGGACCGGGCAAATCACCATTGGTACAGTGGATATCACTATGACAAACCGCGGTAGCTTTTACCCGTACAACCACCTCACCTTCCTGGGGTGATTCAAGAATCACATCTTCGATAGTCAAAGGTTTGCCAAATTCATAGCAGATGGCAGCTTTCACAGTCCCCTCCTTATTATTGTGATGAAAATTGAAGTATTAATTTGTCCCTAACCTACAGGGCATTTCGGGGATGATTGTAATTCAAAATGCCGAGAAGCACAAGGATATCGAGTTATTCCAGACCAGTGTTCACGTCTGATCAACACAGCGATTGTCTATTATTACGATTTGATGATGGAAACAGAGTGTTCTTACGATACGGCCTTTTTAGCGTTACCAAATAATAAACGAAAAGAGCTGATTTTGGAGACGTGGCGGACTTCGACGACTGCACGAAGGAGAAGTATCACGGCGACCAACCGAAGTATGCCAGACATAGTAAAAAGGGTACGCAACTGGTATCCTAACAAGGCAGGTAAGTGTGGGGCGAGATAACCACCGGATAAAGCACCAAGAGATAGCGTCACATTGACGATGCAATTGAACATGGCGATCTGTTTCGTACGTGTTTCCGGTGCCGAAGCGTCGTATAAAAAATTAGTACAAGAGAGATCAAATCCCGACCAGATAAAACCACTGAAAAAATTTGCACATACCAGGTAAACCGGATTTGGACTGAATAACCAAAGCAGCGGGATCACCGGCATCAGAGATCCCGTGATTTTAAGTATTTTGAGATTGCCGGCACGGTCGGCACGGCGGCCCCAATAAGGTAAAAATATCAGAGTAGCGACGGTACTGGCGGAATTGATGATAGTAAAAGTCAAGTAGTTGAGTTTCAGATCACTCAACATGTAGACCGAGAAAAATGCCCCGCTGAGCATGATAGCAAAATACATAACTGCGGTAAAAAGTGTGAACTTACCAAAGTTAGTAGTCCCGATCGTTTTGATCATATGAAATAGGCTTTCGGAGCGGGAGGCTTCCCGGTTCAAGGGGGGGTCATACATCCGGGATAGGAAATTGAAAGAGAGTAAACGGAATAACATGGCCCCGACGAAAATAAATGCAAAGCCGATGAATACGTTATGGGTGAAGATCTGAAGTAGGATGCCTCCTAGAATGGAAAAAACCAGCCCGGTAAAGGTGTTGATACGGCCGCGAAAACTGAAATACCGGCCCCGTACATCTTCCGGTACAAGGTCGGCCATCATACTGCCCCATGGGGGATTGGCCAGGGCACCAAAGACGCCGCTGACGGTGAAAAGGCCAATCAACCACCAGATACCTGATTCCTGAAGCAGGTAAGGTACCAGGAAGACAGGCAACCATAACAGGGCATGTATCAACACTGTCGGTAATATTACGCGTTTCCTACTACCTGCCCGGCTGACTAAAGATGGTGAGGCAAGCTGTGAAAATGCGGTGACAAAACCTGGCAGGCTGTTGAGCAGCCCTATTTGTACAGTATTTGCTTTTAACGCCAGTGCGAACGGGGTAATGTAGTTCTGTGTCAACCCCATCATAGCGAAACTGACGGCGCCGTCAAAGATGGCCAACCTCAGGCTTTTCCTGACTTTCAACCTGTTTTGATAATTACTCATAAGCTAATTCATAGAAAAAGTAATTGGAGATATAACAATCGAGCCCAGGACTACTAGCCCTGGGCTCGTGTAATTCCATTATTTTATTTCGTAACTAGGGAATGGTCGAACGGAAAACATCATAAGCCGGAGGCCTACTGTCCCTGACGGCAGGAATAAACATGACATCATTTCCGTTCCTGATTCGCATCGGCATGTTACATCCTAAAATAATGGCCTTATTCTATTATGAAGATGGCAGACTGTCAACCGGCGCCGGACGCCGGATTTACTGCTATCTATATTGCTAAATGCTGTTCACGAAGCATATCGATCATGTCTTTGAGATCCAACGACCTCAACTTGGAGACCTTGAGTAATCCCGATGCCTGGTCCCAACCCCGCAGACGGTAATAGTCTCTTTTCATCTTGTTATAGCCATTACGGTCCAGGGTTAAATGCAATCTCGAAATCAACTTCCCTCCGGGACCGGGCATAATGCCTTCCGGATTGAAAAAAACCTCACCTGGCTGCAACGGATGGGTAAAGAAATAATCCAAGATATGGTCGCCTTGATTACCGCCCCAACCGTGTCTTAATAAGATAGCCCGCTGCAGATTAAATATCCTTTCTCCTGTCAGTAAAAGTTCGTCCTTGCTTGTTGCCTTGCCTGTGATAGCTGATAATACCAGGCTTTCGATGGCAGGGTCACCGACATGTCCGGAGGGACAATCGGATGAAGTGACCTGCATCGGCCAGTGAACATCACAAAGGACCATACTTTCCTGGGCACAAGAACGATCTTGTACTTGCTTGGCAGCTAAAGCTTTACCATAGTAAGTAGAAAAATCGGCGGCTTTCATGCCGCCCCAGAACCTTGCGGCGATAGTTCTTAAGTCTTCAGTCGAAAGAAAGGAGTCTTTTTCTCCCCTAGCCCAACTACTCCACGAGATCATAGTATTGCCGCTGATACCATGAAGCTGTGTGATCGGCTTCCTGGGTTCGGTGGCAAACAATAAAGCGGTAGTGAGGATAAGCCGGGGGTCATAATCTTTATTTTCGTTAGTTTCGGCAGCGACGAATTTAGATGTTATTTCATTTGCGCGACCGCCAATTGTTTCTGCGGCATATAGAGTACCGTGGGACAAGAGATCACCAAAACCTTGCCGATAAGCAATTTGATGGGTTAACGATTCGATGAATTCGATACTTCCAGCTTTCGAAAAGGGCAGTCCGGTTTGATTTTCGGAGAGTAGTCCTTGCTGGTAACACTCGATAAGCCAGGAGATCATCGGTGCCATGACGGCGGAATCAAGTCCAAATCCGTCACACAACCTGGTAGCCAACCGGGGCACATCGTTAGGTTTACCATAATATTGCAGCGCCGGCATAGTATATACGCCGGTTGCCTGACAAAAATTTTTATAACGCCGGCCAGTTTCATCCTTATATGATTGACGTGAACAACCGACACCGCAGCCAAAGCAATTTTCCGGCCTGGTCAAACCGGGTACTGCCCAGGGAGACGGAGCATTGAAGGTAGAGTGTCGAAATTTTTTTACATAACTAACAAGCTGACTCAGTTTGTCCGGATCGGCGGGCTGAAAACGATCACTACCAGTGACTGTAACGGCTTTCAAGTTTTTAGAACCGAAAATGCTACCCAGTCCTCCGGATACCGAAGCCCCTCCTTCCGCCAGGGCAGTAGCAAAGGTAACCAAATTCTCCGCGGCAGGCCCGATCGTAAGAACACTAGCTTCTTTTCCTGATACTGCTTTGATTGTTTCGATAGAATCGAAAGTCGAAAGCCCCCAAAATTGCGTGGCGTCTTGAAATAATACGGTACGGCTATTGATATTAAGTACGCAAGGTTTCTCTGATTTTCCGGAGATGACGAGAGCATCGTATCCAGCGTATTTCAGAGCAGTACCCCATCTGCCACCAAGATTTCCGTAGGAAAAGGATTCAGGTTGATGAGCGGCGGATTTACTGCAAATTACCCAGCGGCAGCCAGCCAAACCAAAGAAACCTGTTACTGGACCGTTGGCGCATATCAAGCAGTTTTCCGGAGCAAAGGCATCGACATGGCCGGGGACCATATCCCAAAATAACTTAGCGGCCAAGCCACGACCGCCAAGGAACCTACCAGTATACTTTGAAGAGGATATTTCCCTGGTTTTTTGGCAGGTAAGGTCAACCA
>CAZSHH010000035.1:0-1292 GCA_964606525.1 uncultured Dehalococcoidales bacterium
TAATTATGAATTTTACGAGGTAACTGGATGCTTAACAATGGTAATATGGTAATAGCCAATTCTCGAAGCTATATATGCATATTCGGACTGTTAATCAGCCTCTTCATTTCTATATTTCAGCGGTATTAGACAAACAGAAAGAGAACAAGCAATGATTCTGCCTTTTTATTATTCTTGAGAATTTATCTGACTTGTAAGGTAATGAAGTTGGGGTAAGATATTATGATAGGCGAATATGTCATGTGTTATTATTCATCAATCAGTATCGGCTTCAAAATAATCGAAACCCGATTCGGAGCCACGTTTGTTCAATCAGAGTCATTCCGCCCGGTGTACAGTGCTTCAGCCTTTACTTTTCCCTCGATACCGGTGATCACCAATGAAGCACCTAACCAGGTGTCTCTCCTCAACTGGGGTTTGATCCCATTCTGGATTAAGGACGAATCAGCGGCACGCCGCATCAGGCAGCGCGTACTTAATGCCCGGGCTGAAACTATCTTTGAAAAGCCGATGTTCCGGCAGGCGATTATGGCAAAACGATGTCTCGTACTGGTAGACGGTTTCTTTGAGTGGCGGCATGAAAACAGGAAGACTTACCCATATCTTGTCAAGTTAAAACATGCTCAACCGTTTGCCTTAGCAGGCATATGGGATAAATGGCGAAATCCGGATACTGGCGAAGAGATAAAAGCTTTTTCGGTGATCACTACTACAGCTAATTCACTAATGGCGCAGATTCATAATACCAGGAAACGGATGCCGGTGATATTATCCAGAGATAATGAAAAACGGTTGTTGGAGAAAGGACTGGATACCAGCGGGATCAAAACAATACTTGGCCCATATGATCCCGCTGAAATGCAGGCATATCCGGTGGAAAGAACGTTGATCAAGCTTGGTTTCAACATAATAGATCCATCGATTCTTAAAGAAACGGAATACCCTGACTTGCCGGAGTTAAAAATACAGGCAAGATGAATATAAAGCCATCAATCATGAACACACAGAGTTCTTTTAGGTCAATAGGATTTGCTTTTATATAATCTCTACAGGTGTGTTACACGGACTCGGCAGAGGACATGTGTGTCATATTGATGAAAATCGCTGGTGGCATACCCGGGAATATCATAAGTGTCACAATCGACTGACGGCATCAGCGATACGCCCTGAGCATACTTAATAAGATGAGTCATTGGATAATAGGATGCAGATCTCCAAACGTGCTCCCGGTTTGTTGCGGCGAGTGCAAATCGTCGGCACCGACCCGGGCGCCGACGGGGATGCCGCCTAGG
>CAZSHH010000035.1:1302-25610 GCA_964606525.1 uncultured Dehalococcoidales bacterium
AACTTGCCCACGGAGATGCGCACGATGGTGATGGTACTCTCCGTGAGGCCTTCGGCGCGCGCCACCAGGGCATAACGGTCCGGCAGGTCAAGGACAGTCTCTTTCTTTGTTGTGAAGTGACCTCATCGAGCGTAATGGTAGCGCATACGGGATTCGAACCCGTGATCTCTTCCTTGAGAGGGAAGTGTCCTAAGCCTCTAGACGAATGCGCCGTTTGGAGCGGGCCCAGAGAAAAAAAACAACAAACCTGCAAAGTTAGTCTAGCAAAGCGGGGACGGTGGGTCAACTGCCGCATACTGAAAATGCACCTCAACCAGGCAAGCGGCAACATTTCGACCTGCGGCGGACACGAAAGAAAGCTTCCCTGGAAATACGGCAAAGCGACTGCATAAATGGCGCGCCAAACTTAGCGGTATCGCCCAGAAAGGGTTTTAGTTCGAGGGGCTGATCCGGAAAGTCCCCTGGGCATTGGACCAGCCCTCAGAAAGCCGATATCCGCTTTATCCCGTCAAGCGGGAAAAGCGAGCGCACACACAACTATCTACCTTGTTGCTGTCTGACCTTCGCGTAACAATCACTGCAATATACAGGCCTGTCGTTACGTGGCTGGAAAGGCACTTCAGTTTCCTTACCGCATTCGGCACAAACAGCGGAGTACATCTGACGCCGCGGCTGCATACCGCCGCCGTCCTGATTATTCCGCTGAGCACGACGTTGACCACGGCATGCCGGGCAGCGCTTGGGCTCATTTGTATAGCCCTTGGAGCGGAAAAATTCCTGCTCTGCCGCGCTAAAGGTAAACTGGACGCCACAATCGACACATTGCAGTGTCTTGTCCTGGGAAACCATATTGGATGACCTCCTAAGTTTGACTGCGCACTATAATAGCCCAAAGGTTCTTTCTTTGCAATACCTCTTTTAGCCATGACCTCCCATTTGAGAGGTTAATTAACGGACGTCAACCCGCAAGCTAAAGTCCGGTGACAAGACGCCACCTCAACCAGGTTGAGTAAAGGGTGAACAACAACAAACCGAAAAAAAAGGATGCGCCAGCTAACCAAACGCTGCGGCCAACGTTATGCTACAATATAGTTCCCGGTAAAGGACAGGTGAGAAGTATTGTCTGATTCAACCATTTCTATCCTGGTACCAACTTATAACGAGCGCGAAAACGTTACCGCCCTGGTGGAAAGGCTTGGCAAAGCCCTGACCGGCCGCAACTACGAAATCGTCTTTATCGATGACAACAGCAAAGACGGCACCGCGGAAGCCGCCCGGGCATTAGCGGTTAAATACCCGGTAAAGGTAATCGTCCGCACCACGGAACGGGGGCTGGGTTCGGCAGTCGTGCACGGATTTAATGTTACTACGAGCAACATCCTGGGAGTCATCGACGCCGACCTGCAGCATCCTCCCGAGGTGGTTACCGACCTGATCAAAGCCATCGATGCGGGGGCGGACCTGGTTATCGGAAGCCGCTACGTGAAAGGTGGCGGCTGCGAAGGATGGAGCCTGACCCGGCGCATCATTTCCAAAGGGGCAATCTTCCTCTCCCACCTGTTTCTCCCGCGGACCCGCGGCATCCAGGACCCCATGGCTGGTTTCTTTATGCTCCGGCGCAGCGTAGTCCAGGGAGCTAAACTCCAGCCCACTGGCTACAAGATCCTCCTGGAGATCCTCATCGAGGGCAAGTTCAACAAAGTAAGCGAAGTCCCTTATATGTTCAAAGTCCGGGAAAAGGGCGAGAGTAAGCTGAAAGCAAAAACCCAGATCGATTATCTGAAACACCTCTACAGCCTGATGAAACGGAGCGGCGAACTGATCCGTTTCATCAAGTTCGCAGTGGTCGGGGGCAGCGGGGTTCTAGTAAACCTGGGTATTTATTCGCTCCTGACCCGGCTGCTGTACATGAATATATACGCAGCCCAGGCGATCGCTTTTGAAGCTTCCGTAATATCCAATTTCCTGTTAAACAACTTTTTTACCTTTGCCGACCGGAAAGCCAACCGGGCTTCAAGTTTATTGACCAAGTTTATTAAGTTCAATATCATCAGCCTTGCCGGATACGGCATCCAGGCTGCTTCATTATGGCTATTCCACTCCGTTATCGGCTGGAACGATATTGTTGCCAACGGCATCGGCATAATAATCGCCACGCTCTGGAACTACTTGTTGAACATGTGGTGGACATGGAAATAATCAAGAAGACCATCAAGCGTTTCTTCCGGTGGGAGTATTCCTGGCTGTGTCTGATCATCCTGGCAACGCTGATACTGCATCTGATGAGTATCGCCATTCCGGCGGAACCGCTTTTTGATGAAGCGCATTACGTCCCGGATGCCCGTACCATTATAAACAGCCATTATACCAACCGGGGGGAACACCCGCCCCTGGCAAAACTGATGATGGTAACCGGCATCTACATCTTCGGGGATAATCCGTGGGGGTGGCGTATGCCGTCGGTGTTCTTCGGGACGATGGGCATCGTCTTCTTTTACCTGATGTGCCGGAGCTTCAACCTGTCGCGGCGCACTGCTGTGCTGGGGACCTTTATATTAGCCATGGAGAACCTGTATTTTGTGCACGCCGGCATCGCCATGCTCGATATTTTCACCGTATCGTTCTCCTTGCTGGCTTACTGGCTGTATGCCCGGCGCAGTTATCCTTTATCCGGGGTGGCCGTTGCCCTGGCGACATTGGCCAAGTATACCGGGGTTTTTACAGTATTCGCCATCATCATCCACTGGCTGCTCGGCCGCGGCGATAAGAAGGTAGTCTTCGGGGCTTCCCTGGCCATTGCAGGCATCTCTTTTTTCCTGCTGCTGGCAGCTTTCGATGCCGCTATATATCTGCGGATGACCGACTTCATCTCGGAGTTATGGAACGGATTGAATGCTACCGCCAGCCTGACCTTCGTGACGGCAGCCCACGTATCGATGAGCCGGCCGTGGGAATGGATCTTCAACCTGGAAATCATGCCGTACTGGTACGGGCCGCACTTCATCGGGCTGGTCAGTTTCAGCGTCTGGGCTCTAACCGTACCCACGGTCATCTATATGACAGTAAAAGCCATCTTAAAGGATAAAGCCGCCCTCTTCGGCATCGCTATGTTTGCCGGCACCTATCTGCCCTGGATACCGATGAGCCTGATCACCAACCGCGTCAGCTTCATTTTCTATTTCCTACCAGTAGTCCCGTCGATATGCTTCGGGTTGGGGATGGGGCTGGACCAGCTCATCAGTTACTGGCAGAAGAAGAGGGTGCCTAAAGTCGCCCGGGTAATCATACCAGATACTGCAGCCGCAGTTCCCGCGGAACTGGCAGGTAATCCGGCAGCACCAGGTCAAGATATTACAGCCGTTCCATCCGGAGAGGTCATGATATCGGATACCACAACCATTAACTCTCCAGGAGAACCGGCGCTTATTACGGCAGTACCGTTGGCTAGTACTACCCCGGAACTACCTGCCCGACCGGCCAAATGGTGGCGTAAAGGTAAGTTACAATGGGCCGCCATCGCCTTCGTAGTATTGTTTTTCCTGGTACACATCGCTACCTTCATCATTGTCGCCCCGCCGCTGAACAACTGGCATATCGAAAACTGGTTTTCCTAAGGAGAAACCATGAAACAGTTGCTTTACGATCCGGTACGTTACGGCCCCATGATGAAAATCGTGTGCTTCGTTTCCGGTTCGGGGACGAATTATGCGCAGATTGCCAGGAAAAATCCCCAACATGATTACCTGGTATTCACCAACCGTCCGGGATGCGGGGGTGCCGCCCTGGCCAAACAAAATAAACATGAGCTGGTGGTACTCAGTCATGTCCCGTATCTGAGAGAAGTACGCCGCAAATACGGGCCGGGTAAGGTGCCCCGCAACTGCCCGGAAAGAGAAACATATGACCGGGAAGTGTCCCAAATGATCGAGGCGCGGCTGGGTCAGCCGCCCGACCTGGTCTGCCTGGCTGGCTACGACCAACTGACAACCGACTGGCTGGTGGACCGCTACCACATGAAAATCCTGAACGTACACCCGGGAGACACGACCCGGGGTTATGCCGGGTTGGGATGGATCGCCTCGGCCAAGGCGATCCTGGCCGGGGATGAAAGCGTCCGCTCAACTCTATTCCTGGTGGATAAAAGCATGGACGAGGGGCCAGTGCTGGTACAGTCCCGGCCGCTGAGCATCAGCAAAACTCTCGCCGAAGCGGAAACTAAGGGAACGGCCGGATTATTAGCCGGGCTGGCGAAAATAAAACGGTTTATGGGGACCAGTTTTGATGAGTTCATGGCCAAGGCCGGCGAAGATGAAAAGGCAGTCATGAAAACGATCGGGGAAGCCATCCAGGGAGCCTTGAAAATCAGCGGCGACTGGGAAATCTTTCCCTTCGGGGTGCGGTTGATCGCCGGGGGAAGCGTGGCGGTGGAGGGGCGGACCGTTTATGTCAACGGGAAAGTGATGCCTGTTTTCGGACTACGTATGGAAAACGAAGGGACAAACGGATGACGGTAAAAACACACCCATTCACCCGCCAACAACTGGAATACATCATTAAGCAGGAGCCGACGCCTTTCCATATATATGACGAAAAAGCGATCCGGGCAAATGCCCGCTGCCTGAACCGGGCGTTCTCCTGGAACAAGGGCTTCAAGGAGTACTTTGCTGTCAAGGCAACCCCGAATCCCTTTATACTGAAAATTCTACGGGAAGAAGGATTTGGTGCCGATTGCAGCTCATTGCCGGAATTACTCCTGGCCGAGAAAGCCGGCATCACCGGGGAAGACATCATGTTCTCCTCCAATGATACGCCGGCGGGTGAATTCATCAAAGCCAGGGAAGTCAAGGCCACGATAAATCTGGACGATATCAGCCACATCGCTTTCCTGGAAAAACACGCCGGCATCCCGGAACTAATCTCGATAAGGTACAACCCGGGTAAGTTCCGAGAAGGCAGTTTCATCATGGGCAAACCCGAGGAAGCGAAATACGGCTTCACAAGAGAGCAGGTATTTGAAGGCCTGGCTTTACTGCATAAAAAGGGGGGGCAACGTTTCGGCCTGCATACCTTCATCGCGTCCAATGAACTCAACCCCCGGTATTTCGTCGATACCGCACGCATGATGTACGAACTGGCAGCCGAAGTTAAAAAACGGCTTGGCCTGCGCATGGAATTCGTGAATATCAGCGGCGGGATCGGTATCCCTTATAAGCCGGAAGATAAAGCGGTCGACCTGCAGGCAATCAGCGAGGGTATAAAAGAAGAGTACCGGAAAATCATCATACCAGGTGGGTTGGACCCCCTGGGACTGTTCATGGAATGCGGGCGAATGATAACCGGCCCGTACGGTTACCTGGTAGCCCGGGTTTTACATATCAAGGACATCTATAAAAAGCACATCGGCCTTGATGCCTGTATGGCCAACCTGATGCGGCCGGCCATGTATGGGGCTTATCATCATATCTCCGTGGTGGGCAAAGAAAACCTGCCCTGTGATCATAAGTATGACGTGACCGGTTCCCTTTGTGAAACGATCGACCGGTTTGCCATCGACCGTATGTTGCCGGAAGTGGATATCGGCGACCTGGTTGTGATCCACGACACCGGAGCCCACGGCCACGCCATGGGGTTTAATTATAACGGAAAATTACGTTCCGCTGAGCTGCTGCAGCGCGAGAATGGGGAAGTCATGCAGATACGCCGGGCAGAATCCGCAGCCGACTATTTTGCCACGCTCGACTTCACGAAATTAGCCAGCTTCAAAGCCTGATATCCGGCAGAAATAAGAACTTAAAATAACTGCAAGGTCAAATCAAGAGTTGCCTAGCTGCCTTTCTTGGCCTTATCTCCGGTATCCTGCTGAGATTTTTCTTCAGTATCCTCGTCCTCACCTGATTGTGCTTTTTTAAAGCTGCGGATACCCTTGCCGATGGCACTGCCGACTTGAGGCAGCTTACCGACACCGAACACGATCAGAATGATGACCACGATAAGGCCAATCTCCCAGGGTCCTAAGCGCATAGCTTTCCTCGCGTCTTACATTTACAGGAAATCCTTCCCGGCTAGTTGACATATTATCGCGCTGCAGCGGGCGGTGTCAAACCCGGGGAAAAGGAGTCTCCCGGTTGAAAAGTTACGGTTAAATATCCAGATTTTTCACGCTCTTGGCATGAGCCTGGATATAAGCCTTGCGCGGCGGGACCTCTTCCCCCATCAGCATATTGAACAACTGGTCGGCCCGAGCAGCATCCTCGACGGTCACTTCCAGCATGGTGCGGGTTTCCGGGTCCATCGTGGTCGCCCAGAGTTGTTCAGCACTCATTTCCCCAAGGCCCTTATAACGCTGCACCGAAAGGCCGGTATTATCCGAGGTTTTCCGGAGCACCGCTGCCAGCTCATCCCACCTCAGGTCTTTGCCGATTTCTTTCTTGTTCTTCAGGACAACATATCGCTTCTTGTCATCAAGGTGCCGGACGAGGGGGAAAATACGGAAGCATTTTGAGATCACCGGATCCTCGAATAAGATACGGTCTACTCTCAGTTTCCGATCTGCCGTATTTATTTCCAGCCAGTATTCCTGTTTGGCTTCATCCAAATGACTTTCCCCGGTGACTCCCGGTAGTTTGTCGAACCAGGCACTAACACCAGCCATCTCCTGAGCGGTCGGGTATTTCAGCCGGTGCATGGTATCGTTTTGCAGCAGGATATGGATGATCTCGCGCGGGAACCCTTTTTGCATCAGGGCTTTCATGCCTTCTTCGATTTCATTCAGTTGGTTTAACATATCGGCCAGTTCAGCGCCGGACAACTTGATGGAGGAATCGGTAGTATGCACGTCTAAATCATCGAAGGCCAGGCTGGACAACTCTTTTTCACTGTACAACCATCTCTCCGTTTTTCCCTTGACTGCCCGGTAAAGCGGCGGTTGGGCAATAAATAGATGGCCCTGGTTGATCAGTTCCACCATGTGACGGAAGAAGAAGGTCAGCAGCAGGGTACGGATATGGGCACCATCGACATCCGCATCAGTCATCAACACTACGGTATGATAGCGCAGCTTGGTAATATCGAAATCCACATCAATACCGGTGCCCAGGGCTGTTATAATCGCCCTGATTTCTTCATGGGACAGCATCTTGTCGGAGGGAGCCTTTTCGACATTAAGGATTTTACCGCGCAGGGGCAAAATCGCCTGGAAAGCCCGGTCCCGGCCTTGCTTAGCCGAACCACCAGCGGAATCACCTTCGACCAGATAAATCTCACAATTAGCGGGGTTGCGGTCGGAACAATCTGCCAGTTTTCCGGGCAAGGTGCCAGATAACAGGCTGTTTTTCTTGATGATCAGGTCCCTGGCCTTCCGGGCGGCTTCCCGGGCACGGGCAGCCAGCAGGCTCTTCTCGACAACCCGCTTCAAGTCATCCGGGTGCTCTTCAAAATAAAGCGACAGCCCTTCATCAACGACCGTTTCAACAATTCCCTTCATCTCCGGGTTACCGAGTTTGGCCTTGGTTTGACCCTCGAACTGGGGCTCCGGCAGGCGGACGCTGATGATGGCAGTTAAGCCTTCGCGAACATCATCACCGGAAAGATTAGGGTCTTCTTCTTTCAGCAGCTTATTCTTCTGTGCATAATTGTTCAAGACCCGGGTCAGAGCGGTACGAAAACCGGTTAAATGCGTGCCGCCGTCAGGAGTATTAACGCAGTTGGCGAAGGCATGGATGGATTCGGAAAAACCATCGTTATACTGAAGTGCTGCTTCAACGGTTACCGCGCCAACGGATTTAGCGACATATATCGGCATACGGTGCTGGACAACACGGTTCCGGTTAAGATGCCGGACAAAACTGACCACGCCACCCTCGAAGAAAAAGGTATAGGTAGTATCTTTAGTTTCATCACGCAGGATGATTTCCAGGCTTTTATTCAGGTAAGCGACCTCACGCAGCCGCTGCAACAGCGCATCGGCATCATAACGGGAATCACCGAAGATATCCTGGTCGGCGAGGAAGGTGATCGTGGTACCGGTATCATTTATATCGCGGGCATCGCCAACGATTTGTAAACCGGATTGGGGGACCCCGCGTTTAAATTCCTGGCGGTAAATCTTGCCGTTACGCTTGACTTCCGCCCGCAGCCAGACGGATAGGGCATTAACCGCGGACGCACCGACACCATGTAGACCGCCGCTGACCTGATAATGCTTACCTCCGAACTTGGCACCGGCATGGAGCGTGGTTAAGACCGTTTCCAGGGCTGATTTTCCGGTAACGGGATGGGTATCCACGGGGATACCGCTGCCGTTATCTTCGACCTTGATATAGTTATCATGCAGCAAAGTAACCGTGATGGTGGTACAAAAACCGGCCATTGCTTCATCAACGCTGTTATAAACGATTTCATAAACGAGGTGCTGCAGGCCGTGCTGGTCGGTGCTGCCGATATACATACCGGGACGCCGGCGGACCGCTTCCAGCCCTCCGAGGACCTGGATGTCTTGAGCGTTATAGTCGTTACTTTTCGATACGGGTTGCCCGTCATTCATATCGCGCGGTCATCCTTTTATAAAAATATGTTGTGGAAGACAATCGAAAAGAGATGCTGTCATTTTCATGCCCGGTGAATCTGAGCAGAATTGAATACATCAACACATTATACCACAGGCTCATTATGATGTGAAATTATTGTCTTGTCCATGCCATAGCGATAACCCGTTTGTGGCAAATTTTCTAAAAACTCACCGATGCCGATACAAGCCTTTATGCAATATGTAGTGTGCCACCGCCGCAGGTACGAAACTGCCGTAAGGCAACCCCCCGGCCACCCGTTCCCGGATTCCGGTGGCAGAGATATCGATATGGGGCGAATTCAACAGAATAATCCTCCCGGAGATGCCAGGGACTTGTTTATCGAGACTCTGAAGATCGGGCACCGCATAACCGGGACGCGGCAGTGCCACCAGTTCACATAACCTGATAAGCTGTTTTATCTTGTACCATTGCGGCAACTGATCGAGGCAGTCCCAGCCAATCAAGAAGAAAAGCCGGCTGTTTTTTCCCAACTCCATCTTCAACTGCCGGACAGTATCCACCGTATAGCTGGGCCCCTCTCTTTCCACTTCAATACCGGACAATTTAAAGTATGGATATGGTTCGATGGCCAAACGCACCATCTCCAGCCGGTCCGCGGCGGGGGAAATAACCATGCCGGATTTTAGCCAGGGCTGGCCGGCAGGCACAAAGACGACTTCCTGCAAATCAAGTTTCAGGCGGGCTTCCGCAGCAATAGCAAGATGGCCGTTATGTACCGGATCGAAGGTACCACCCATCACCCCCACTTTTACCATAGCCATTCGACCTCTCCGCAGCGCACCTTATTCCCCCCCTGGATGCCGGCTTTGATGAGAGCACGGGTGAGGCCCGTCTTTTCCAGCTGGCCGCGCAGCTGCCGCATCACTTCAGGATCCGATAAATCAACCCGGGCTACGATCCGTTCTATCTCGAGTGAATTGATAATAAAGACATCTCCTTCCTGGTATACTTCTTTGCTTTGCCTGGGGGTGGGATGGAATATTTTCTCCGTAATCTCCGGCTCATCTTTTTCCAGGGACTCGACTTTCTGCAACAAGTTATAGGCCGCGTTCATCAATTCCGCCACCCCGTCGCCTGTAGCTGCCGAGATAAAATAAACCGGCAAGCCTGCTTGTTGAAACAAGTTGCGTATTTCTTTTACTTTTTCCTGAACTTCAGGCAGGTCCATTTTATTGACGGCAATGATCTGCGGCTTACCCGCCAGGCCGCCGTCGAACAACCGCAGCTCCGTATTCACCCGGGCAATATCATCCGCTGGAGACGGACTGGTACCGTCGACCAGGTGGATAAGAACCTTGGTCCGGAGGGCATGCTGGAGGAATTCCGCACCTAGTCCCCGGCCGGCATGGGCTCCCTCGATCAAGCCGGGAATCTCCGCCAGGACAAAGCTGTGATTACCGACGTCTACCATGCCCAGGATGGGTTCCAACGTGGTGAAGGGATAATCAGCAACCTTGGGCTTGGCCTGCGAAGACCGGGCAAGCAGTGAAGACTTACCGACGTTAGGAAAACCGATGATACCGACATCGGCAATCAAACGCAGCTCCAGGGTATACTGATGCTCTTCCCCATGATCACCTTTCTGTGCGATACGCGGAGTCTGGTTCGTTGAAGTCGCAAAGTGAATGTTGCCCCACCCACCACGCCCACCCCGGGCAATGATCAATTCCTGCCCGTTTTCCGTGAGATCCCCGTAAATAGTACGGCCGCTGGTCATATTTTCCTGCCAGACGATGGTACCGATGGGAACCCTCAATACCAGGTCATCACCCTGTTTGCCTTTTTTCTTTTGCCCCTTGCCGTCGCCACCGTCGCCTGCCCGGTACAACTGGTTACGTTTGAATAATCTCAGGCTGGCAGTCTGCTGGTCGGCCAATAAAACAACATTACCCCCCTGGCCTCCGCTGCCGCCGTCCGGACCACCGAAGGGCACAAATTTCTCCCTTCTGAAGGTCACGGCGCCGCTGCCGCCATTTCCTGCCTTTACCCTGATTTCAGCTTTATCGTACATAACCGTTTCTCATATTAAATACGTTATCCTATAACATCAATCACTTTAAGATTAAAGTTTATTTACTTAATAATCAATATAAGTATAACAGCAGCCTGATCGAGGGTAATCGATGCGTTTGTTCTACGGAATATCATTTTTACAGTCTCAAATAAATGTGGCAATTCACAAATAATTCACAACGCCATACCAAAAAGCAGGCAAATTCCGGGCGGCAAATCGGATAGGGAAGGCTAGTTTGTTTTCAGGGTTTGTTGAATATCGAGAACTTTGCGTCGCAGGTAAGGGTTGGATTCGATATCAGCCGCTACTTTTTTACAGGAGTTAGTCACGGAAGCCGCGTCCCGCCCCCCTAATTCCTGGCCGACCTGGACGAGGGAGTAGTTGGTATATTGGCGGAGGATATACATGGCGACACGGCGGGCGGTGGTGGTTTCCTTGTCCCTTTTTTTACTCACCAGGTCCGCGGGTTCGAGTTGGAAACTCCGGGCGACAGTATCGATGATGTTGGGGGCCGTTAACAGGGGAGCAGCTGGCACATTCCCCGCGATATCTTTGATAGCTTGTGCCGCCAGCTGCGGGGTAACCATCGCCCGGAGCAGCCGGGCATAGGCCACCACCCGGTTTAAGGAACCCTCAAGCACCCGGATATTTTGCTGTATCTGGCTGGCAAGGTATTCCAGGACATCCTGGGACAAAGCAACTCCATCCTGTTTTGATTTCCCCTGCAGGATAGCCAGGCGGGTATCGTAATCCGGGGGTTGGACTTCCGTCAACAATCCCCATTCGAAACGGGAACGGAGGCGTTCCGGCAGCAGGGGCATGGCCTTGGGTAAACGGTCGCTGGTCAGGACGATCTGTTTACCGGCGTTATGTAATTCATCGAAGGTATGAAAAAAGGCTTCCCCGGTTTTCTGCTTACCGTTAAAAAACTGGACATCATCTACCAGCAGCATATCGACACTGCGGTACTTGATGTGTAATTCGCGGGTCTGGCGGTCCCGGATGGCAGACATCAAGTCGTTGGTATACTGCTCGGCACTGACATACTGCACCTTTAAGTTATTGGCCACTGCAGAATGTCCGATGGCTTGTAAAAGATGTGTTTTCCCCAGCCCTGCGCCACCGTAAAGGAACAACGGATTGTATGATTGTCCCGGGTCACTGGCAACGGTCATAGCCGCTGCATAAGCGAACTGGTTGCATTGGCCGGTGATAAAACTATCGAAAGTATAACGTGGATTAAACAATGGGAGGATGCCTTGTTGTGCGGATACCGGCGTCCGGTTTTGCATACTGCGGCCGATCGATGGCCCCTGGCTCTGCAGGACCCGGAAAGCTACCCGGACTTCTTGATGCAAGATGCCGGCCAGGACTTTTTCCACGAGCGAGCGCTGGTTCTGTTCGAGGTATTCGGCGATAAAAGTACTCGGCACCGCCACATAGAACTCGCCATTTTCGAAACTAAGCCCGGTAGTTTTTTTTAGCCACGTGTCAAAGTTTGGCTTATTAACTTGTATCTGCAACTCGCCCAAAGCCGATTCCCATATCTGCTGGGGCGACCTAATTTCTGCCAAGATTAACCCTCCAAGAAAAAAGCCCATAGTTGCATCAACTTCGGGCGATGGAAAAACAGAGGGAAACCAGTTGAACTTGAACAAGGATAACCCGCTTAAAATAGGTTGGCAAGCGTTTTTGTTGTGGTTGTAGGACAACGCGAGTGGCTATTCTACCTTGCGATGTCTACGATTCTCTCGTTTTTACTTCATTTTTCGATGCCAGACATCACCATTATTTTCTGGTATAAAAGGTTGTTGAGTGCTACAATTACCTTCAAAATGAATGAATTAAGGATAGTATTTATGGGTACGCCCCAGTTTGGGGTAGTACCGTTGGAATCCCTGGTTAGTAACGATTATACAATAGCGGGAGTATATACTCAGCAAGATAAGGTAGCCGGGAGGGGGCAAGTAATAACCTCATCTCCGGTAAAGAAGACTGCACAGCGCCATAACCTGGCAATTTATCAACCGGATAATCTGAAAGCAGCGCAGACCGTGGCCGAACTGGAAGCCATCAAGCCGGACCTGATAATCACCGCCGCATACGGGCAGATCCTCTCACAAAGAGTGCTGGAAATACCCAGGTTCGGTTGTATCAACCTCCACCCGTCATTGTTGCCTCTTTACAGGGGAGTATCGCCGGTGCCGGCCGCGCTGCTGGCGGGAGATGAATTCACCGGAGTTACCATCATGTTAGCAGACCCGGGCATCGATACCGGGCCCATCCTGGCCCAGGCCCGGATACCAGTTATGGCGGAGGATACTACAGGGACACTGACGGAGAAACTGGCGGCCATTGGAAGTCAGCTGCTCCTGGATGTGATACCACGCTGGGCCGCCGGGCAGTTGAAACCACACCCGCAAGATAACACTGCGGCCAGCTACTGCCGCAAGATCGTTAAAGAAGACGGCCTGATCTACTGGCAGCGGCCGGCAGTGCAAATCTGGCGCCAGGTGAGGGCATATGCTCCCTGGCCAGGTTCTTATACCACCTGGCAGGGTAAGCAGCTTAAGATATTAGCAGCCCGGCCGTGGGGACTGGCTGCCGGGCAGCGCCCGGGAGAGGTAGTGCCGGTGAAAGACAAGGAAGTCGGATTCGGGGTCAAGACAGGAGATAATATCCTGGGTATTTTGGCGGTGCAATACGAAGGGAAGCGGGCCATGACGGCAGTGGACTTTGCCCGGGGGCAACGTGGATTCACCGGGGTGGTGCTGCCGGCTTAGCGGCAGATACCTTCTTGATACCGGCCCGGGCTTTTCATTCATTTTGTTATGAGGGGATGGGATATGACTAAGGGTAATATTCCGGAAGATCTCAGCCGGTTCGAAGCCCTGGTGGAGATAATCGTCAGGCTGCGCGGCCCCAACGGTTGTCCCTGGGACCGCAAACAAACGCATACCTCACTCCGGGAGTATGTGCTGGAAGAATCTTATGAGACCCTGGCCGCACTGGATGAAGGCGATACGGGTAAATTATGCGAAGAACTGGGCGACCTGTTGCTCCAGATCGTCCTCCAGGCCCAGATCGCCCGGGAGGCCGGGGAGTTCGAGTTGGCCGATGTTTTAACGGCGATCAACAAAAAGCTGATCTACCGCCACCCGCATGTATTTGGTGAGATCAAGGTGGACAGCGCCGAGGAAGTGGTCCATAACTGGGAAGAACTCAAGAAAGCGGAAAGGCCGGCCGAAACCTCCATGCTGGACAGCGTACCCCGGCAGATGCCTGCCCTGGCATACAGCCAGAAAATCCAGCAGCGGGTGGCGGAAGCCGGTTTTGATTGGCAGGATTTCCGGGGCGTGGTCGACAAAGTGGTGGAGGAAGTGCAGGAGTTCCGGCAAGCCGGATCGGTAAAAGAGAAAGCTGACGAATTCGGCGACATGCTTTTTTCCCTGGTGAATTTTGCCCGCTGGCAGGGCATTGATGCCGAGGTGGCCTTAAGGGAGGCTAACCAGCGGTTCTTCCGGAGATATACCTGCATGGAGAAACTATGCCGTGAACGCGGGCAGGACTTTTTAACCTTATCCTTCGATGAGAAGAACCGGCTCTGGGACGAGGCTAAGAAGATGCAGCCCTGACTGGATTTGGTATTTTTACCGATTGCAGGGAGAGAGAAAATAGTGAACAAAAAAATGGCTGCACTTGACTGGTTGCTCGAACCGAAAGATATTGGTGTGCGGTACCTGGCATTACGGGACCTGGCCCAGATTCGAGGGGAAGAACTTGATGCAACACGGAAAAAAGCCCATGAGGAAGGGCCTATCGCATCGATTCTCGACAAAATGGAAAAAGAAGGTTACTGGATTACTCCCGGCCCCGGTTATTATCCGAAATATACCTCGACGTTATGGTCTATCATTTTACTGGCACAGTTAGGGGCATCAGTGGATACAGATGCAAGAGTAAATACTGCCTGCAACTACATTCTTGGCCAGGCATTCTGTGAAGCCGGGCAATTGTCCGCAAGCGGCGCCCCTTCGGGTACCGCCGATTGCCTGCAGGGTAATCTTTGTGAAGCTTTGATGGTGCTGGGCTGCCGGGATGATCGCCTGGATAAAGCCTTCGAGTTCATGGCCAGGAGTGTCACTGGGGAGGGCATTGCCCCGATGACCGATAAATCAGCCCCACTGCGGTATTATGCCGGGAAATGCGGGCCGAACTTTGCCTGCGGTTCCAATGATAAAAAACCCTGTGCCTGGGGCGCCGCCAAGGTGATGCTGGCTTTCAGTAAGCTACCGCAGGAAAAATATACGCCGCTAATTGACCGGGCGATCAAAGCAGGGGTGGATTTTCTGTTCAGTAAGGATCCGGCTGACGCGGACTACCCGAGCGGTTATGCTGCCAAACCAAGCGGAAACTGGTGGAAGTTCGGCTTTCCCGTCTTCTATGTGACCGATATTTTGCAGATCGTTGAAGCACTCGTTGGCTTAGGTTATGAAAAAGACCCGCGCCTGGCACGGGCCCTCAACCTGATCCGGGAAAAGCAGGATAGCGCCGGCCGCTGGCCGCTGGAGTATGATTATACGGGCAAGACCTGGGTGGATTTCGGCCCTAAAAAAGCCCCCAATAAATGGGTAACCTTAAGGGCTTTAAGAGTGCTGCAAGCCGCCGGAGACTAACCACGGGCTGGGATGGCAAAATAGTTACTTCGTGTTGATCCAGTCCGAGTAACTATTGTCCACGGCATAGCCATCATCAATCACCTGGACGATGATGCGGGTATGTACACCGTACGGCACTTTGAGGGACAGGTTCAAGATTGCCGTCTGGCCGAGATCGATATCGAACAGATCTGATTTGACCGAATTCCATACCTGGCCGCTGCCGGCGTCGAATCCGGCGAAGACATAGACGTCCCGGGCGGCGGCTGTACCAAGGTTACTCACGATGATACTCAGGTCGGCATATCCCACACGTCCGGTAGATTCCCAGTCGTGGGTTATAATGGGCACCGGCTGCAAGTCATAGATCTTTGCCTGTGTGTCCTGATATTCGTCCGGAATCTCCCCCAGCCCCCAATTTTCCCCGGTAGTTTCCAGGTAATAGTACTTTCTATCATTGTAAGACCAATATGTTCCGTATACTCCGGCACCGCCGGCAACCCCGACCGCCACATGATTTGGTGGATTGATCAGGACCACACTATACCCCATCCCGTCGATCAGCGAGGCCAATAATATCGAGGTGTCTTCACAGTCTCCGCCGTTATTGACCAGGGTTTCTACCGGGTAGCGGGCATATTCATCATAACCGGTGGATACATCGTCAGTAATATAGGGCAAGCTCTGGACAAACGAAGCTGCGAAGCCAATCGTCTCCATCTCGGAATACCCTTCGTCATCGGCCGCCTCGAGTAATCTGGTGATCAATTTACTCAGATACGGATCATCGGAGGGGTGTGTCACATAGATGGAGTAATTGTTCGTTGGTACTCTGGGCAAGCCGCTATAGTAGTCGCAAAGTGATTGTGGGATCTCCAGTTCCCAGGTCCAACCTTTACCGGCATAAGACCAGTGGTAGGTCCGGGTTAGTAAAATGTCAGACCGGGATTTATCCAGGGTAATCACCGCCGCGGAAGCGGCCGCAGTCGTTATGACAGATGCCGGGGGGGTGGTAGGAGAGGGGGGCAAAGATGTCGACTCATTGGTTTCAGTAACAAGGCCGGACGGCGGAACAGACCCGGTAACAGGGAAAGGAAAATCGCATCCGGCCAGCAGCAACAAAAGTACCAGCGAGACATATACGATATATTTCATTTATTTCCATGCTATGTGAGGAATTAACGGCTGTCAATGACGAGGAAGTCATGGGTAAGGAGACATATCTTGATATACCGGTAACCGCCAGCATCAATGCTGTTGGTGAAAAAATGCTAAAATACCGGTAATATTTGGAACCAGGAAGAATTGTTCAGGCGGATACAATGGGTGAGAATATAAAAACAGCGAAAGAATACTGGGATAACAGATACTTCGCTGAAGGTAAAATCTGGGGTGATAATCCAAGCGTCACTGCAAAACACGCTCTCGTCATCTTCCAGAAGAATAATGTAAAGCGGATATTGGTCCCCGGTTCCGGATACGGCCGGCATACCGCCTATTTTGCCGGAGCAGGTTATGATGTTACCGGAATTGAAATATCGCCGGTAGCCCTGGAAATGGCATATCAACACGACCATCTGTCACATTTCCACCAGGCATCGGTACTGGAAATGTCAGCGGGATACGGGCATTTCGATGCGGTCTACTGTTACAATGTACTGCACCTGTTCCTGGCAGCGCAAAGGGCTTTATTCATCCGGCGTTGCGAAGACAGGCTGACCAAATCAGGCCTGATGTATTTTACCGTCTTCTCGGAAAAAGAAGCGGATTACGGTAAAGGCACCGCCGTAGAACCGAACACTTTTGAGACCCGGCCCGGCAGGCCGGCCCATTATTTCACTGAGGAAGATTTAAGGCGCCATTTCGCCAGATACATAATTAAGGATACCGGCATCATGGAAGAACCGGAAGACCACGGGGGGAAACCGCATACCCATATTCTTCGCTATATCTGTGCCGGCCGGGAAGCCTGAATTTCGAAAGGATTGGTAGATGAAAATATTTAAGAAGGTTTTACTCGTGATTACATGTTTGTCCCTGTTACTGGTAATGGGATGTACCAGCCCGGTTAAAATCGGGGATATCCTGGAAAAAACCGCTGAATACGAAGGGAAAAACCTCACGGTTAAAGGGACCGTCAGTAATGCAACCTGGATGTCCCTGGTCGAGCAGGGCATATATATGGTGACCGACAGCACCGGCAGCATCTGGGTCTTTTCCAAACAAGAACCTCCGACCGAGGGTAAATCAGTCGTGGTTGAAGGAACAGTCAAGTCTGCGCTTGTACTTTTAGGCCAATCTTACGGTACGGTGCTGGTAGAAAAAGAGAAGGACTAAAGGACTATTAGTTAAGGCCCAAAAAAACCTGAATAAAGTCATTGGCAGGAATACCGCCCGTCAGTGTTTTAAAACCCCTTTCCGGCTATCCTCACCCTGGCCCTCTTCGGGATCAAAAACTAAAACATTTGGAAAGGGGACGCTATCCTCCACGATTTTACCAACTATCAAAAAACGGTAGGGGCGGGTTTGCGCAACCCGCCCGCCACGTCTTATTCTGGTGAAAGAAACAATACTGCTGGTGAAAGAGAGAGAATCTGAGCCGCGAGAATCTCTCAAAGAGGTCAAAAAGAAAGTTCTTGGCCGGTCTTAAGTGTCCCAATATAAAATAGTTTTTACCCGCTCGGCTCGCAAGGAACTTCAAGCTATTCCAAAAACATGGCTGAACGCATCCTGGAGAGAGTTGAGTTTCTTTCATCAAACCCCAGGCCTTTCGGCTGTAAGAAACTTCGCGGGCATTCAAATATTTGGCGGAAACGCGTCGGTGAATACCGTATAATATACAGCATTGATGATGACAAGCGAGTTATTGATATATCAGTTATCCGGCATAGAAATGAAGCGTACCGGTAGTATATATCGAATTTGTATGTTGCTTATTTAGCCGGCTCCAGGTTGGTCCCGGCATAGGTTGGTGTCAGGAAGGCTTCCAGGCAGTAGAACGGCTTGCCTACTTTGGCGTAGTTCAGCGGGCAATGATACACCCCCGGCGGAATGACGATCACCGTCGGACCGGTAATCAGGTGCTTTTCCCGTTCCGGGCCGAAAGAGAATTCCACCGTAGCATCGAATTCTTTCATATCCATGGGATTGGTACCGAAAAACATGAAGAACTCGGTGAAATTGTGTTTGTGGACCGGTTCATGGAACATATAAGGTTTTCTGACCACGGTCAATCCCAGGCTCATCCGGGCGCCAGCCGGTATCAGGAAATCCGGTACTGCATTTAAGCCCATCCCCTCACCGCCCCACTGGTTCACGCGGACCACGCTTTTGTGGAAATAACGGTTGTAGTCTGGTTCCGGGGTCCGGATCTCGTTCAGGTCTTCACCAAGGTCGACGCCGCTGTATTGTGACGTCATAAAGCACTCCAGGCAGTAAAATGGTTTATCCACCCGGGCGTAATTAAGTGGAGCATGATACACACCGGGGGCAGCCACCACGATGGCAGGGCTGGAGATGACGTGTTTTTCCTTTTCGGCGCCGAAGGAATATTCCACCGCACCATCAAACCGGGTCATGTCCGCCGGGTCTGAGCCAAAGAAGAAGAAGTATTCCGTGAACATATGTTTGTGGGTAATGTCATGAAACATATACGGTTTGCGGACCACCGTGACGCCGAGGCTGATTTTAGCATTGGCGGGAATGACACTGCCGGTAGCAGCTAAACTGATACCCTCGCCTCCCCACTTATTTTCCTTGATAATGTCGGTAAAAAAGTATTTGTCGTATTTTCCGGTAACTTTCTTTTTCGCCATGGCACCCTCCCTGGAAATTACTCACTAAATAAAAACAAATGATTTGACGGCACACAACTTCAGGCCGGCTTTATTCTATCACATTTTCCGGGTGCGGGTTCATATGCATATTACCGGTTGGAGAAAACCCTATGAGACAGTCCGGACTTGTAGTAAGATGGTCATATCAATCACAGAAATGGAATACGAGATGTTCGAAATTCATATTAAGAAAATTGCCGGGCAAACGGGTGTCACTTATCAGCAGGCCGAAGCCGTCAAGGCTTTGCTCGATGAAGGGGCGACGATACCCTTTATCGCCCGTTACCGCAAGGAACGGACCGGTTCCCTGGATGAAGTACATATCACGAATATCCGCGACGCTTTGGAACGGCTGGCGGCATTGGAAGAGCGGCGGCAGGCGGTCCTGAAATCCCTCGAAGAACAGGGAATACTCACTGTTGAATTACGCACTGCCGTCGAAGCCGCCGAAACGATGACGGCCCTGGAGGACATCTACCTACCCTACCGGCCCAAACGCCGGACCAGGGCAACTATTGCCCGGGAAAAAGGCCTGGAACCGCTGGCGAAAACCATCCTGGAGCAGCAGCCAGGCGATCCATCTCAGTTGGCACTGGCATACCTGGATGAGGCCAAAGGAGTAGCTTCCGTCGAAGATGCCCTGGCCGGCGCCCGTGACATCATCGCCGAGTGGGTCAGCGAAGATGCGCCTGCCCGGCAGTCGGTCCGCAGCCTGTTTTACCAGCAGGGGGTCATCCAGTCGGCCGTGGTTAAAGGCAAAGAAGGCGAAGGCATCAAGTACAGTAATTATTACGATTGGCAGGAACCCGTGGCTAAAGTAGCAGGCCACCGCCTGCTGGCGATGCTGCGCGGCGAAAATGAAGAATTCCTCAAAATCAAGATACGGCCGCCGGAGGAAAGTGCCCTGGCTTTACTGCACCGCCGTTTTGTCAAAGGAAACAACCTGTCCTCAGCCCAGGTCGTGACGGCGGCTGCTGATAGTTACGTACGGCTGCTGGCTCCATCGATCGAGACGGATATCCGGAAATTACTGAAAGAACGCGCCGACCGGGAAGCACTCCAGGTATTCGGGCGCAATCTGCGGGAAACCCTGATGGCACCTCCGTTGGGCACCCGGGCAGTGCTCGCGGTCGACCCCGGCTACCGGACCGGATGCAAGCTGGTATGTCTCGACCCGCAGGGCAAACTATTGGATAATACGGTGATATACGTCGGGCAGTCGGAGGCCCAGTCCCGTATGGCAGCGCAAACCGTCCGCAGCCTGATACAAAAACACCATCTCGAGGCAGTGGCGGTCGGCAACGGTACCGCCAGCCGGGAAACCGAAGAATTCATTCACAGCCTGGGATTACCCGGCGATATCCCGGTAGTGATGGTCAACGAAAGCGGGGCTTCCATATATTCTGCTTCACCGGCGGCGCGGGAAGAGTTCCCTGACCAAGACATCACGGTGCGGGGGGCCGTCTCCATCGGCCGGCGGCTGCAGGACCCGCTGGCAGAACTGGTGAAGATCGACCCGCGTTCGATCGGCGTCGGACAGTACCAGCATGATGTGGATCAAACCGGTTTAAAGGATAAACTCGATGAGACGGTGATGAGCTGCGTCAACGAGGTGGGCGTGAAAGTGAATACCGCCAGCCAGCAGCTGCTGACCTACGTCTCCGGCCTGGGCCCCACCCTGGCGCATAATATCATTGCCTACCGGAATGAGAACGGTCCTTTCCGCAGCCGTAAGGAACTGCGCAAGGTACCCCGCTTGGGGCCGAAGGCTTTTGAACTGGCGGCAGGCTTTCTGCGTATCGATGCAGGGGACGATCCCCTCGATGCCAGTGCCGTACACCCGGAAAGCTACGGCATCGTCGACCGCATGGCCGCCGACCTGAGCTGCCGCGTGGTGGACCTGATACAACAAGAAGATATACGCCGCAAGATAGACCTGTCACGTTATCTTGGTGACAAATATGGGATGCCCACGCTGCAGGATATCATGATGGAACTGGCGAAGCCGGGACGCGACCCGCGTCAGCAGTTCGAAACGGTGGTATTCTCCAGTATCCGCAGCATCGACAAGTTGACGCCCGGGATGAAGCTGAGCGGCATTGTCACTAATGTCACCAACTTCGGCGCCTTTGTCGATATCGGGGTGCACCAGGACGGCCTGGTCCATATCAGCCAGCTAGCCGATAAGTTCGTCAAGAATCCCGCCGATATGGTCCGGGTTAACCAAAAGGTCACTGTGACGGTGGTCAGCGTCGACCTGGAACGAAAACGCATTTCTTTGTCCATGCGCACCAACCCGGAAATGTAATACTGAATAATCAAGCGTATTCTGTGGTAAAGCTGATTGAAGGGAAAGATCAGGGCTGGTTTTTCCTGATCGTTTGCAGCAGGTATTCCAGCCCGTTTAACTTGATCTCGTAAAGGCTGGCCAATAACAAGCCCAGCTTTCCGGCGGGAAATCCTTTTCTTTTCAGCCATCCCAGGTACGGTTCCGGCAAGTCGCACAGGATGCGCCCTTTATACTTGCCAAAAGGCATTTTCACACTAACCAGGGCGGTCAGTACTTCGGCACCGAACGGCATATTGTTGTTGGATGGTTCCATCTCTGTTTACCTGATAATGGCCTTGCCAATAAGTGAAATCAATGCTTCGGTACTTAGTTTTTCTCTTGTTTTTGCCATGAAACCGCTCTTATGGGCGAATTCGATCTCCGGGAGGCCGGACAGCCGGGAAAAATCTACAGAAGTACCCTCGTAACGAAAGAGGCGCCACCCCTCGCCCCGGCGGTCCATGGAAATCACGATATCAGGCGGGTCCGGCACCAGGCGGCGGAATTCTTCCAATCCGGCCGATTCCCGGGTATCGCCCATCATCGCCGGGATGCCTGAAATCACCAGGCGGCGGCTGTTTTTCCAGTAGTCGACCTGTTTTTTGAGTGTACGGGCGTGATCGATGATATGTGTGCCGAATGATTTCAAAGTACCTAAAGAAGCTTCCGTTTCCGCCGCGAAATAATCGGTCAACCAGGTCTCAACGGGATTTTTGTTAACCAGGTCGTCGCCGGCCTGGAATTCCTGAGAAGCTCTTTCCGGCCCGATGCGGTCGACCCTGTCTTTGAAGTCCCACCAGGGCAGCACCGACATTGTTTCCCGCAGCCCCAGGTATTCGGCTACCAGGTGGAAAGATGCCGGGCAGGCCGCATCGTGGTGATGATCGAAATTAAGCTTTTCCGGTTCCAGGCGGTCGCCCACATCCACCACCCACACGCCCGGATCGTCCAGTTCGGCGGCGCCGGGTGCACGCCGTTCAACCCGGAACTGCTGATTTTTATTTACCGCCAGGATCAGGCTGATCGCCGTTACTTCATCGAAATGAGCACTGCCGGGGTGTGTAATTATCAGTTTTTCTTTCATCAATGCCTTCCCACACGTTTATCAAGCGGTTAGCCGGAAGATGGTCAGGATTACTATTATATCCGCCGCTAGGTGAGAGGTGTAAGAGGCCAGGATGCCCCCGTGGTTCCGGTTCAACTGCCGCCAGAACCACGCTCCGGCAGCCAGTCCCAGGAACACCAGGATAAGCCAGGTCCAGGCTACCAGGCCGTAAAATACCAGTAAATGATACCCGGCAAAAAGCAGGTCGTGCAGCACCGGCCTTTTAAAGGCGGAACTAAGACAATATCTCCAGAAATACTCCTCTAGCAGTGGATTCACAATAATGAAATATACCAGGAATAACGGCCAGGTATGCCCGTTGAGCCCGATATTGCTGAGGTACTGGTTAATGTTATCCGGTATTCCCAGCAGCGGCCAAAAGAGGTAGAGACAGGAACTGACCGCGGCTGCGGCCGCTATCCCAGCAACCAGGAGCCAGGGATTTTTTATGCTGAAATTGTGCCGCAGGTCGATTTTTGTTTTTGAACATAATAGAAAAGCGGTTATGCCCGTATGGTAACCCAGCATCGCCAACCAGGCATTCTTAAATATCAGGAAGCCGATAGTGATGGCGATGTAAGGGATAAAAGCGGGTAATATTTTACGCAGTAACTTATTATTCATGGTACTAATAGACTATCACAAAAAGATCACCGGAAGTGGCATCCCCCCGGGAAAAGGGGCATATCGCTGTCGTGTGCCCTGACATGGTAAACTATGAGGAAAATTTTCGTCATCATGATTTGCGGATCGAGAAGGGAGTATACCTGATGCAAAAAGTTGTGTCCATGAAGGAAGCCATTGCGAAGTATGTGAAAAGCGGCGACCTGGTTTTTATCGGCGGTATGCAGCACGGCGAACCTTTTGCGGCCGTACACGAAATACTGCGGCAGAAAATCGACCACCTGCAGCTGGTGGGTTGCCTGGTGACCTCGATGAGTTTGTTGATCGGTGAAGGCCGGGTAGACAAGATTTATACCGGGTATTACGGTCAGGATATCAACCGGGCTTACTGGTTGAGCCGGGCTCAGGAAATGGGCAAGTACCCGGAATTTATCGAATATTCCCATTTTGGGATCGCCCAGGCCCTGATGGCGGGGCAGATGGGCATCGGTTTCATCCCGCTGCGCAGTATGTCCGGGTCCGATATGCTGAAGTATAACCCGAATGTGAAAGTGATTGACGACCCGTTTACCGGAGAGAAAACAGGGGCGGTGAAAGCGATCGTGCCGGATGTGGGGATTTTACACGTCCAGCGGTGTGATGTGGAAGGTAATGCCCAGCGCTGGGGGACGACCGGCGTCGACGCCGAAGGCATCAATGCCAGCCGTACGGTAATTATCACCACGGAGAAGATCGTGGATACCGAAGTAATCCACCGTGATCCCAACCTGACTATCATCCCGGGGTACCGGGTCGCTGCCGTCGTCGAACAACCGTGGGGGGCGCATCCCCTGCATTTAGCCGGGCAATATGCGGGGGATTGGCCGGGGCTGCTGGCGGAACTGGGTTCGGATGAAGGATATGAAAACTACATGAATGCCTGTGTATACGGCGTGAAGGATTTCAATGAATTCCTGGAAATCAGAAAGGCGATGAAAGGCGAAGCTTATTTTGAACGGCTGCAGATACAAAAAATCCCCAGCGAACCGGTATATCACGGTTATAAGGAGGTAGCGTAATGAGCCGCGGAAAGGTACTTGAATACGATGCCAATGACCAGATGATAGTTTCGGCGGCGCACCTGATCAAAAATAACGAAGCGGCGTATGTGGGGG
>CAZSHH010000036.1:0-25395 GCA_964606525.1 uncultured Dehalococcoidales bacterium
CAGGGAGTCTCTGTTTTTCCTCTATTGCTTAAAAGTTATTTTGGACAAGTATGATGTTATATGTTGGTTATTAGTATTACAGGAATGAGCTAAATGGTTTATTTTATTGCATGTATCATGTTTATTTTAGGAATTTTTCTAGAAATATTTTCATCACGAATTGGATTTGTCATTTATAAAACACAGATAGATATGAGACGATATCTTTCAGGAAATAAAGACCGTGGGGGAAAATTTAAGTGGTGGTTAGCATCTTCTTACACGATGTCTAATTATTTTGGTCCTGCTTTTAGTATATGGTTGATTCGCATCGTTGGCATTGGCTTTTTATTAGGAGCTCTGATATTGATTTTGACATGTTCAGGGCTAATAGAATGATGAGATATTAGGATTGAAATATCTGTTGTAAGTAGATTACAATGAGTCCGAATCACATGTGAGGTAAGGAAGATGCTCAAGAAAAGGGTACCTCAGGACTCATTCTACGGCGCTTATCTGTACGACCGCATTGTACCAAAGGACCATCTGCTCCGGAAGATCAATGCGGTCGTTGATTTATCCTTTGTAAACGACCTGGTCAAGGACCGGTATAATTCTGACTTCGGCCGGCCGGCGGAAGACCCCGAATTCATGCTCCGGCTATGCCTCTTGCAGTACATCTACGGGGATTCGGATAGGGAAGTGGTCGCCAACGCCCGCATCAACCTGGCCTACAAGTACTTCCTGGGGCTGCTACAACCTTCCCTCTCTCTGTAGTTTGACCGAATGAAATTTCACAAAACCATCTTGAAAATGCCGTGTATCTCCTGAATATATAGCAATAACATCTATACGCTATGTAATAAACCAAGATTCATATAAGCAAATAAGTCAGTTGGATGATTATTGCCTTTCACCAGTTAGACTAGGCCGGGACCTTCGTCCGACGCGTTTTTAAGGAAATATCCAGATCCAGGTCGAGAGCATGAGCGACCTTTATCAAAGTACTGAGGGTTACGTTATTAAATTCACCCCGTTCCAGTCTGGATATTGCCGGTTGTTTGGTACCAACAGTCTTGGCAAGTTGAGATTGACTTATGCGGAGTTGGTTCCTGCGTTTTATCAAACTCTGGATCATTTCATATTTTGGTTTGAGACTCTCATATTCCTTACGGATTTCCGGGTCTCTCAGTAATTCGCCTTCAAATTCTTCAAAATTGGTAGGTTTGTTCTTATTCATTGTTCACTTCTCATCAAGTTACGTGAAAATATTTTATTATAATCTACACTCATATTATAACTTATAAGTTATAGATGCAAATCAAGAAGTATTCGAACCTGGATTTCGAGCCATATATGCTTGCATTCTTTCCAGGGCTAATCTTTTATCTCCTTCGGGGGTGGTATCTTGCTTTTTCATGATGGCATGTACGAGGATGAATTTTTGACCGATATAGGCAAAAAAGAAAACCCGGTAAATGTTAGAACTATGTTTTATCCTGAGTTCTCTCAAGCCGGATTTATCGATCTTTTTAACGTAGGGTATGCCGAGTCCGATATTAAACTCCCTTAAGAGCTTAAAAACGTGGATAACCTCGGCAATGGTATCTTTGGGTTGGGCTAAAATAAAATCCTTTACCGGCTCATTGCCTTCAGAATCTATGTAGAACTCAACTTTCCAGGACATGCCTTATTATAAACTCCCAAAACAATATTTGAAACACAATACTTCCTCGCCGTTATCAGTTTTTTTAAGCAATCAGTAAGGATTGTTATTCATCGTGTTTTTTAAGGTTTCATCCTGAATGGCAAGCCTTCGCACGTTGGGAAAGATGACTACGTGGACAAAGCAGCCATTAGTGATATCTTACCAACCATAAGCCAATCCAATAACCTCTCAACCGTTGTTTCAGGGAGAGTTCGACTCTCCCCCGCCTCCACCAGAATATTTTGTCGAAAGAAGTCGATTGTCGTTGTAATTGGCTTCTTTGTATTTATATGGGAATATATAAATGTTACTAATCAGTTTAGAATGCCCTGCGACAATATTATTAAGAGATTGGAGAGATTATGGATTGGAAAAAAGAAAGTGAAATATTTGATCAGACAGCGGAATATTACGATAGATTCAGACCAAGTTATCCTATGGATATTGTAAATAATATAATAAGCAGAACCAGTATTAACCATAAATCAAAGTTACTGGAGATCGGTGCTGGCAGTGGCAAAGCGACAGAATTATTTGCTCCGTTCAAATTTGATATTTATTGCGTAGAACCAGGAGAAAACTTAGTAAGAAACGGTAGAATTAAATTTTCAGAATTTAGTAATGTTAGATTTGAAGTTGCTCGCTTTGAAGAGCTTGATCTATTACCACAGCAATATGATGTTATCTTTTCTGCACAATCATTTCATTGGGTACCACAACCCATAGGTTATGAAAAATGTGCTTATGCATTAAAAGACGATGGGTATTTGGCATTATTCTGGAATATGTATATCACCTATGATAACGACCTTGATAACGAATTGCTTGAAGTTTCTAAAAAACACGGTGGGTTTGCAGATTTTTTATCAGTTGATGGATGTGAAAGAAGAATTGACTCAATTGTAGCAAGCATCGAAAATAGCGGTCATTTTAAATCTCCTCTCATTCATCGTGTTTTATGGAGCCAAGCGTATACAGCAGATGAATACTTTGGGTTTGTTCAAACAGGTAATTCATTTGTACAAAAATCAGATGAAGAAAAATTAAATGCATACCATGATATTGAAAAGTTGGCTGATAAACATGGTGGGGTTATAAATCGCCCATATTTATGTGTGTTGTATTTAGCATCTAAGAAATAATGATCAAATGCAGAGAGTAAGATTATGAATGGTTTTATAACCTTAAAAACCGAAAGACTGATTTGACTCTCCCCTTCCTCCACCAGATACACATTAATACTATTTTAAGTAATTCATGACCGCAAAGAAATATTTCTGAGAAATAATATTTTCAATTAAGATTAGGGTAGTAAGAAATTGCCGGTTCGAGACCACTCGCCCCGACCATTTCTGTATTACCTTCTTGTCAGGCTAAAAATTTTTCCCGAAAATTTCTTCGTCAGTTCAGGAACGCAGCAACAAATATAAAGACCGGCTATTATTTCATGGTTAAGTTTGCTATTGGGGTTTTAGATTATGTCAATTTATGGAAAGTGTGCCTTGACTAAAGAAAAATCATAAGGCAGCAGCTAGACTGCCGGTCCTATCGTATATATGGCGAACTCGTTATGGCCGAGTTCTTCCGAACAGGTCAGTTTACCTGAAGCTACTTCGATAATTTCTTCACAAATTTTCTTACCTACACTCAAGATAGTATCTTTGCCATCCAGGATGCCGCCGGCATTAAGGTCGATATTATCTCTCATGTGCTGGAAAATACTGTTGTTCGTGGCGATTTTAATGACCGGAGTGATTGGAGAGCCAAGAGGAGTACCCCTGCCCGTTGTAAACATGACAATCTGCGCCCCAGCGGCGCTGAATCCGGTGGCACAGACGGCGTCCATGGCAGGACCGTCCATGACGATTAAACCTTTTTGCGAGGGCTTTTGAGCATAATCGACCACCTGGGTGACAGGGGTCTTGCCACCTTTCAATATAGCGCCGAGTGATTTTTCTTCCAGGGTTGTCAGCCCGCCAGCAATGTTCCCGGGCGAAGGCTCAGAACCGCGTACATCGACACCCATCGCAAGAATGCTGGCTTCCATGTCAGCGGTAATTTTAAGAATACGATTTTTCACCTCGTCGTTGACGGCTCTCCTGGCTAAAACCTGCTCCGCGCCGATAATTTCCGGAACCTCGGACATGATAACTGTGCCGCCCTGGTTTACAAGCATGTCTGATGCCACTCCCAAGGCAGGGTTGGCAGTGAGTCCCGAGAGGGTATCCGAGCCGCCGCATTTAAGCCCAAGGGTCAACTCGGAAATGTCAATCGGCTCCCTTTGAAGCTTGGCGGCTTCACGCTGCATTTTTCGGGCCAGTTTTTTTCCTTTTTCGACGGTTGCGGTCGTACCACCTTCTTCCTGCACGTTGACAATCTCAAATCTCTGGCCAGTTTTGGCAAGCTGCTCTGCCATGACATCCGGGGTAATAAGTTCGCAGCCGTTGCCAACAAGAAGTACTCCCGCCACATTCGGGTTGGAACAGAAGCCAGTCATGATCCTGAGTACATGGTCTTTATCGGCGCCGACGTGCCCACAACCATGGGTATGCGTTAGAGTTGTTGAGCCGCGAACTGCCTGGCTGATTTTCATAGCGACGACGGAGGAACAGATTACAGTCGGGAACACCAGTATGTGATTCCTGACACCGAATGTGCCGTTCTTTCTGCGGTAACCCTGGAAATTCAAACCCTGTCTCCCCGACCCCTCAGTCCTTCCACATTATGGACATGGACATGGTCACCTTGTTTTATATATTCCGTCGCAGAACCGATTGTTTCACCGTACTTGATAAGCGGAGTACCCTTCATGATATCTCTCAAGGCAAATTTATGACCAAAGGGGATATCCTTAAAAAGAGTGATTGTAACGCCGGAACTGGAATCAACAGACAATTTCTCTCCCGCGGTTAAAGGTATAAGAGCGGTGGCGACATTATCCTCTGTATCGATGACAATAAACTTAAGCGGCATTTATAATTGATTTTAACACCGATGTAGCAGGTGTGTCATTCCTTCTGGTCACCGGCATTTCCAATATGGCTTAATATCCCCGGTTTTGTTTTTATCGCGGCTGGGTACGCATTCGCGGTGTGGTCTTTGGCAAAGAACTGCTTTTTCTCGAGCGTGGTGCGTATTCAGACAGATTGTAGACATGCGGTACGTGATAGAGATGATATGGCCGTGAAGGGTTTATCCTGGGCATTTCGGGATCTGAGCAAGTATGACCGTGCCGCAGCAGAAAGGTTCCTCAACGATTACGGAATAACACTGCATGCGAGGGTAAAAAGGGAAGTTCGTAACAAACTGGAAACCGGAGTCAAGAATCCGCGACTCAGCAAACATATGGGAAACTTTGAGGGTAATGCGTGTATTGTACCAAAAATCGCCAATATTCTTTCGACAAACATAATTTTATTTATTTTAGATTTCCCTGGCTATCTTCGTATTGAAAGACCTCCTCAAGCAGGACATTGAATGCTCTGGCAATGCGAAACGCGAGCTCGATAGAAGGTACATATTTGCCCTGTTCAAGAGCGATAATTGTTTGGCGGGTGCATCCGGCTTTGTTGGCAAGCTCATCCTGGGTCATTTCCTCATGGTCGAAGCGCAGTCTTCTTATCCGGTTATAAACTTTACCCATTTCGGTTCATCCTCCAGTATCCGACCAGAATGCCGATACTGCCGGCGATAGAGCTGATACTGAGAATGGTAAATAACATTAAGTACAGATAAACGGTCGGTATTCCCTGACCACGAAATCCTTCACTTAACCCAATTACCCAGGCTACAAGGGTAAAGATAACAGCCAGCCATTGGGTTCGTGGGGAGAGGTCGTAAATGAGTTTATCGCGTTCATCCACGAGTTTAGGTTTGCGGATTATTGTGTAGAACAGGATCAGATAGAAGATGAGCCCACCAACCCAGATACCATCCATAATCAACCGGAACCCCTGGTCTTCATTGAATGCGTTAGCGCCTCCCTTCAGTATGAAAACCACAACCATGGCGATAATCCAGGCGACGCCGAAGATAAGACCGTATAAAGCCCGTTTCTGTAGCGGTGCCATAGCCTGACCCTCCTTTTGAACCCCAATTAGAGTATTATATACTTGACTAATTGTATAATATATATTACTATTTGTCAAGTATAGTATACGTATAAAAATGAACACTTTTCAGCAACAGCACCGGATGACAGAATGATATGAATTATCAGGGTATTGAAGTGGTATATACCGTTAGTAATACTATTTACGATCCGTTTAGAAAGGGACAAAAACACGAGCAATACGCTAAACCAAAAGCACGAAATCCGGAATTAACATGCACATTATTTGTTAAAAACACTATTGATTCACGCAACCCCTCCCCGCTTGTAAAGTTTCCATCACAGATATATAATTCCCATAGAAATTAGCTTCGTTTTACCGGGTATGTATATAAGTCCGGTGCGGGGTATATTTCAGGGCACGTTCAAGTATGAGAACGAAGATCAAGTTAAATGCCATACAATGGGGTATACTGGCGTTGATACCCTTCCTGTTTGCGCTATTTGTAATACGTTCGTGTTCGCCCAAAGAGAACCAGATGAATTTGACGATCATAAACCAGGGCGAACGCACCATGGGAACGATAACCAGTATCGAAAACTTCATCGGATACGAACATGGGTCTGAAATTATCGTTAAATACACTTTTGTCACTTCATCCGGACAAGAACTACCGGGCGATTATTTATTTCCAAAGTCCAGTTCCAGTGAATTTCACGTTGGAGACCAGTTAGAAATAGCTTACGACTCGAAAGACCCGTCCTTCAATCTGCCCGTCATGGGAAAAGAGCAGGAGAGTACTGCACGAAGGCGCACCTGGTTAGGGATCATCCTGGTGGCTATCGTCCTTTGCGGAATGGCTGGTTTTCTGGGATACGGGGCGTGGGATACATGGCGGCTCCAGAAAAAATACCATTTATAGCTATAGCGGATCGCTTTTCCATATTGTTCATGCGCCTGGTACTTGAACAAAGTGAAACCGCCGACAAAGATAACCGTGCTTAATTCCAAACAAAAAACATGTATCCCTGAATAGTCCGAATAGTACTAATGTCTGCTTTGCACACCACCGGCAAGGTACTATCGGACTATTTTCATGTAATTTAGATAAAGTTAAAGTAATTAAAGATATGAAAAATAGCGAGAAGATACTATAAAGCTTGAGAAAATCGTGTTTTTAAGTTGTGATGAATATGAATAACGTGACTGTCTTAATCATCGATGAACAGGAATTTTTCAGGGCGGGCGTCCGCCAGGTACTCGCGCAACAGCCGGATATCAACATCCTGGATTACAGCCCGTCCCCGGATATCTTTAATGTGATCGAATCTAAAATGCCCGAGGTCATTCTCCTGGGCTGTCAATTCTCCGTGCATAGTAATTTAAGCCTAGCTGAGCAAATCACCCGCCGGTACCCCAGTTCCCGAGTAATCGTACTAACCCCGGATCCTGACGATGAAGAACTGTTTGCAGTAATAAAGAGTTCTGCCGTTGCCTGCATTAATAAGAATTCTTCCGCCGATGTGCTGGTAGATACGATCAAACAAGCTTCTCGAGGCGAATACCCGATCAACGAAATAGCCATGACCAGACCGAAAGTAGCCAGCCAGGTTTTACGTCGGTTTGAAGAAATGATATCCGGGACAAATCACAATATACCTAATGATGTTTTTGCTCCCCTGACACAACGTGAAATACAGATACTGAGCTTTATCGCTGAAGGCAACACCAATAAACAGATCGCCAAATCACTGAATATCAGCGAACAAACCATCAAGAACCATATCAGTTCCATCCTGCGCAAGTTGAATGCCAATGACCGGGCACATGCCGTGACCATGGCAATACGTAACAACTGGATATCAGTCTAACTGTATGCTATAAATCTAACCATGAAAAAGACCGTCATTTGCTTTTTATTCGTTTGGTTAGCAATATCATGTGCTGCCTGTAATGCTCTCCCTTCATCCACTGTGACGACAACAGCTACCCTCAACCTCACCACCACCCCTACCGCCAGCTATACCCCAGCCATAACTCCCGCTTCAACCACACCGCCGGCCACAACCACCATATCAATTCCGCCGATAACCACTCCGGCCCCCATTACTGACCCCCTGGTAAAATTCATGCTGGACCGGATCAACAGTGACCGGACGCAAAACGGCCTGACGCCGGTAAGCCTGGGAAACAATTCTGCCGCTCAAAACCATGCGGAAGACATGTTCACGAGCTATTACCTGTCTCATTGGGATACCGATGGGCTTAAACCTTATATGAGATATACATTTGCCGGCGGTATTAATGCCGAAGGCGAGAACTCGGCTTACTACGGCTGGTATGATAAATCCGATGATGCTAACCGTTACGTGACAATCGACCCCCAGCAGATACTGGCAGAACTGCAAGATCAAATGATGTATGACGATGCCGCCTCAAACTGGGGACACCGGGATAATATCCTAAATAAACGGCATAAAAAAGTAAATCTCGGCATCGCCTATGACGAACACAGGCTTACCCTGGTACAGCAGTTCGAGGGTGATTACATCAGCTTTACACAACCCCCAGCTTTAGTCAACGGCATACTGACTGCCCGCGGCCGAATCTCTTTAGGTGTAATCGACTCAGTAACCGTATACTACGACGCACCACTCCGGACGATGACGCAAGCTGAACTCGTCAGCGGACCCAGTTATTACACCATGGGAAACCGGATTGCTACGGTTATACCGCCCCCACCCCCGGGATATGCGTATTCCGGTTTGCCGGAAAATACTGTACAAGCGGGCACCTGGGAGGTAGATGAGGCCGGTTCATTCTCGATTCAAGCCTATATCAATACGATGACCAGTACACAAGGCTCCGGGGTTTATACCGTAGTCTTCCGAAGTAAGTCCGGAGACGAATATATATCGCTTACTAATTACTCGATTATCCTTCCCTAAAGCGGCACAGGTACACTAACAACCGTCCCGCCACAGCAACCGGTGCTGACATTTTTCCCGCAACAGGTTGTTTTTTCTCATGATACCTCTCTGGTCATACCCAAACGTGTTATACTTGCCGTGGAAATACCGGATATACAGGGGAGGGTTTATGTCATGAATGTAATCTGGATCGTCTCAGACACGGTCAGGCGAAAAGATGTTGGGGCATACGGGAATAAGAAAATCCGCACACCCTCCATCGATGCCCTGGCCGCGAGATCAATGCGTTTCGACCGTCATTACGGGGCATCCTTCCCCACCATGCCCACCCGGGCTGACTTTATGACCGGACGCTGGACCATGTCTTTCATGCAATGGACGCCGCTGCCTGCGGGAGAAATTTTACTGGCCGAACTATTACGGGAAAGCGGCATCACCACCGCCGGGATCGTGGATACCCCCTTTTTCATCCGCGACGGCATGAATTACGACCGCGGCTTCACTACCTTCTACGAGATACCGGACCACTATTTTGTGGCGAAAGGCGGGTATAATCCGCCCGGCAGCCCCTACCGGAAGTTACTCGAAAGACGCCCTGCACACCCCCTGGAGTCGGACTGTTTCGCTCCCAAGACCTTTACCAAAGCCATGGAGTGGCTTACTCTCAATCATAAAGAACACTTCTTTCTTTATATCGATACCTGGGACCCGCATGAACCCTGGAATGCGCCGGAATATTATACCGAGCCTTATTGGCCCGGATACGACGGCGAATTGATCATGCCGTTTTATAAAAACTGGAAAGAACAGCCTGGATTTACCGAAGAAAAACTCAAGAAAGCCCATGCCCAGTACTGCGGTGAAATCAGCATGGTGGACACCTGGATCGGCAACCTGCTCAGGCAGGTAGAGTACATGGGACTGATGGAGAATACCGCCATCATCTTCACCACCGACCACGGTTTTTATTTCGGCGAACACGGCCTGTTCGGTAAGATGGTCTTTGCCAATGATCCCGAGGAAGCAGCCGGGCCAACCAAATACGGGCGTTCGGCGGGGGCCTGGGCACGTTCTCCCCTGTATGAAGAGAACATCAGCATCCCGCTGACAATCTACGTACCCGGGGTAAAACCGGGTAACTATACCGGCCTGACATCAGCCGTGGACCTAATGCCGACAGTCCTCGACCTGTTCAGACAGAAAATCCCTTCACGGGTCGAAGGGACCTCCCTATTGCCCATGGTAAAAAATCCCGCGCTACCCGGCCGCCGATATGTAGTCAGCGCCTGTCCCTTCATCAATGCCGGTGATACCGACCAACTGGTCGACCACCTCCTGAGGAAATGCGTGACGCCGTCCATGGCGACCATCACCACTGCCGATTGGTCTTTACTATATGATGTCGAACCGGGCGGTTCCGAATTGTATAACCTGATGATTGACCCCAACCAGGAAAAGAACGTTATCAGCCAAAATCAAGATAAAGCCGGAGAATTGCACCAGGAGCTGGTGCAATTCATGCGTGAGACCGGGGTCCCGCGGCGGCTGTTGGAGCCGCGCCTGGAATTACGGTTATAAGGGCACTTCAGTCAGGATTCATCACCCGTCCGATAAACAGGATAGTACCGGTTTCGATATCCCGGATAAAGAAAATAAAGGGACGGTCCAGGGTGACTTCGACCGTAGCGCCCGGCATGCCCTTAAGGTCCATGACCACTGCGGAAGCTGCGGCGGCTTCGGTGCCGGCTTCATCGACCGCGATGAAAGCCTTATGTACCACGTCTTTGATAAAAAGTTCCGTATTACCCGTCATCCCGGAGAAGTCTGCTGCCATGGAAAAAGGTGCTGTCATTCCCAGCGTTTCCAGGGTTTCCTTCAGGCTGAACTCAGATTCGTATTCGAATTTAGGCATCGCCAACTTGATATTGGCAACCGACATTTGTGTGGTTATTTCCTGCATCATTTGGCCGTTGAGAGCGGCTTCGATCCGTTCAAATTCCCCTTCCGCCGGCAGCAAGACAACCATGGCTAGTTCACGGCCGTTATATTTAAGTTCGACCGCCTGATAACCCGCTCCCTGCACATAACCGAATTCTTCGGACTGGTGCATCATCTGCACATCGATGTCTTTACCATCCAGTAAATGGAAAACTGCAGGCCTGGTATCGCTTTCTTCAAAAGGCGATTGCCACGCCGCATTGAAATAGATAGCATTGGTCAGGACCATACGGGTGACTGAAGAAATCAGCCCCTGTTTGATCAGGTCCTTTATGCGGCCCTCGGTTTGTTCGCGGGCCCATTCATTAATGGTGAGGCGGGATTCTTCAGGGGAGTTGATAAAGTCAAGCAGCCTTAATCCCGCTCCGTAGTTTTCTGCGATGACATCCAGGTATTCAGGCAAGAATTGGTAGTTTTTTTGTCCCCAGGTAGCATTAACGATATTCAGCCGGAAACCTTTTCCGTCTTTCCCTTTTGCCCCCTGCCCACGCCGGCCTAATTCCTGGTCCAGACTGTTGAAAGCACGGTGTAGTTCATCCTGGGGAAGCAGGTAATGCATGGTATCCGCCATCTGCCTACCGGTTTCATTACGGGCGCCGGCATATGCCATTGCTAAAGCTAAAGACAAGCTGTAAGGTGAAAAAAGGACGTTGTCGTCACCTTTTTCCTGTACGGCCTGATAAAGGTCAAGGGCAAAATCGTTGTTGCCGTCAACCAGCATCCTCAGTTCATCTAGAGTAACCTCAGGATCAGCGATACGCTCTTTAGTAGACTTTACGATTTCGGCCGAAGCTGCCTGTCCGCAACCGGCGAGGGGCAGCAGCAGCACCAGGGCAAGTACAATTAATATCGATCTTTTCATTATTTACCTCGCCTTTTCATCTAAACAATAGACATCCCCTGCATGGATATATAACGACAACTGGTAAATCAGGTTAGCATCCTCACCGGAGACTGCAGTGTCTTGCCCGGATTACATTATTTGTCGTCCGTTTTGAAACGGTAACCGATGTTGCGGACAGTTTCAATATAGGTATGGCTTGCGTCTTCGATCTTACTGCGCAGCCTGGTGATATGGACATCGACCGTCCGGTCGCCGCCGAAATAATCGTAACCCCATATCTTGTTCAACAGGGTCTCGCGGCTGAAAACACTACCTTTTTGACTCATCAGCAGTTTGAGGAGCTCGTATTCGGTAAAAGTGAGATCGATCACTCTCCCGGCGACTGCTACTTCACACTTGGGGAGATCGATCGTCAGGCTGCCGGACGTAAGAAAATCGGGGGATGCTACTTTTTGCTTGCGGCCGTGCTGCAGCCGCTGCAGCCGCACGACAATCTCTTCAAGGTTAACTGGTTTCAGTACGAAATCGTCGATATCCGGCTCTTTTTCTATCCCGGTTAGAGCTCTTCTATCGGTTAACAAGATGATGGAAGCATGCCGGTTGCGTTTCACGGATTGTATCACCCCGGATAAACTACTACCGGTTAGCCCATCGGTATTGTCGATCAACAGGACGTTAATGGATTCATGATCGGCTAAGTCCGCTTCATGAGTAATTTGATAGCAAATAAAGCCTTTACGGGCAAGCCCATTTACTAAATCCCGTATTGCTTCGCTTTCCGGCGCCAGTATCAGTACTCTATTTGAGTCCAATCCTGCTCTCCATCCGGGTCAAACATTTTCACTATATCATAAACATGTTCAGCCCGGTAGAAGGGAGAATCGTCCGGTTATTGTCAAAATCGGCTTTTGTAACATGATTGAAACAATTCTGAAATATAACTGCAATATTATTGAAATAAAGTAGAAGTCATAAGCTGGTTCAAGGAGGTCAACTTATGGCAATCAGTGCAGCTGATACCGCCTGGTTACTTGTGGCAGCAGCAATGGTGATGCTGATGACGCCGGCGCTGGCATTATTCTACGGTGGGATGGTCAGAAAGAAGAACCTCCTTTCAACCATGATGATGAGTTTTGCCATCATTGGCCTGGTAGGTTTGCTCTGGGTACTTTATGGTTACAGCTTATCATTCGGGACGGACCACGGGGGAATCATCGGTGGTTTTGATTTTCTGGGGCTGCGCGGGGTGGGGCAAGAACCTTCCGCGATATATGCCACCACGGTACCCCACCTGGCTTACATGATTTACCAGGGAATGTTTGCGGTGATTACCGTTGCTCTAATCACCGGGGCGGTGGTGGAAAGAATGAAATTCAGCGCCTTACTAGTTTTTGCCGTGGCCTGGTTCACCCTGGTCTATATTCCGGTGGCGCACTGGGTTTGGGGCTCCGGCGGCTGGTTGATCAAATTGGGGGTCCTTGATTTTGCCGGCGGCACAGTCGTGCATATCACAGCGGGGGTGTCCGCTTTAGCCCTGGCTACCCTGCTGGGCCCGCGCAAAGGTTTCCACCAGAAAGAGCCGATGGAACCCAACAATATCCCTCTGGTCGCATTAGGGGCAGGTATCCTCTGGTTCGGTTGGTTCGGTTTCAATGCCGGTTCGGCACTGACCTCCGGCGGCCTGGCTTCCAGTGCCTTTGTGGCGACCAATACCGCGGCTGCGGCCGCGGCATTCACCTGGATGGTCCTCAGCTGGATCTATCGAAGGCCGAGTGTCCTTGGTTTAGCTACCGGCGCGGTAGTAGGGTTGGTGGCGATCACCCCGGCGGCAGGTTTTGTATCTCCCATCATGGGGATCCCGATTGGTGCCGGAGCGGCCGCAGCATCTTATTATATGATGCTTTTCCGGGCAAAACGGATGAATGTCGATGAATCCCTCGATGTCTGGGCTTGCCACGGCGTCGGCGGTACTTTCGGCGCCCTGATCACCGGCGTCTTCGCTACCGTCTCGGTAAACTCAGCCGGGTTTGACGGCCTGCTGTACGGAAACCCGGTACAACTGCTTAAACAATTGGTGGGTGTAGCCGTAGTCTGGGTCTTTGCTTACGGCATGACCTGGGCGATCAGCCTGGTCATCCGCAAAGTAATGGGGCTCCGGGTTAACCAGGTTGAAGAAACCATCGGCCTCGACCTTTCGCAACACGGCGAAAGAGCTTACGGAGGGATGCTGCGGTGAAAAAAATAGAAGCCATTATCAGGGAAGAAAAGCTCGAAGCAGTCAGAAAAGCCTTAGCCACAGATAATTATTCCGGGGTGACGGTAAGTGAAGTCAGCGGGCACGGCCGCCAGGGCGGCTATAAACTGCAGTGGCGGGTGGGCGAATACCACGTGGATCTCTTACCAAAAGTGAAAATTGAAGTCGTGATACTGGACGAAGACGTCCCTAAAGTGGTAAACGCCATCAGGATGAACGCCCGCACCGGGGAAATCGGCGACGGCAAGATATTCATCCTGCCGGTCGAGGATGCCGTGAGGATCCGGACCGGTGATGCCGGTGATAACGCTATCTAATAAAAAAATAAAAATACATAACAAAAGGAGAGGCTATGTATAACACAAAAAGCACGGAGGAAGCGAAGAATTATGTCCTCACCACAGCGAAAGAACGTGATGTCAAGTTCATCCGCTTGTGGTTCACCGATATCCTGGGGTCTTTAAAGAACTTTGCCCTTCCGGTGGAACAACTTGAAAACACCCTGCAAGACGGGGTGGGGTTCGACGGTTCGTCGATACAGGGTTTTGCCCGTATCGATGAGAGCGATATGATCTGTATTCCTGATCCCAAGACCTTTCAACTGCTGCCCTGGCGGCCGCAGGAACATGCTTCGGTCGCAAGGATGTTTTGTGACATCGTGAAACCAGACCGGCAACCGTTGGAATCCGACCCGCGGTATGTCTTGAAAAGAAACCTGAAACGGGCTGCCGATATGGGCTATGTTTATTACGTCGGCCCGGAACTGGAATACTTTTACTTTAAAGATAATAAAGGCACCGAACCCCTTGACCAGGGGGGATACTTCGATATTATGCCGGATGCCGCTACCGAACTGCGAAGAGAGACGGTACTCACCCTGCAGAAGATGGGGATCGCGGTGGATAAGTCGCATCATGAGGTAGCTATCAGCCAGCATGAGATCGATATGCAATACTGCGATGCCCTGACGATGGCCGATAATGTGATGACTTACCGCCTGATCGTCAAACAAGTTGCGGAAAAATACGGCTGTTATGCCACTTTCATGCCGAAACCGGTCTTCGGCATCAACGGCAGCGGGATGCATGTCCACCAGTCCTTATTTAAGAACGGCCGTAATGCTTTCTATGATGAGAAGGGGTTGTTCCACCTTTCCAAAATCGCTCTGAGCTTTTTAGCCGGCTTACTGAAGTATGCCCCGGAATTCACGGCGGTAACCAGCCAGTGGGTCAACTCCTACAAGCGGCTGGTACCGGGCTATGAAGCCCCGGTCTACCTGTCCTGGGCCCGCCGTAACCGCTCCGACTTAATCAGGATGCCGATGTATGAGGTTGGTAAAGAGAATGCGACGCGGTTTGAAATCCGCTCTCCCGACCCAGCCTGCAACCCTTATCTTTGCTTCAGCGTGCTGCTGGCAGCCGGTTTGCAGGGAATTGAAGAAGGCCTGGCCGCCCCGGAACCGGTAGAGGAAAATGTCTTCCATATGTCTGAAGAAGAACGGCAGAAACGGGGCATCGGCGTATTACCGTCCAACCTCGGTGACGCCATTACCTTAACCGAGAAAAGTGACCTGGTGCGCCGGGCTTTGGGCAACGCTGTTTTTGAAGCTTTTATCAAGAACAAGAAGATCGAGTGGGACAAGTACCGGGTACAGGTCACCGATTACGAAACCAGGACCTATTTGCCGATACTTTAACCTGGCTAATTGCGTATTGCGGTTAGTCCCCATATCCGGAGCATGACCCGGAGGCGGGGACTAACCTTGTCCTGTAAACAGGAAATTTAAGGCTAAACAGGCTGCATAGATTGACAGAAAAGGGTAGACTGTGGTATTTAATAGGCAATAGGTTGCCGGTTACCATTATAGACATATAAGAGTAAATTGTATGATATTAGATGAATTCAAGAAAAAAGCCGGCGAGGTGAAAACCCTCGTCAAACGTGAAGAGCGTGACATGTACAGCCATGATATTGGGGATATCCCGGCGATCATGATGAAAACGCTTTTCAAAACTCTGCCCAATTTCGTCGTGCAGCCAAAAACCCTTGAAGAGATCCAAATAGTTATTACTTTTGCCCATGAACAAAAAATACCGGCCGTAATCCGGGGAGCGGCGTCCTGGGGTTTCGGCGGGGTGATTCCGACCCATGCCGGATTGGTGATCGACTTGTCCCCTTTCCGCAACATAAAAAGCATCGACACGGTAAAGAAAACGGTAACCGTTGAGGCCGGCGCCCGTTGGAGTGACATCGATATCGTAGCTAAAAAACAGGGCCTGTGTTTAATGACCTATCCCTCGAGTAAATTTTCCACCGTGGGGGGATGGCTTTCCACCGGTGGCTACGGCATTAACAGTTTCCGCTACGGCCATATTTCGAAACAAATTGTCACCATGACGGTGATTACTGGAAAGGGTGAAGTCAGGCAGGTCACCCCGGCCGACCGTGATTTCAGCTATTACATCTCGACCGAAGGTGAATTCGGGGTAGTCGGGGAAGTGACTTTAAAACTGCGGGACATCCCGGAAGGTTCTTACCCCCATCTCATGTATTTCCCTGATGATGCGGCAGCTTTCCGTTTTATCAAACGATTCGTGCGGAATTCAGCGGCCCGGCAGCTTAAACCCAGCGTCATCCGTTTCCTGGATGCGAACGCCATGGCAGACACGAATGAGGTTGTGCGCACGGCGATCTTTAAAAAAAACCCGGCCGTCTTAATGGAATTCAGCAGTTCACGGGATGATAAAAATTTCATGCAATTCATGGACTTGAACAGGGACATCGAACAGGCCCCGGATCATGCTGCGAACTACCTTTGGAACGAGCGGTTGTTTGGTATGAAAACCAAGCGCCTGGGGCCAACGATCCTGGCCAGCGAGGTGATTATTCCCCTCGAATCTGCGGCGTTATTCTTTAAGAAAGCTAAAAAATTAGCTGGTTATTTCGGCGTGGAGGTAACAATCGATTCTTATATCATCGATGACCAGAAAGCGCTGATCATGGCCAATTTCCTGTGTGATTCCCGGAAAAAGAAATATTACATCAACGTCCCATTAGTCGCGATGCTGACCAGGACCGCCCTGTCCCTGGGGGCAGAACCCTACGGCCTGGGATTATGGAACTCCGGTTTTATCCATAAACTATATGATACAAAAAGGCAACAGGCCTACCAGGTATTCAAGAATGAGGCCGACCCGCATCATATCCTGAACCGGGGTAAAGCCTTCAGTGCCGGCGAAAACGGTATACGGGGAATGATCTTCCGCCCTGCGGTATTCAATCCCGCAGTTCAGATGTTGATCTGGACCGCTCCGGTAACCGGGAGACTGGCAACGATACTATTAGGGAAAAACAAGAAAGTCGATAAACTGGACGTGGAGCTGAGCTTACACGCCTGTGCCAAATGCGGCAACTGCATGGCGGTATGCCCGGCTTACCTGGTTACCCGGAATGAAGAGGTAACGGCCAAAGGTAAAATCGCCATCGCCAAGAAAATCATTACCCACCAGGCAGTGACTAAAGAAGAAGCGGCTGCGGCTTTTCAGTGCATGCATTGCCGCGCCTGCGAGGAGATTTGCCAGACAAACCTCGAGTTGATGAAACTCTGGGATGCGCTGGAAAGTAAACTGGACACCAGGTTCGGCCGGCCGGCCGGCCAGATCACAGATTTCCTGAAAAGAGTGGATGAAAGTAAGGAATACTGGGACATGGTGGAACGGAACAATTAGTCACCGGATATTCATACGCTACAGGTAAAGAAGATGCCGAAGAAATATCATATCAACACCAAAACCACTCCCCTTAAAGTGGACTATATCTATAAGTATAAGATCGTGCGCGGGGAAAACTGCATCAACTGCGGGAAATGCACCAAGGTTTGTATTTATGAAGCACATCAACGCCGCCAGGATGATCCGCGCCGGATGGCCGACCCGAATACCGTCGTCTGCCGGAACTGTTTTCGCTGTATCCAGGAATGCCCCCGGGGCGCCCTGGAAAAGTCGCTTGATATCGATTATGCCAATATCGGGGGTGCATTCTGGAAACCCGATAATCTGCTCAGCCTGTGGAAACAAGCCGAAGACGGCAGTGTACCGGTATCCGGTGCGGGATACCGCGGCCCCTTCACCGGCACTGGTTTTGACAGCATGTGGACGGATATGTCGGAGATCGTGCGCCCCACCCGGGACGGCATTCACGGCCGCGAATATATCAATACCGCCGTGGAATTAGGCAGGAAACTAAACCACCTGGCTTTTGATGCCCGGGGCCGGTTGGTTTCCCAGGTTCCCCGTACCGTCAGCTTAGCCTTACCGGTCCTCTTCGATTATCCCCCGGAAAATCAGAGTACCGTAGTAAAAGAAGCCCTGGCCAGGGCCGCCGCTGAGTTAGGCACCTATGTCTTGATGCCGGCCGCAGAATTCACTCCCGAAATGGTGCGATACCGCAACCGGATGATTCCCTGTTTATCTTTTTACGAGATTGGGAAATATGAAACCGTACTACAAAAAGCTGGCCTGGTATCGCTGGATTACAGCGAACCGGCCATGGATGATATTCCGGGCATCATCAGCCAGGTGAAAAAATACAATAACGCCCTGGTAGTCATCCGCATCCCGGCGGGTAAAAATATCGAGAATACCATTTCCCGGTTGGCGCATGCAGGCGCGGAAATCATTCACATTACCGCAGACTACCGCGGCCGGGAAATCAACAGCGGGGAAACTAAAGAGCGGCGCACCCTGAAAGACATCATTCGAGCCGTACATCTGAAACTGGTTGATGAAGGTGTCCGGGATGAAGTAACGCTCATTGCTTCGGGCGGTATTGCCATGGCGGAGTACGTACCCAAGGCGATGTTATGCGGGGCGGATTTGACCGCCGTCGATATTCCCTTACTCGTAGCTTTAGGGGTCCGGGTCTATGAGGAACCCAGGAAGCTGCTGGTATTTCCGGAAACCCTGGATAAGTTCCCTACGGCGGTATTGTCGCAGCGCATCATCAACCTCATGGGTGCCTGGCATTCGCAGATGCTGGAAATGATGGGAGCGATGGGGATAAGAGAAGCACGTCGTTTACGGGGAGAAAGCGGCCGGGCGATATTTTTCGAAGAAATCGACCGGGACACTTTCGGTAAATTATTTAAAAAACGGGAAAAAACAGGCCTATGAAACCTTCATCTGTAATAATCAAAAAGACACCCTCCCGGTTTAAGCATCAGGTGCCGAAATATAAGGTTACCCGGTCTGACGCCTGCATCAACTGCGGGACCTGTGCCAAGACATGCCCTTACGGCGTCCATGAACGGCTTGAAGGCCATAACAAAGTAAAACCGCCGATCGACTATAAGTGCATCGGTTTTGAATGCAAGGAAACCGGCCATTATTGTGTCGAAAAGTGTCCCCGCCAGGCTTTGCGCTTATCGCTTAATCCCATGTACAACACGCTCGGTGATTACCGCTGGACCCCGGATATCATTACCGGGACCTGGATCATGGCGGAGACCGGCTACCCCCCGCAGCGTAATGACCTGGAGTATAATACCGGCAACTCTGGCGGCGGTTTCGATAAACTGCGCTTCAAGTTCCCTGCACACCCGGAGAAGGTGGAAAAGACCGACATCTCAACTGAAATTCCGCTGAACCGCCGTCACGACGGCCGGGCGGAGATCGTTATCGCCACCCCGATATACGGCGGGGGAATGTCCTTCGGCTCGGTCAGTCTACCCACTATGGTATCGAAAGCCCGTAATGCCACCGACTGGAACACTTTTACCTGTACCGGAGAAGGTGGTTTTCCCGATATCCTGATCCCTTACAGCGGCCACGTGATCACCCAGGTCGCCACGGGCCTCTTTGGCGTCCGTGAAGAAACCATCCAGCGGGTCAAGATCGTCGAATTCAAATACGCCCAGGGAGCCAAGCCCGGCCTGGGCGGGCACTTGCTTGGGGAAAAAGTTACCGACAGTGTGGCAAAAATGAGGGAAGCCGTGAAGGGCTCCTCATTATTCTCTCCATTTCCTTTCCATTCGGTATACTCCATCGAAGACCATAAAAAACATATCGATTGGATCAAGGAAATGAATCCTCACGCCCTGGTTTCGGTGAAGGTCTCTACCCCCAATGATGTCGACATGGTTGCCGTCGGCTCTTACTATGCCGGGGCACACATCATCCATATCGACGGGGGTTACGGCGGTACCGGAGCGGCGCCGGACATCGCCAAGAAAAACATTGCCATGCCCATCGAATACGCCATTACCAAAGTCCATAATTTCCTGAAGAACGAAGGAGCACGGGAAGCCATGACCCTGATCGCCTCCGGGGGTATCCGCACGGCACACGATCTCGCCAAGGCGATTTGCCTGGGGGCTGACGGTGCCGTCATCGGCACCGCGGAACTGGTTGCCCTGGAGTGTGTCCGCTGCGGCAACTGCGAATCCGGGCGCGGCTGTTCCCGGGGCATCGCCACCACTGATTCGGCCCTGGCCGACTTATTCGATGAAGCCTGGGCGACGCAGCGCCTGACCAATCTGTACCATGCCTGGAATGTACAACTGGTCGATATCCTGCAGAAGTCCGGTATGCGCAGCATCAGGGAACTGGTTGGCCGTACTGACTTACTGGAACACATAGATTATAGTCGCGAAATGGAGCCTGACCATGATTGACTATGCAGATAAAATACTGGCCTCACGCACCAGCCTGGTGCGCAGCCTTCCCACCCTCAGAGCGGAAACCGAAGAAGAAGGCGGCTGCGGCGTCACGGGATTCATATGCTCGATCCCGGTAACCGGCAAGAACATCTTTGAGCCTTCGGTTCAGATGCATAACCGCGGCAACGGCAAGGGCGGCGGCATCGGGGCGGTTGGCTTTGTGCCCGAGGCCTTGGGTGTTTCGCGTAAAGTCCTCGATGAAGACTATATACTGCATGTCGCCTTACTCGACGACAAGGTTAAGGATGAGATCGAAAAAGATTATGTCAGCCCTCATTTTCAAATAGATAAGGCAGAAAAACTGGCCACCATCGATGACTACCGCAGCCTTGCCCTGGATGTCCGTCCTCCGGATATCATGCGGTATTTCGTCCGGGTCAAAGACGAGGTACTGGACAAATTTATCAAAGATAACAACTTATCCGCCCTCGAACGGCGAGACGCCGAGGATGAATTCATTTATCAAAACAGTTACCGTTTGAATGCCAAATACTATGCTTCCCTGGGTGAAAAAAAGGCTTTTGTGATGTCCCACGGCCGGAACATGATGATCCTGAAAATAGTGGGCTACGCGGAAAACGTCGTCCGTTATTATAAACTGGACGATTTTAAAGCCCACGTTTGGCTGGCACATCAACGCTATCCTACTCGCGGCCGGGTCTGGCATCCCGGCGGCTGTCATCCCTTCTGCGCTTTGAACGAAGCCCTGGTACACAACGGCGATTTCGCCAACTATCAATCTGTTTTTGAGTATTTGAAACAGCGCAATTACCATCCCCTCTTCTTAACCGACACGGAAGAAGCGGCCTTGCTGCTTGACCTGTGGAGCCGCGTTTACAAATATCCCCTGGAATATCTGATCGAGGCCATGGCTCCCACCACCGAAATGGACTTTGACATGCTGCCCCCGAAAAAACAGGCATTATACAAGGCCATTCAAACGCATCATGTGCCGTCGTCACCGGACGGGCCCTGGTTTTTCATCATCGCCCGCAACGATGTCCGTGAAAAGCAGTTCCAGTTGATCGGCATCACCGATACCGCCATGCTGCGGCCCCAGGTTTTCGCCCTGCAGGAAGGTGAGATACAGGTCGGCCTGATATGCTCGGAAAAACAGGCCATCGATGCCACCCTGGCCTCGCTGGAAAAAGAGGATCCCCGTTTCCGTACCGTGGCGGACAAGTACTGGAATGCCCGCGGCGGCAGTTATACGGACGGCGGCGCCTTTATCTTCAGCCTGCAAGATAACGGCGATAAACCGGGGAGTAACAAACTGGTCTGTACCGATAAGTTCGGCAAGGCCATCGATACCGTTAAAGACAAGATCGTCATCAATACCTATGAACCGCCGCCAAACGTTCCGGCGGATAAGGAGCTGGCGGACCAGGTCCGCAGCCTATTCCAGGAACAAGATGAAGAAGCTGCAGCCCTTGGCCTCTATAGCTGGGCCCGGGACGAGATACGTAATTTCGGGGCAGATGAATTCGTCACCTTCGTGGAAACAATAAAAAGCCAGGCACTTCTCAACGATGCCTTCCGGCAAATCGCAATTGCATCGCTCACATCGCTTCACGACCTGCGTTATGATACCGGCAAGATCAAGCGAAGTTCGCTGCGCCATGTCATCAAAAAAGCCCTGGATGCCATTATGGATGCGGTACCGGCGGCCGCGGGAAAAACAGCCGTGCGATTTTGCCGTATCGATTTCGCTGCCCGGCATTCCATCGCCCCACCATTAAATAAAGACCAGGTACTGGTCGTCGATGCCGGAAATTTCGAACCTGAAGGCAACAACTGCGACGCCGTGCTGCTGGTACAAGCCTATAAAATGGGCTGGCGGCGCTTTATCGTGTACAAATACCGCGGCCAGCGGTTTACCGGCTGCGGCTTCGGTCCGCTTTCCAAGGAAGTACGGATCGACGTTTACGGTTCCTCGGGAGATTACCTGGCCTCCGGGATCGACGGCATGGAGATATATGTCCATGACAATGCCCAGGACCAGCTCTGCCAGATCATGAAAGACGGGAAACTGGTGGTTTACGGCGATGTCGGCCAGACCTTTATGTACGGGGCGAAGGGGGGTGCCGCTTATATCATGGGTAATGCCGCCGGGCGCCCGCTGATCAATGCCGTCGGCAAACCGCGGGTCGTCATCAACGGCACGGCTCTTGATTACCTGGCAGAATCTTTTATGGCCGGCGACCCGTTAACCGGCGGCGGTTTCGTCATTCTCAACGGCCTTGGCTTCGACGAAAACGACGGTTCGGTGAAAGAACTGGATTCACCCTACCCGGGTTCAAATATCTTTTCGTTGGCTTCGGGGGGCGCCATTTATGTACGTGACCCGGGCCAAAAACTGGTGGAGGAGCAGTTGAACGGTGGTGAATTTGCAGCAATAACCGAGGCAGACTGGAAGCTGATACTGCCTTACCTGGAAGAAAATGAAAGGCTGTTTGGGATCACTATCGACCGCTTGTTAACCATCAGCAATGTACTCAAGACCCCGCAGGAGGTTTTCCGTAAGATCCGGCCCAAAAAAACATTAGCGTTGGTGAATAACCAGGACGGACTGAGTGAGGTCATGAAATAAAGCCGCCAATAGCTCTTCGTTATGCCTTCCTCGACAAAATAAGCAGCAAGGACGCCGGATGCGCCAGGTGGAAAGATGATGGCCGCCAATCCGAAATCGAAAATCGTCAGCAGTGGCATTGCTGCTCTGGATGCGATAATCCAGGGCTTAAGGCTGGGCGACAACGTTGTCTGGCAGTTGGACGACCTGAACGACTATAAACATTTTGCCGCATCTTTTATTGCCCAAGCCATCAAAGATGGCTATAAGTGCGTCTATATCCGGTTCGCCGCACATTCTCCCGTGTTATCCCCGCGCCCGGGGTTGCATATCATCGAGGTTGATCCCTCACCCGGTTTCGACTATTTCAGTACTGCCGTACACCGTATCATCGATGAAAACGGCAGGAAAGCGTTTTATGTCTTCGACAACCTGTCCGACCTGGTAGACAAATGGGCCACCGATGAACTATTGGCCAACTTCTTCCATTTCACCTGTCCCTACTTGTTTGAGTTGGACACAGTCACTTATTTTGCCCTGGCCCGTAATCAACATGCTTCCCGGACCATCGCCCGCATCCGCGATACTACGCAGATATTGCTGGACCTGTATCACGTCGATAATCAAGCTTATTTGCACCCGCTGAAAGTGTGGGACCGTTATTCGGGCGACATGTTCCTGCCGCATCTGATATCCGGTATCAGCTGGCAGCCCATATTCCGGAGTGGCGACGCGGCAGCCCTTTCCGTCACCGCCAACAAGCGTGCTGCCGGAGCTCCTTCGGACTCGATTGCTCCCTGGGACAGTGTTTACAGTAAACTGGTTCAATACCAGGGCATCGCTTCCGATTTACCGGAAGCCAACCGTGAGTTAACCGCCCTCAAATACGAATTAACGCGTATGATCATCGGTAATCACCCTGCCTTCAATAAATTAGCCGACCGTTTTCTGGATATCGATGACCTGATCCAGATACGCCACCGGATGATCGGTTCGGGACGGATCGGGGGGAAAGCAGCCGGGATGCTGGTCGCCCGTAAAGTATTACTCCAGGAGAGTAAAAGCCGGGATTTCCGCAGCATCCTGGAAGAGCATGATTCATTCTATATCGGCTCAGATGTTTTCTTTACTTTCCTGGTTAATAACAATCTCTTTCGTTTGAAATCACAACTTTCCCGAAATGCGCAGATCACCCGGGAAGAATTCGAACAGGTCGAACGGCAGTTCCTGGAAGGACATTTTCCTTCCGAAATCATCGAACAATTCAAGGGGTTGTTGGACTATTTCGGCCAGGCTCCTATTATCGTACGTTCCAGCAGTCTCCTGGAAGACAGCTTTGGCAATGCTTTTGCCGGGAAATACCGTAGTGAGTTTTGTGCCAATCAGGGTGACCCTGATAAACGGCTGGCCTTTTTTACCCGGGCCGTCAAGCTGGTATATGCCAGCGCCTTGAATCCGGATGCCCTGTTGTACCGCCGTAATCGCGGGCTGGGCGAGGGTGATGAACAAATGGCCATCCTGGTACAGCGCGTGTCCGGCATGCCCTATCAAAAATATTTCTTCCCTTCCTTAGCGGGAGTCGCCTTTTCCCGCAACCTCTATGCCTGGACAGACCGTATCGACCCTAAAAAAGGGATGATCCGGCTGGTCTTCGGACTGGGCACCCGGGCGGTGAACCGGGTCGGGGGTGACTACCCGCGGATGATCGCCGTCAGCCATCCTGAATTAAGGCCGGAAACCGGGACGCAGATAGCTAAATACTCACAGAAAAATACTGACTTGCTCGACCTCCAGGAAAATGAATTTGCCACCCGCCCGGTACGTGAAGTCCTGGCAGAGCAGGACTATCCCAATATCGATTATCTGGCTTCCATCGTTTCTGAAGGTTATGTGAAAGATATAGGATTCAGCTTGTTGGATAATGCTGCTTCGGAGAACCTGGTACTGACTTTCCACAACCTGGTGAAAAAAACGAATATGGTCCAGGTGATCGGGGATATCCTGGCCAGGCTGGAGGAAGCCTGGGGCCAGGCAGTAGATATCGAATTTACCGCCTTTATCGAAAAAGATAAGCGCGTCAGGGTGAACCTGCTGCAGTGCCGTCCTCTAAGGCTGCCACGTGTTTCCGGTACCCCGGCAGTCATTCCGGAAAAACTCGATGCCAAAAAAGTATTATTTCGCTCGGACCGGATTTTAAGCGGCGGGGTGATAGATGCGGTCAAATATGTTATATACGTCGACCCGGAACAATATGCGCAAATTCCCTCGTTATCTCAGAAAAAATCGGTAGGGCGGGTGGTCGGTAAAGTCAACGAGTTCCTGCGGCGTGAAAAATGTCAGGTGATG
>CAZSHH010000037.1:0-2837 GCA_964606525.1 uncultured Dehalococcoidales bacterium
GTTGTGTTATTGAGGTTATTAAGGTTAACTGCAATGGTGTTGGTAACCCGTTTTATATCGCTTTCCAGTTCTTGTTTTTCCAGTTCAACAAAGCTGCGTTCGAAAAGTATCCGTGTTATCACCATCGCAATCAGGAAGGATATCAAGACTACGCATGTAACGATAATGACTAGTTTTCGGGCTATTGACACCGGCAAAGTACCCCCACCTATGGCTTTATGTTTTTATATATCGAATTAAACCAGCTCATTCCCCAACGATCCCCCGCCGGTGGAGCCGCTAATTACCGTACATTATATATCTACTGTAAAGTATTTTTACAAATCTGCATTACCACCCCGTACTGAATTGGGTTTTATTGTAATGATATGGTTGAGGTTCACCCTGGTGATACCTCCGTCTCATCCGCTTGACCCCCTTGGTCATTAACAATTGTCCCTTTATGCCTTACGTCAACCCGGTGTTGACGTCAAAATGATAGAAAAAGATGACAACCAGGTCTAATCGGGTTTTGGAAGGTATAAAGGTACAACTGAATGAACACCACCGTCATTGACATTATCAACTGCATCTTCGCCTGGTCAATCGTTGCCTGCGCAGTCGGCGGTTATATCCTCACCTTGAAGAGGATTGGCGAGAGATGGCCGTTCTGGATCATCCTGGCGGTTGGTTGGTCGTTCCTGGCGATCTTCGAGACCCTGCTCGCTGGTGGTTTATATTTCTCTAATTTAGAGATCACCACCGTCTGGTTGGCTTCATACTTACTCGTGATGGCTTCCATGCTGTTGCTCTTCCTCAAATTTATCCAGATCAAGTCGAGAAAACAGCATGACGTCAGGACGGAGCATCATTACCATCTGGAAGATAAATAGGAGATGCCGGCTGGAATGAACCAAAAGTATCTTTCTTCTGGACTAGCCAGACAACCAAAGTGGTATAACGGTCTCCCATTTTGTGACCATTTATCTCTTTTGGGTACAGATGGCAGGCTGGATAATAGGGTTATCGATGATTTAAGGATGCGGAAAAGTAATGGATAAATATATGCCCGGACATGCTGATAATAACTGCCCCCGGGACGGGGTTATAAATATCCTGCTGGTCGGCAGCAGCCAGACCAGGAAACTTAAGAAAGCCTTGGAATTTGAAGGGGAATTCGAAAATGTCAGTGAAGCGGGAAATGATGATGAGATGTTTGCCAGTATGGATCATCAAACACCGGATGTCATTATTGCAGTTACTGACGATAGTATCCCTGTTGAAGACTTCGATCAGACTTTAATGACCCTTAATGCTATCAAGATGAATGAAAAAACCATCATCATTTCCGGAAACCCCTTCAGATATTTTAAGAGTGCTCTAAAAAATAAGGTCGCCGCTCTCGTTCATCGGCAGATCAGCATTAACGGTCTGATGCCGATAATACGTGAAGTATATGCCTGGTCTCACGGTCGACTGGTACCTTGTGAAATACGCCAGGGAGCGAACGATCCAGGCCTGAGACAGAATCAGGAGGTCAATGAGATGTGAGTTCGACAACATGGGGCAGCAGATCATCGTAGGTATCACAGATCGAAACAAGTAACTAAGTAAAACAAAATAAGAACCAGTAAACATTAATAATAAGGAGTCGTAAAAGTGTTAAGCAAAATCAATGGTTTTCTCAAAGGGCTGCACCGCAGCCAGAAAGGTATTACCGGTTTGGAAACAGCCATCATCCTGATCGCCTTCGTGACGGTCGCTTCGGTATTAGCCTACAGTGTCCTGTCCGCAGGTATCTTCTCCGCCGAGCGGGGTAAGGAAACCGTCTACAGCGGCCTTGATCAGGCCCAGTCCTCCATGCAGGTCCGCGGTTCGGTCTATGCCACGGATAATGATACTACTGATGGTAATGTCGATTATGTTTCCTTTACCTTGGCTTCTGTTCTTGGTGATGAAGCTGTCGATATGACCGACACTTCAAGTGGTAATAACAATGTTGTAATCAATTATAGTGATGATGAGAATTTTATCCAAAACGTAACTTGGTCTCAGACTCTGCTTGGTTTAGAACGTGGTGGAGCTAATATGCTCGATCCAGATGAAGCTATGCTGATCACCGTCACTGTTCCTACTGGTGTGACCTTGAATGCATATGATGATTTTACCTTGCAGATTATCCCAACTAAAGGTGCTGCAATCACCCTGAAGAGAACTCTACCTGCCAGTATCTTAGAAATCAACGATCTTCACTAAAGCTTAAACCCGGTACAGGTGGAGAGGGCTAATAACCCTCTCCACCGCAACTTCTTTAAAAGTAGCTGCGTGAAAACCGCAGGCAACCGGAGGGAGTCCCCTGATGGAAACCAGTGAAAAAATTACCCAATTAGAAAACGAGATAAAGGTCCTGAAAAATGAGATCCAGGCCATTTTGCTCGACATCAGGGAAAATGTCTTAGCTTCGGAAAATCCCTTCTCCTCGAAACCTGCTGTTACTAATCAGGCTGTGAATGTTGAGCGTCCCGCCGCTGAAGTGAAACCGGAAAATAAACCGGCGGCGCCCCCTCCTCCCCCCACCCCACCCGCGAAAACAACTCCTCCGGATCCCCCGGTACCGGAACATAAAGCCGAAGTACCGCCCGTGAAGGAATCCCCGGAAGCTGCCCCATTGCATAATGGTGGCAATGGCCGGAAAAAGATGATCGAACCGGTTGCCGAAGACATCAAACCGGTGGCAGCGCTGGATAACGATCCGCCCCGTTTTGAAGCTGTTGACAATCTGGTTAGAAAACAACCCGACCTCGTGGCCTATGCCGGACTGGCCAACAAGAAGATTGTCGCGACGCTCCATCGGCACG